>NZ_JBWGIG010000008.1:0-225066 GCF_056312595.1 Pseudomonas sp. GYB4201 | reverse complement strand
AGCGCGGCGCCTTGGACGCGGCCTGCGGCCGCTGCTACAGAAACCGCGTTGCCTGACGCCGTGCGCGGTCAGCGGGTCGCGCCCCCCGTAGCAGCTGCCGCAGGCTGCGTCCGGATTCCCCGCGGTGCGCCGGGAAAAACGCGGCGCCTTGGACGCGGCCTGCGGCCGCTGCTACGGAAACCGCGTTGCCTGACGCCGTGAGCGGTCAGCGGGTTGCACCCCCCGTAGCAGCTGCCGCAGGCTGCGTCCGGATTCACCGCGGTGTGCCGGGAAAAGCGCGGCGCCTTGGACGCGGCCTGCGGCCGCTGCTATAGAAACCGCGGTAGAAGCCGGCCCTGGCCGGGCGCCGCCACAGCGCCTGCGGCCGCAGACAAGGACAGATTTCCAGCTAGCAATCAGCGAACGGCAAACCTGTCTATAGTCCGATATACCCTGCACGCCGACTTGGCCGGCCGGGAATGCTGCGATACCATCCCAGTCCCCAACGGATTCCCGCCAGGACGACGCGATGAACCGAGTGTTGTACCCAGGTACCTTCGACCCCATCACCAAGGGTCACGGCGATCTGGTCGAACGCGCCTCGCGCCTGTTCGACCACGTGGTCATAGCCGTGGCCGCGAGCCCCAAGAAAAACCCGCTGTTCCCCCTGGAACAACGGGTCGAGCTGGCGCGCGAGGTCACCAAGCATCTGCCCAACGTCGAGGTGGTCGGCTTCTCTACCCTGCTGGCGCACTTCGCCAAGGAGCAGGGTGCCAACGTGTTCCTGCGCGGCCTGCGTGCGGTCTCGGACTTCGAGTACGAGTTCCAGCTGGCCAACATGAACCGCCAGCTGGCGCCCGACGTCGAGAGCCTGTTCCTTACCCCGTCGGAGCGTTATTCGTTCATTTCCTCGACCCTGGTCCGGGAAATAGCGGCATTGGGCGGCGATATCACCAAGTTCGTGCACCCGGCCGTGGCCGAGGCGCTGACCCTGCGCTTCAAGAAATAGCCAGTGCCGGCCGCCTTGCATAAGCGTGCACTGCGCGCGCTTATGCGGCACAATTGCGCACATTAGTGTTCATATGCCCGGGCCAAGGCCCCGGCCGGAGTACCCATGTCCCTGATCATCACCGACGATTGCATCAACTGCGACGTCTGCGAACCCGAGTGCCCGAACGCGGCGATTTCCCAAGGCGAGGAGATCTACGTGATCGACCCGAACCTGTGCACCCAGTGCGTCGGCCACTACGACGAACCGCAGTGCCAGCAGGTGTGTCCGGTCGACTGCATCCCCCTGGATGAAGCCCACCCGGAAACAGAAGAACAGTTGATGGAGAAATACCGCAAGATCACCGGCAAAGCCTGATCTTGCCGCTCAAGGAGGAGCCGCCCATGCCGAACACCCGCTCACTGCTGTTCGGCGCGTTGCTGCTGTGCTGCTCCGCCCTGGCCCACGCCCAGCCGCTGCCGGCTGCGGCGGCCATCGCCAGCCCTCACCCGCAGGCCACCGCCGCCGGGCAGAAAATCCTCGCCGAGGGCGGCAACGCCTTCGATGCCGCCATTGCCATCAGTGCCGCCTTGGCGGTAGTGGAGCCCTACGCCTCCGGGCTGGGCGGTGGCGGCTACTTCCTGCTGCGCCAGGCCGGCACCCCGGCCGCCTATCGCTTCCTGGATGCCCGGGAGAAAGCACCGCTTGCAGCCCGCGCCGACATGTACCTGCGCGACGGCAAGGAACAACCGGGGCTGTCCACCACCGGCGCACTGGCCAGCGGCATCCCCGGCCTGCCCGCGGCGCTGGTGGAACTGGCCGCGCATTACGGCAAGCTGCCGCTGAAAGACTCCCTGGCGCCGGCCATCCGCCTGGCCAACAAGGGCTTTGCCGTGGACCGCGTGTACCGCGCCTGGGCCACCGCGCGCCTGGCGGCCATGCGCGACGACCCGGAAACCGCGCGCCTGTTCCTGCGCGATGGCGAGGTACCGGCCGTCGGCGAAGTGCTGCGCCAACCCGAGCTGGGGCAAACCCTCACCCGCATCGCCGAACAGGGCCGCGATGGCTACTACGCCGGCGCCACCGCCCAGGCGCTGGTCAAGGCGGTGCAGGCTGGCGGCGGCATCTGGACCCTGAAGGACCTGGCCGACTACCAGGTGGCCAGCCGCGCGCCGCTGCGCTTTGCCCTGGCCGACCAACGCGAGCTGATCAGCGCCCCGCCGCCCTCGGCCGGCGGCATCGCCCTGGCCCAGTCGCTGGCCATCTTGCAGCAGGTGCCGTGGCGCCAGGCCGAGCCGGTGCAGCGCGTGCATTACGTGGTGGAAGCCCTGCGCCGCGCCTATCGCGACCGCAGCCAGCTGGGCGACCCGGACTTCGTCAACAACCCGACCCAGGCGCTACTTTCCCCCGCCTACCTGAAAAGCCTGGCCGCCAGCATCGACCCGCAGCAAGCCACGCCCAGCGCCGACCTGCCGCCCGCCCCGGCCTGGCGCGAGGGCGAGCACACCACCCATTTCGCCGTGCTCGACAACCAGGGCAACGCCGTGGCCGCCACGCTGTCGGTGAACCTGCCGTTCGGCGCCGCCTTCACCGCCGCTGGCACCGGGGTGGTGCTTAACGACGAAATGGACGACTTCGCCGCCGACCCCCACGGCAGCAACGCCTACGGGCTGGCCGGCAGCCAGGCCAACGCCGTGGCGCCGGGCAAGCGCCCGCTGTCGAGCATGAGCCCCAGCTTCATCGAAAGCCCGACGGATTTTGCCGCCTTCGGCACACCGGGCGGCAGTCGCATCCCGAGCATGGTGCTGCTGGCGATGCTGCAGTACCTGGATGGCCAGCCGGTGCCAACCTGGCCGGCCGTGCCGCGCTACCATCACCAGTACCTGCCGGATGTGGTGGAGTACGAGCCGGGTGCGTTCACCGCTGCCCAGCTGGCCGAGCTGCAAGGCCGCGGCTACAGCCTCAAGCAGGCCGGCCGCGCCTACGGCAACCAGCAGGTGCTGCTGTGGCACAAGGATAATGGCAAGGTGGAAGCCGCCAGCGACCCGCGTGGCGTAGGTGTTTCCGAGGTGATGCCGGCCAACCCGTGACCGGCGTGACGGTTACTGGCGCTTGCCGTAGCCGTCGCCGGTGCAGCCCAGGCAGCGCACGAACGCCGCCTTGCCGGGGTCGACCACCAGCGCCTTGCCGGCGTCCTTGACGTTGCCGCCCAGGGCGGTGAACGGCAGCGACACCACGAACACCGCCGCACCGATGGCCGTGGCGGCAATCAGCAAGGGCCGGGCAATGACCAGGTCGGCGATCATCGAAAAAGCGGGCGGGCTCTGCACCTGGTACACCGGGTCGCCGCTGCCACTGCTTTCCTGCAGTTCGTCGGCCAGGCTGGGCAAGGCCTGCAGGCCCAGGCACAGCATCAGTACGAGGGACAGGGTACGGAAGCAATTCATGGCACAGTCCTTTTGCGGGCGTTTGCGGCTACTTGATTCTTCACTATATCAGCGTCTGCCGGGTTGTCAGGCCCGGCGCGTAACCGCTTACTTCTGGCAGCGCGGGCAGTACACGCTGGCGCGCTGGCCCAGCTTCACCTCGCGCAGGGTGCTGCCGCACACCTTGCACATCTCGCCGCCGCGCCCGTAGACGAACAGCTCCTGCTGGAAGTAGCCCGGCTGGCCGTCTCCGCCGATGAAATCGCGCAAGGTGGTGCCGCCACGCTCGATGGCCATGGCCAGGATGCGCTTGATCTCGATGGCCAGCTTCAGGTAGCGCGCCCGGGAAATGCCACCCGCCTCGCGGCGCGGGTCGATACCAGCGGCGAACAGCGCTTCGGTGGCGTAGATGTTGCCCACCCCCACCACCACGGCGTTGTCCATGATGAACGGCTTCACCGCCATGCTTTTGCCGCGCGACAGCTGGAACAGCCGCTCGCCGTCGAACAGCGCGGTCAGCGGCTCCGGCCCCAGGCGCACCAGCAGCTCGTGGTTGAGCGGGTCCAGGCTCCAGAGCATGGCGCCGAAGCGCCGCGGGTCGGTGTAGCGCAGCGCCAGCCCCGACTCCAGCTCGATGTCCACGTGCTCATGCTTGAGCGCCGGCAGGCCCACTTCCACCAGGCGCAGGTTGCCGGACATGCCCAGGTGGCTGATCAACGTGCCGACCTCGGCGTTGATCAGCAGGTATTTGGCCCGCCGCTCGACGCCGATGATCTTCTGCCCCGACAACCGCGTGTCCAGATCTTCGGGGATCGGCCAGCGCAGGCGGCGATCGCGCACGATCACGCGGCTCACGCGCTGCCCTTCAAGGTGGGGCGCAATGCCCCGGCGGGTCGTTTCGACTTCAGGCAATTCAGGCATGGAAGGCTCGTTGCAGAGCGGCGGGTAGCGTCAGCGCGCGCCCAGCTCGCGGATGGATTCCTTCAGGTTCTCGAAGTCGTAGTCCGACAGGCCGACGTAGTCGAGCACCAGATGGCTGATGGTGTTCCACTCGTGGTCTTCGTTCTGGTTGCCCAGCACCCGGTGCGACGAGCAGATATGTTCGGCCATCTTCAGGATCGCCAGCAGGTTTTTCAACTGGCTGTTCTGGTTGGAGTCATCGCTGAAGATCGCCAGGGCATTGTGATGGTTGGCGATGGCGTTGCCCAGGTGCTCGGGCAGGCGCCAGGACTTGGCGGTGTAGTAGCCCACCACCGAGTGGTTGGTGTTGTACGCCTGGTTTTCGGTGTCCACCACGCGCAGTTCGGGGCCGGCGTTGGCGTAGGCGCGCTCCAGGGTGCTCATGTAGTCGGGGAAACGCTTGAGCATCAGCGGAATGCCGCAGTCGTGGAACAGGCCCAGGGCGTAGGCCTCGTCCACCGCCTGGGAGCCGATGCGCTTGGCCAGCGTCAGGCAGGTCATGGCCACGTCCTGGGCGGTGTCCCAGAAACGGTTGAGGGTGACGATGGTTTCGTCGCTCATCTCGCCCTTGATCGACTGGGCGTTGATCAGGTTGATGATGGAGCGGCTGCCCAGCAGGTTCACCGCGCGCTGGATGGAGGCGATCTTGTTCGACAGCCCGTAGTACGGCGAGTTGACGATTTTCAGCAGCGCCCCCGACAGGCCCGGGTCCTGCGCTATCAGACGAGCGATCACTTCCAGGTCCGGGTCGGGCATGTACTGCTCCATCTGCAGGTCTACCATGATCTGCGGTTGAGGCGGCACACTGATCCCCTGCAAGGCCTGCTGGATCTGTTCTTCTGAAAGCTCTTGGGACATAAGTACACACTCTGGACTGAGGTGCGATTTTAACCCTTGCGAGGGGCGGCGGCACAACCGCTAGCTATCTGTTTCATGACAAGTGGCCACTACCTTTCACGTATCAAAACCGATACCCCGTAGCAGCGGCCGCCAGGCCGCGTCCACCGGCGCCACGTATTTCCAGCCGAACCGCGCGGGGGCCTGACGCCGCCTGCGGCAGCTGCTACGCGGCTATTCGTCAAGCGGGCAAGCCTGCCATTTGCGTTCACGCTATACTCCCGCTCTTTTTTCCCCGGAGCGACTTCATGTCCCTGCCCAGCCTTCGCCTCAAAGCCAATGCCGACCGCCGCCTGCGCGCCGGTCACCTGTGGGTCTACAGCAACGAGATCGACGTAGCCGCCACGCCCCTGCATGGTTTCAAGGCCGGCGACCAGGCCGTGCTCGAAGCCGCCGGTGGCAAGCCGCTGGGCATCGTCGCGATGAGCCCCAACAACCTGATCTGCGCCCGCCTGCTGTCGCGCGACGCCAAGCTGCCGCTGGACAAGTCGCTGCTGGTGCACCGCCTGAACGTCTGCCTGTCGCTGCGCGAGCGCCTGTTCGACAAGCCGTTCTACCGCCTGGTGTACGGCGATTCCGACCTGCTGCCGGGCCTGGTTGTCGACCGTTTCGGCGACATTCTGGTGGTACAGCTGGCCTCGGCCACCATGGAACAGCACAAGGCCGACGTCATGGCCGCGCTGATCCAGGTCATCAAGCCCAGCGGCATCCTGTTCAAGAACGACTCGGCCGCCCGTGACGCCGAAGGCCTGGAACGCTACGTGGAAACCGCCTTCGGCGTGGTGCCTGAGTGGGTCGACCTGGAAGAAAACGGCGTGAAATTCCAGGCCCCGGTCATGGAAGGCCAGAAGACCGGCTGGTTCTACGACCACCGCATGAACCGCGCCCGCCTGGCCCCGTACGTCAAGGGCAAGCGCGTGCTCGACCTGTTCAGCTACATCGGTGGCTGGGGCGTGCAGGCCGGTGCCTTCGGCGCCAGCGAAGTGTTCTGCGTCGACGCCTCGGGCTTCGCCCTGGACGGCGTTGAGCGCAACGCCGCCCTCAACGGCTTCGCCGAGAAGGTCACCTGCGTGGAAGGCGACGTGTTCGAAGCCCTGAAGCAACTGAAGGCCTCCGAAGAGCGCTTCGACGTGATCGTCGCCGACCCGCCCGCTTTCATCAAGCGCAAGAAAGACCTGAAGAACGGCGAAGGCGCCTACCGCCGCCTGAACGAACAGGCCATGCGCCTGCTCAGCAAGGACGGCATCCTGGTCAGCGCCTCGTGCTCCATGCACCTGCCTGAAGACGACCTGCAGAACATCCTGCTGACCAGCGCCCGCCACCTAGACCGCAACATCCAGCTGCTGGAACGCGGCGGCCAGGGCCCGGACCACCCGGTACACCCGGCCATCCCGGAAACTCGCTACATCAAGAGCATTACCTGCCGGTTGCTGCCCAATAGCTGATACCTGCCCAGCGATGAGAAATGCCGCGTAGCCGCTGCCGCAGGCTGCGCTGGCCCATGTGTTCGCTGCAGATCTTCAGCGAGGCACAGGGCCAGCGCAGCCTGCGGCAGCGGCTACGATTATTCCTACAAAAACTTGGGAAATTTCGTGATCTAGCCGCTATTGACCACGATTTGGATGCGAGTAGCCTTCGTTGTCAAAAAGGCTTGGCTCATGTCTGCTCCGCATAAACGCTCCGTCATGGCACTGCTGCTGGCCATGGTTCTGCTCGCCGTCTTCCCCCTCGACGTCGTCCTGCCCTCCTTCCCCGCGCTGTCTGCTCATTTCGCCACCCCCACCCACGACATCGCCCTGTCCATCAGCGTGTTCGCCATCGGGGTTGCCGTGTCGCAGTTCTTGCTCGGCCCACTGTCTGACCGGGTTGGCCGCAAGGGGCTGCTGATCCTGGGGTTGGGGATTTCCATCATCGGCGCGATTGGCTGCGCGAACGCCGACACCTTCGCCAGCTTTATAGCGTTCCGCACGGTGCAAGCCATCGGCTGCGGCTGCTTCGTGCTGCTCAATGCACTGGTGCAGGATCTGTTCGAAGGCCGCGAGCGGGAACGCGCGCGCATCCTGGTCACCAGCGCCAGCGGCGTGCTGATTTCGCTTTCGCCCTTGGCGGGGGCGTTGCTGCAGCATCTGTTCGGCTGGCAGGCCAGCTTCCATGTATTCACGCTGATCGCCCTGGGCGTGCTGATACAGGCCATACGCATCCTGCCGCCCGCCCGTGGCGCCGTTCGGAAAAGCCAAACCCTGCTGGCAACCTACAGCGAATTGTTCCTCAACCCGGCTTTCATGGGCTTCTCATTGATTGCGGCGATTGCCTTTACCTGCCACTTCGCCTTCATTGCCATCTCGCCGTTGATCTTCCTCGACTACTTCCAACTGTCGCAGCTTGAATTCGGCCTGACCCTGCTGGGCTATGGCGCGGCCTATGTGCTGGGCGGCCTGTTGGCCAGCCACATGAGCCGCAGCGTCAGCCACCGCCACCAGCTGTTCACCGGGCTGTTGCTGATCGGCGCCGCAGGCCTGGCCATGCTGGTATTGGGCCTAGCCACCGAACGCAGCGTGGCGACCGTGCTGTTGCCGATGATGATCTGCACCGCCGGCACCACCATCGCCCGCCCGGCCGCCACCTCCCGCGCCATGGAGCTGGTGCCGGCAAGCGCGGGGGCATCGGCGTCGGTGTTGAACACGCTGGTGTTGGTGGCAGGGGGTTTAGGCAGCGCGGCGATCAGCCTGGTGGCGGCCGATTTTGAAATGATGCTGGGGGTAGCCTTCCTGGCGTTATGCCTGATCGGCCTGATCACCACCCACCGCCTTTATACAAAACCATAGGGTAGGAGCAGAGCTTGCTCGCGATGAGGCCGCGCCTGAACAAACGCGTCGCCTGCATCGCGACCAAGGTCGGCTCCTACCGTGCGGCAAAACGCTGCAATCGCGCTTCAGAGATCCAGCACCATCGAAGCAATCCCGAAGTACACCAACACCCCCGCCGCATCGGCGATGGAGGTGATTAGCGGGCCGCTGGCCACTGCCGGGTCCATGCGCAGGCGGCTGAACATGAACGGCAGGCTCATGCCGATGAGGCTGCCGATCAGCACGATGACCAGCATGCTGCTGGCGACGATCAATGAAATGTCCCAGCCGCCGCGGATGGCGCCCAGCAGGGCCACGGCCACGGCCATGGTCACGCCCAGGAACAGCGCCACGGAGCATTCGCGCCACAGCAGGCGCAGCCAGTCGCGCATGACCACGTCGCCTGTCGCCAGGGCACGTACCATCAGGGTGGCCGATTGCGCGCCGGCGTTGCCGCCGCTGTCCACCAGCAGGGGCAGGAAGAACACCAGCACGATGTTGGCGGCGATGACGTCTTCGAACGCCGCGATGCCGGCGCCGGAGAACAGGTTGCCGAACACCAGCAGCACCAGCCACAGCACGCGCTTGCGGTACAGCACGCCCACCGAGGCGGTGGCGATGTTGCCCAGGTGCTTGCCGATCAGCGCGCCCTTGTGGAAGTCCTCGGTGGCCTCTTCCACCACCACGTCGATGGCGTCGTCACAGCTGACGATGCCTACCAGCGCGCCGTCGCCGTTGACGATGGGCAGGGCCAGCAGGTCGTGATGGCGGATCAGCCGCGCCACCTCTTCCTGGTCGGCATCGACCCGGGCGCTGATCACCGGGGTGATCATCAGGTCGCCCACACGCACCTGCGGCGCAGCCAGGATCAGTTCGCGCAGGGACAGGGTGCCCAGCAGGCAGCGCTGCTCGTCGAGCACGTAGGTCTGGTAGATGGTGTCGGCGTCGGCCGCCTCGCGGCGCAGGCTGTCGATGGCCTCGGCGGCACTGAGGTGCACGCCCACGGTGGAATAGCCGCTGGTCATCAGCGCGCCGGCGCTGTCCTCGGGGTAGGTGGCCAGCTTGCGCAGGTCTTCGCGCTCCAGTTGGGCACGGCTGCGTTGCGAATCGATTTCGTAGTTCAGGGTAGTCATGTGTTGCTCTCCAGTCAGCGGCGCAGGGCTGCCTGGCGAGCGGACGCGTCAGCTCACAGGCAGGCCCGCCGCCGCTGCGGTCGGGGCCAGAATGTGGTTCTCGAAGGAACTTAAACTGGGGTGGTCCATGGGGATGATTTCTCGTCAGCCGCACATGCGGCGCGGGGATAGTAACCAGGTAAGCAAGGCTTAAATACCCCTTCCGGCAAAATCAGAAACGTCCTACAAATCGCCGGCCAGACGCACGTGGTCGTTCATGGCATTCCATCCGGCCGCCAGCGGTGTAGAATCGAGCTATTCATCGCCAATCATCCCCCGGCGGGTTTATGAGCTCCGGTCGAGCGCGCAGCGATCCTGCAGCGTCACCGACCTCATCCGCAGTGGCAGCTACCTGTCGCCGCTGCAAAGGACAAGAGAAGCTCACTCCCTTACTGATACCTGATTAGCCGCCCGGAGTGCTCCATGCCTGACTATCGCTCGAAAACGTCCACCCACGGCCGCAACATGGCCGGCGCCCGCGCCCTGTGGCGCGCCACGGGGATGAAGGACGCCGACTTCAAGAAGCCGATCATCGCCATCGCCAACTCGTTCACCCAGTTCGTCCCGGGCCACGTGCACCTGAAGGACCTGGGCCAGCTGGTAGCCCGCGAGATCGAACGCGCCGGTGGCGTGGCCAAGGAATTCAACACCATCGCCGTCGACGACGGCATCGCCATGGGCCATGACGGCATGCTGTATTCGCTGCCGAGCCGCGAGATCATCGCCGACTCCGTGGAATACATGGTCAACGCCCACTGCGCCGACGCCATTGTCTGCATCTCCAACTGCGACAAGATCACCCCCGGCATGCTGATGGCCGCCCTGCGCCTGAACATCCCGGTGATCTTCGTCTCCGGCGGCCCGATGGAAGCCGGCAAGACCAAGCTCGCCAGCCACGGCCTGGACCTGGTGGACGCCATGGTCATCGCCGCCGACTCCAGCGCTTCTGACGAGAAAGTCGCCGAGTACGAGCGTAGCGCCTGCCCTACCTGCGGTTCGTGCTCGGGCATGTTCACCGCCAACTCCATGAACTGCCTGACCGAAGCCCTGGGCCTGGCCCTGCCGGGCAACGGTTCGACCCTGGCCACCCACAGCGACCGCGAGCAGCTGTTCCTGCAGGCCGGCCGCACCATCGTCGAGCTGTGCCAGCGCTATTACGGCGAGAACGACGAGTCGGTGCTGCCGCGCAACATCGCCAACTTCAAGGCGTTCGAGAACGCCATGATGCTGGACATCGCCATGGGCGGTTCGACCAACACCATCCTGCACCTGCTGGCCGCCGCCCAGGAAGCCGAGCTGGCGTTCGACCTGCGCGACATCGACCGCCTGTCCCGCGTGGTGCCGCAGCTGTGCAAAGTGGCGCCGAACATCCAGAAGTACCACATGGAAGACGTGCACCGCGCCGGCGGCATCTTCAGCATCCTCGGTTCGCTGGCCCGTGGCGGCCTGCTGCACACCGACCTGCCGACCGTGCACAGCCGCAGCATGGAAGAAGCCATCGCCAAGTGGGACATCACCCAGACCAACGACGAAGCGGTGCACCACTTCTTCAAGGCAGGCCCGGCCGGCATCCCGACCCAGACCGCCTTCAGCCAGTCGACCCGCTGGGAAACCCTGGACGACGACCGCGAGAACGGCTGCATCCGCAGCTTCGAGCACGCCTATTCGCAAGAAGGCGGCCTGGCCGTGCTGTACGGCAACATCGCCCTGGACGGCTGCGTGGTGAAGACCGCCGGCGTGGATGAGTCCATCCATGTGTTCGAAGGCAACGCCAAGATCTTCGAAAGCCAGGACAGCGCCGTGCGCGGCATCCTCGCCGACGAAGTGAAGGAAGGCGACATCGTCATCATCCGCTACGAAGGCCCGAAAGGCGGCCCGGGCATGCAGGAAATGCTGTACCCCACCTCGTACCTGAAGTCCAAGGGCCTGGGCAAGGCCTGCGCCCTGCTGACCGACGGCCGCTTCTCGGGCGGTACCTCGGGCCTGTCCATCGGCCACGCCTCGCCGGAAGCGGCGGCTGGCGGCGCCATCGGCCTGGTGCAGGACGGCGACAAGGTGCTGATCGACATCCCTAACCGTTCGATCAACCTGCTGGTCAGCGATGAAGAACTGGCGGCACGCCGCGTGGAACAGGACAAGAAAGGCTGGAAGCCGGCCGAAGTCCGCCCACGCAAGGTGACCACCGCGCTGAAGGCCTACGCCCTGCTGGCGACCAGCGCCGACAAGGGCGCGGTGCGCAACAAGGCGATGCTGGACGGGCTGTAAGCCAACCAACTCTGTAGCAGCGGCCGCCAGGCCGCGTCACAGGCACCGCGTGCGGGCCGTGACGCAGCCTTCGGCAGCTGCTACGGGGTTATTGGATTTCCTCAGGCTTCACGATCACCCAATTCTTGTCTGCCGTTACCGGCAACCCTTCCTTGGCCTGCGCCGCCGCGTTCTTGCTGATCATGCCGTTCAGCTGGTCCATGTACTTGGCCTTGCGGTTCACCCACAGGTGCACCCCGCCCTTGGCCACGTCCACGCTGTGGAACAGCATGTAGCCGTCGCTCGACGGTGTGTCACCGCCCACCAGCACCGGCTTTTTCCACTGATCGATATAGGTCAGGATCGCCGCCTGCTTGCCGGCCATCCAGGTGGCCGGGGTCCACAGGTACGGGGTCAGTTCCATGCCCATGTTGGCCTTGGGGTCATACTTGCCGGCTTCGATCTGCTTGCGCGCGGTGGTCAGCTCGCCGGTCTTGGGGTCCTTGAGCAGGGTGCTCACGCCAATCACGTTCTGCGGCTTCACGTTGTAGCCATACTTGGGGTCGGCCGCCACCATGCGCACCAGCTCCTCCGAGGCCGCCGTCACCACGTACACCTCGATGCCGTTCTCCATCAGTTTGTTGTACAGCTCGGCCTGGCCGGTGAACACCTTGGGCGGCTCGACGTTCATGGTCTTGACCACATCGCCCTCGAAATAGGTGGCCGGCACCGGCTTGCCCGAGGCCATCATCTCGTCGACGTAGCCCTTGAGCTGGGTCAGGGTGAAGCCGGAGAACACCTGCGCCACCCACGGGTAGCAGACCATGTCATCCACTTCACACAGGCGGTAGTAGTAGCTGAACAGGCTTTCCTTGTGGCCGGCGGTGTCCTTGAACGGGATCAGCTTCAGCGACGGGTCGAGCTTCTCGCGGGTCAGCACGCCCTTGTTTTCCAGGTACGGCAGCAGCGACTCTTCCAGGTCGTAGCGGTAGCTGGTGTTGTCCATGTCGAACACCGCGTAGTTGCCCTTGTGGGCATTGGCCGCGATCATCGCGTCGAGCTGTTTGGCCTGGGCCTGTGGCCAGTGCTTGAGTTCGGTGGCGAAGACCTGGCTGGCCAACGCCAGGCCCAGGGTGACGGCAATCAGGTTACGCAGTGGCTTCATCGGTGGTGCTCCCCAGAGTGATGCACGGACCCTAGCAAATGCTCATGACAACTCTGGCGCGAACACGACCGCCAGGGGCCCGATCGCGCCACGCGCTTGCCTGTAAGCGCCACCTCCTTATTCCAAAAACGACTTAGCTCATTCGAACTTCGTATAAATGACAGAAAATTCAGGGTGTTAGAGTTTGTGGTTGGCCAGCGCCCATCAGAGGCGCAAGCGCCGGAATCAATTCCCCTGGAGCTTCAATGAACCTGCCCTTGCTACTCAACCTGCTGGTGTTCCTGGCCCTGCTGCTAGGCCTGGCGCAAACCAGCCGCACCTCATTCAGCCTGGCGAAGAAGGTCCTCATCGGCCTGGCGCTGGGCGTGCTGTTCGGCAGCGCCCTGCACGCCATCTACGGCCAGGGCAACCCGCTGCTGAAAACCACCATCGGCTGGCTGGACCTGGTGGGCAACGGTTATGTGCAGCTGCTGCAGATGATCGTGATGCCGCTGATCTTCGCCTCCATCCTCAGCGCCGTGGCGCGCCTGCACAACGCCTCGTCCCTGGGCAAGATCAGCTTCCTGACCATCGGCGTGTTGCTGTTCACCACGGCCGTTGCCGCGCTGATCGGCGTGGGCCTGACCAACCTGTTCGGCCTCACCGCCGAGGGCCTGGTGGCCGGCACCCAGGAACTGGCGCGCATGCAGGCGATCCAGAGCGACTACGTGGGCAAGGTCAACGACCTCAACATCCCGCAGCTGCTGCTGTCCTTCGTGCCGCAGAACCCTGTGGCCGACCTGGCCCGGGCCAAGCCGACCTCGATCATCAGCGTGGTGATCTTCGCCGCCTTCCTCGGCGTGGCCGCCCTGCAACTGCTCAAGGATGACGCCGAGAAAGGCGCGAAAGTGGTCAGCGCCATCGAGACCCTGCAAGCCTGGGTCACGCGCCTGGTGCGCCTGGTGATGAAGCTGACGCCCTACGGCGTGATGGCGCTGATGGCCAAGGTGGTCGCCAGCTCCAACCTGCAGGACATCCTCAAGCTGGGCAGCTTCGTGCTGGTGTCGTACATCGGCCTGGCGCTGATGTTCATGGTGCACGGCGTGCTGCTGAGCATCGCCGGCGTGCACCCGCTGCGCTTCTTCCGCAAGGTGTGGCCGGTGCTGACCTTCGCCTTCACCAGCCGCTCCAGCGCGGCCACCATCCCGCTGAGCATCGAGGCGCAAACCCAGCGCCTGGGCATTCCGCAGGCCATCGCCAGCTTTGCCGCCTCGTTCGGCGCCACCATCGGCCAGAACGGTTGCGCGGGCCTGTACCCGGCCATGCTGGCGGTGATGGTTGCACCCACCGTGGGCATCAACCCGCTGGACCCGATGTGGATTGCCACCCTAGTGGCGATCGTGACCCTGAGCTCGGCCGGCGTGGCGGGCGTGGGCGGTGGCGCGACGTTCGCGGCGCTGATCGTGCTGCCAGCCATGGGGCTGCCGGTGTCGCTGGTGGCGCTGCTGATTTCGGTGGAGCCGCTGATCGACATGGGCCGTACGGCGTTGAACGTCAGCGGTTCGATGACGGCCGGCACCATCGCCAGCCAGGTATTGCAGCAGACCGATCGGGCGCTGCTGGATGCCGACGAGCACGCCGAGCTGGCGCACCGTTGACCCCTGACGCGGCCTGGCGGCCGCTGCTACAGGCTGTGTAGCCGCTCCCGCAAATCAGCGGCGGTCCCAGACTTCGAAGGCGTACGCGGGGGCATCGCCCACCGCCGGTTTTTCGGTGTTCGAGACCAGCAGCCACTGGGTCTCGTCGTATTCAGGGAACCAGGCATCGCCCGCCGGGCTGGCCGCCACGCGGGTCAGGTACAGGCGGTCGGCCAGGTCCAGCCCTTGCGCATACAACTGCGCCCCACCAATCAACATCAGCTCCGTGGCGCCATTGGCCTGGGCCCAGGCTTCGGCGCGGGCGATGGCGGCTTCCAGCGACGGGTACACCTCGGCGCCTTCCAGCACCAGGCCTTCCTGGCGGCTGACCACGATGTTCAGCCGGCCCGGCAGCGGCCGGCCCAGCGAATCCCAGGTCTTGCGGCCCATGATGATCGGCTTGCCCAGGGTGGTGGCCTTGAAGTATTTGAAATCACCCGGCAGGTGCCAGGGCATGCTGTTTTCGATGCCGATGACACGGTTCTGCGCGAGCGCCGCGATCAGGCTGAGGGGGAGTGTATTTTTCATCCCGCGAGGATAGCAGAGCCCGGGGCCTCGCTGGGTTATGCTCTGGGCTGGTTTGATCAATGGATGGTGGCGTGACAGCACTGGACACTCTCTGGCTTACCGAAGCCATACGCCTGCGCGAAGAGCAGGCCGGCCCCCTGGACGACCAGGAGGCCAACCGCCGCGCCCGCCAACAGGGCGGCGACCTGACCGCGCGGGTGCAGCACCGGGCCCTGTGGCTGGCCGAACGCGACGGCCTGCTGCCCGCCCTGCGCCACTGGAAGCAGGGCGCGCGCCTGAGCGTGATGCTGCTGGCGGTGCTGGTTATTTTCAGCGGCGCCGGCCTGGCCTTCGCCGCCCTGGGCAACGGCCCGGTCAACGTCTTCTGGGCGCTGGGCAGCCTGCTGGGGCTGAACTGGATTCTGCTGTTGGGCTGGCTCAGCGGCCTGCTGCTGGCCGGCGAACACACGGCCAGCCTGGGCCGCCTGTGGATATGGCTCAGCGCCCGGCTGGCGCGCGACGCCAACGCCGTGCACCTGGGCCCGGCGCTGGTGGTGCTGTTGCAACGCCAGCGCCTCAACCGCTGGGTGCTCGGCGCGCTGGTGAATGGCCTGTGGCTGCTGGCCCTAAGCAGCGCGCTAGTGATCCTGCTGCTATTGCTGGCCACCCGGCGCTACGGCTTCGTCTGGGAAACCACCATTCTAGGCCCCGACACCTTCGTGGCCATGACCCGCGGCCTGGGCGCCCTGCCCGCGCTGCTGGGCTTCAGCGTGCCGGACGTCGACACCATCCGCGCCAGCGGCGACAGCGTGCTGGCCGTGGACAGCGCCCGCCAGGCCTGGGCCGGCTGGCTGATCGGCGTGCTGGTGGTGTTCGGCATCGTCCCGCGGCTGCTGCTGGCCGTGGCCTGCTGGGGCCGTTGGCGCCTGGGCCGCAGGCGCTTGCAGCTGGACCTGAGCCTGCCCGGCCACGCCGAACTGCGCGAGCAATTGATGCCCAGCAGCGAACGCCTGGGCGTCAACGACAGCGCCCCGGCGCAGTTGCACGAAGTGCCGGCGCCGCTGGCCGGGGCAACCACCGGCGGCGCGCTGCTGGTGGGCCTGGAACTCGACGACCAACAGCCCTGGCCGCCCGCCCTGCCCGCCACGGTGGGCGATGCCGGGGTCCTCGACAGCCGCGAATCACGCCGGCGCCTGCTCGACCAGCTGGCGCGCTACCCCGCCGCGCGCCTGGCCATCGCCTGCGACCCGCGCCGCTCGCCCGACCGCGGCAGCCTGGGGCTGATCGCGGAACTGGCGCGCAGCGCCGGCCATACCCGCATCTGGCTGCTACCCGCGCCTGCCGGCCAGCAGCTGGATGCCGAGCGCCTCGACGACTGGCACCAGGCCCTGGCCCGGCTCGGCCTCGACGTGGTGGCAAGCCTGCCCCTGATCTGGCTGGAGACCGGCAATGACCAAGCCTCTTAAGCTGGCCGTGGTCGGCCACACCAACGTCGGCAAGACCTCGCTGCTGCGCACCCTCACCCGTGACGTCGGCTTTGGCGAGGTCTCCCACCGCCCCAGCACCACCCGCCACGTGGAGGGCGCACGGCTGTCGGTGGACGGCGAGGCGCTGCTGGAGCTGTACGACACCCCCGGCCTTGAAGACGCCATTGCCCTGCTCGACTACCTGGAACGCCTCGATCGCCCCGGCGAGCGCCTGGACGGCCCGGCGCGCACCGAACGCTTCCTGCAGGGCAGCGAGGCCCGCCAGCGTTTCGAACAGGAAGCCAAGGTGCTGCGCCAGCTGCTGGCCAGCGACGCCGGCCTGTACGTGATCGACGCCCGCGAGCCGGTGCTGGCCAAGTACCGCGACGAACTGGAAGTGCTCAACGGTTGCGGCAAGCCGCTGCTGCCGGTGCTCAACTTCGTCGCCAGCCCCGGCCACCGCGAGGAACAGTGGCGCGAAGCCCTGGCGCGCCTGGGCCTGCACGCGCTGGTGCGCTTCGACAGCGTGGCGCCGCCGGAAGATGGCGAGCGGCGCCTGTATGAAAGCCTGGCGCTGCTGCTGGAACATGCACGCCCCAGCCTGCAACGGCTGATCGACGACCAGCAGGCCCAGCGCCTGGCCCGCCGCCAGCGGGCACGTTCGCTGATTGCCGAACTGCTGATCGACTGCGCCGCCTGCCGCCGCAGCGTGGCCGCCGACCGCGAAGGCGTGGACGCTGCCATCGCCGCCCTGCGCGAGGCCGTACGCCAGCGCGAACAGAAATGCGTGCAGGCGCTGCTCAAGCTCTACGCCTTCCGCCTGGAGGACGCCGCCGCCAGCGACCTGCCTCTGCTGGACGGGCGCTGGGGCGACGACCTGTTCAACCCCGAGACGCTCAAGCAGCTTGGCGTGAAAGTCGGGGGCGGGATAGCGGCAGGTGCCGCGGCCGGCGCCGGCGTCGATTTGCTGGTAGGCGGTATCACCCTGGGCCTGGCAGCCCTGGCTGGCGCTATCGCCGGCGGCGCGTTGCAGACCGCCCGGGGCTACGGCGGCCGGCTGCTGGGCAAGCTCAAGGGCCAGCGCGAGCTGACCGTAGACGACAACGTACTACGCCTGCTGGCCTTGCGCCAACGGCAGCTGCTGGAAGCACTGGACGCGCGCGGGCACGCGGCCATGGGCAGCATCGAGGTCGCCGTGCCCCAGGACAAGAGCTGGCGCGAGGGCAAGCTACCCGAACCACTGGGCAAGGCCCGCGCGCACCCGCAGTGGTCCACCCTCAACCCCCACCCGCGCCCCAACCAGCCCGAACGCCACGAACAGATCGAGCACCTGTCCGCCGAACTCTAACCCGTAGCAGCGGCCAAAGGCCGCGTCCCAGGCACCGCAGTGTCGCCGGACGCGGCCTGCGTCCGCTGCTACGGGACGTCCAGGCCGTGCGGGGCCTCGCCCAGCAGGTCGGCAACGTTACGCTCCGCCAGCGCCGGCCCCACGCTCATGCCCACGCCCGTGTGCATCAGCGCCGAACTCAAGCCCGGCGCCACCCGCAGCAACGAGAACGGCTTGCTGCCCTTGGCGCCATACACGCCCTGCCAGCGCTCCACCACCTTGAGCTTGCCACCCAGCGTGTGCTCGGCCAGCTCGATCATCCAGTCATCCACCTGTTCGGCGTTGAACGGCGACGCATCGCGGCCATAGTGGTGGGAGTCGCCGATGATCAGCTCGCGGTACGGCGTGGGGCTGACCAGCAGGTGAATGCCCTGCTCCACCAGGTGCGGGCTATCCTGCTGCACCTGGGCCTGCAGGGCCCGGGTCTCCGGCAGGCCCTCGAACGCGCCGTAGTGCAGGCAGCTCAAGCCGGTGAGCACCGCCTGCTGCAGGTCCAGTTCGAACTGCGGGCGCACGCGCAGCATCTGCAGGCGGCACACCTGCGGCTGCAAGGCCGCCATGGCGTCGCTGAGCAGCGTCTGGTAGTCGTGGCCCGAACACACCACGATGTGCGAGCCGGTAAGGTGCCCGCCGTGCTGCGCAGCTTGCCCGGTTCCACGTCGCGCACCAGGGTGGAGAAGTGGAACTCCACGCCCTGCCCGCGCAGGAACTCCACCAGCGCCGGAATCGCCTCGCGCGAATACAGCTGCTGGTCATCCAGCCCCAGCAAGGCCGCGTGGTGGTGGCGGAACTGGCCGTTGTACAGCTGGTTCAGGGCCTCGCCCTGCAACAGCTCCACCCGGTAGCCATGCTCCACCGCGCGCTCGGCGCAGAAGCGCTCGAGCAGCTGGTGTTCCAGCTCGTTGCGGGCGAACAGCAGCGAGCCGTTGCGTTTCAGGGCGAACCCGGCCTGCTCGGCCCAGTGCGCCCACAGGCTGCGGCTGGCCTTGGCCAGGGCATGCATCTGGCCCACAGGCTGGCCAGTGACCAGCGCCTGGCCGAAATTGCGCACGGACGCCCCCAGGGGCGTGGCGCTGCGTTCGAACACGCGGACCTTGAGGCCGCGCCTGGCGGCGGCGTAGGCATGGGACAAGCCCAGGATGCCGGCGCCGACGATGAGCATGTCGCTGTGTTGGGTCATGGGAACGCCTCCCTGGAATTACTGGGCCGCAACCTTCTCGGACTTGCCGTCATAGCGCTTGCGCCATTCGGTCAGGATGCTGTCGCGGTTCTTCGACGCCCAGCTGAAGTCGTTCTTGATCAGGCGCTGTTCGTAGTCGGCCGGTAGTTCGGTCTGCGGCTTGGCGATGCCCGGCTGGGCCAGCACGGCGAAGTTTTCCTTGTACAGCTCCATGGCCGCGGGGCTGGCGGAGAAGTCGGCGAGTTTCTTCGCGGCGTCTTCATGAGGGGTGCCCTTGATCACCGCGGTGGCTTCGATTTCCCAGCCCAGGCCTTCCTTCGGCAGGATGATGTCCAGCGGCGCGCCCTGGCGCTTGAGCTGCACGGCCGGGTATTCGAACGAGATGCCGATCGGGAACTCACCCGAGGCCGCCAGCTTGCACGGCTTGGAGCCGGAGTGCACGTACTGGCCAATGTTCTGGTGCAGGTCATCCATGTACTTCCAGCCCTGCTTCTCGCCGTAGGTCTGCAGCCAGGCGCTGACGTCCAGGAAGCCGGTGCCCGATGAGGCCGGGTTCGGCATCACGATCTTGCCCTTGTACTCGGGCTTGGTCAGGTCCTGCCAGCTCACGGGCTTGGTCAGGCCCTGCTTCTCGGCTTCCACGGTGTTGAAGCAGATGGTGGCGGCCCACACGTCCATGCCTACCCACTTGGGTGGGTTGGCGGCGTCACGGTAGTTCGCGCCGATCTTGCCCAAGTCCTTCGGCGAGTAGGCTTCGAGCATGCCCTGCTGGTCGAGGATGGCCAGGCTGGAGGCCGCCAGGCCCCACACCGCGTCGGCCTGCGGGCGGTCTTTCTCGGCCAGCAGCTTGGCGGTGACGATACCGGTGGAGTCGCGCACCCACTTGATCTCGATGTCGGGGTTGGCCTTTTCGAACGCCTCTTTGTAGGTGGTCAGTTGCTCCGGCTCCAGGGCCGTGTAGACGGTCAGTTGGGTGGTGGCTGCGCTGGCCTGCAGGCTGAAAGCGGCAACAACGGCAGCGACAAGAGCAAGTGGCTTGAACATGGTGCGGTTCCTGAGTCAGTTGGAGGTCAGTGGGTGTGCAATCAAAGGCCCTGGCGCCAGGCCTGGGAGCGGCGCAGCAAGCCGCGCGAGGCCCATGCCAGCAGCAGCGACACGGCGGCCGAGGTCAGCAGAATCAAGGTGGACATGGCCGCGGCGCCGCCAACGTTGCCGGCGTCGTCCATGTTCAGCACCGCCACCGCCGCCAGGATGGTGTCGGGGCTGTAGAGGAAGATGGCCGCCGACACCGTGGTCATGGCCGAAACGAACAGATAGCGAATGATGTCCAGCAGCGCCGGCAGGCAGATGGGCACGGTCACCCGCAGGTAATGGCGGTACAGCGGCGCCTTGAGCGACAGCGCCGCGGCTTCGAACTCGCCATCCAGCTGGCGCAGGGCGGTGGTGGCGGTCATTTGCGCGGTGGTCATGTAGTGGGCCACGGTGCACACGACCAGCAACGTCATGGTGCCGTAGAACACATGCAGCGGGTTGCCGCCCAGGTTGAAGAAGAATACGTAGCCCAGGCCCAGCACCAGGCCGGGCACCGCCATGGGCACGAAGCTGAGCATGCGCAGCAGCAGGTTCAGGCGGCGCAGGCCCTGGGTTTTCTCCATCAGGTAGGCGCCAGTGAAGATCACCGCGCTGCCGATCAGCGCCGTGCCCACGGCCATCTTCACGCTGTTGCTGTAGGCCAACCAGCCGCCGCCGGCGGTGGTGTTGAACTGGTAATGCACCAGCGACAGCGACAGGTTGTAGGGCCAGAATTTCACCAGCGACGAGTACACCGCCATGCCCACCACCAGCAGCAGCGCCGCGCACACCAGCAACACTACCGCCAGGTAGCAGCCATCGCGCAGCCGCGAAGGCGCGGGGCGGAACACCTGGGCGCGGCCGCTCATGGCCTCGCCGTGACGGCGGCGCAGCCAGGCGTCGACGCCGAAGCTGAACAGCGCAGGCAGCAGCAGGATCATGCCGATCAAGGCGCCGCGGCCAAATTGCTGCTGGCCCACCACCGCCTTGTAGGCTTCCAGCGCCAACACCTGATAGTCGCCGCCCACCACTACGGGCACGCCGAAGTCGGTGATGGTCAGGGTGAACACCAGGCAGAACGCCGCGAACACCGCCTGGCGCGTGGCCGGCCAGGTGATGCTGCGGTAGGCGCGCCAGGGGCTAGCACCCATGCTCGAGGCGGCGTCGAACAGCCGCGCATCGGCCAACGACAGGGCCGACAGCAGAATCATCAGCGCATGCGGGAAGGTGTAGATCACCTCGCCCAGGACGATGCCCCAGAAACCGTAGATATTGTCAGCCACCAGCCCGCGCAGCAGGCCCTGGTTGCCGAACAGGTAGACCAGGGCAATGCCCGGCAGCATCGACGGCGCCAGCAGCGGCAGCAGGGATATGCCACGCCACACCGCCTTGCCGGGGATCAACGTGCGTTGCAGGGCGTAGGCGAACAGGTAGGCCAGCGGCACGACGATGGCGGCCACGCTGAACGACACCTTGAGGCTATTGCCCAGCAGCCAATGGAAATTGTCGCTGGCCACCAGGTCTTGTGCCGCCGCCCAGCCGCCGCCGGCCACCGGGGTGAAGCCGCGCCAGAAGATCGCCAGCAGCGGCATCAGCACCGCCACACAAAGGAACGCCAGCAACAGCAGTTTGCCGCCGACCACGAACAGACGGTCACCCAGGGCTGCCGACGAAGACTGGGCCGGCGCTTTTGCGTCCATCACCGGCAGGCTCATCTGCGCGGCCATCTCAGGCGAACACCTGGAGGCTGCGCGGCGGCAGGGCTACCCAGATGTCCGGGCTGCCCAGGCGCGGCATGGATTCGGGGGCCACTTCGGCCAGCAGCGCGTGGCCGGGGAACTGGTTGAATTCGAAGCTCATGCGGCAGCGGTTGCCCAGGAAGGTGATCTCGCGCACCCGCGCCTGGAACAGGTTTTCCTCGTGCACCGGCGGGTTGACGCTGATGGCCTCCGGGCGGCAGAACAGCCGACCGCTGTTGGCGCGGCTGGCATCGGGGGCCAGGCGCATGTTCATCCCGCCCACCTGTGCATGGCTGTCGCTGCTGCGCTGGAACGGCAGCCAGTTGCCCTGGCCGACAAACTCGGCGACGAACGGCGTGGCCGGCTTGTCGTAGATCTCCTGGGCGGTGGCGTACTGCTCGACCTGGCCGTTGTTCATCACGGCGATGCGGTCGGCCATCAGCATGGCCTCGTCCTGGTTGTGGGTAACCATCAGCGTGGTGATGCCCAGCTGGCGTTGCAGTTGGCGCAGCTCGGTGCACAGGTGCTCGCGCACCCGGGCGTCGAGGGCCGACATGGGTTCGTCCAGCAGCAACAGCGACGGCGACGGCGCCAGGGCGCGGGCCAAGGCCACGCGCTGCTGCTGGCCGCCGGACAGCTGGCCGGGGAATTTCTTCTCGCTGCCCAACAAGCCCACCAGCTCCAGCATGTCGCCGACACGCTTGCGCACCTGGTCACGGCTCTGGCCCGACAAGCCGTAGGCAATGTTGGCCTCGACGTTGAGGTTGGGGAACAGCGCGTAGGACTGGAACAGAATGCCGTAGTCGCGGCCCTGGGGCGGCAGCTGGGAGATGTCGCGGTCGCCGATGTACAGCTGGCCCCGGTCCTGGCGCTCCAGGCCGGCAATGCAGCGCAGCAGCGTGGTCTTGCCGCAGCCCGACGGGCCCAGCAGGCACACCAGCTCACCGGCGGCAACGTCCAGCGAGACGTCGTTGAGCGCGGTGAAGGCGCCGAAGCGCTTGTGGATACCACGCACGGACATGTGCGCGCCGGTAGCAGGGGAATGGTTCATGGACGGGACCTCATCTAGCAGATGGGGGTCATCCTAGGCAGCGAATGCGAACGTCCTGTGGCAGTAGGGCAAAAGCTGCCGATAGTGGTATTGGCAGATTTGGGTTGTAACAACGGATCCCGCAAAACCCCGTAGCAGCTGCCGAAGGCTGCGTCCGCGCACCACACGGCTCGGCGTAGAGAATGCGGTGCCAGCGGACGCAGCCTTCGGCAGCTGCTACGGGGGGAGTCCCGAGACCTCCTGGGCCAGGCCCAGGAACGCCGCAGGCAGGCGGGCCTGGCGGCGTTCTTTCAGGCAGTACAGGTATTCGTGCATCACCGGCGCGTTGTCGATGGTCAGCACCTTCAGCTCGGGGTTGTGCGGCACCTCGTGGCGGGCGATCAGGCTGACGCCGATGTTGCGCAGCACCGCCTCGCGGATCGACTCGCGGCTGCCGATCTCCAGCACCGTGCCGATGGCCACCTGCTCATCCTTCATCCACTGCTCGGTGAGGCTGCGGGTGGTGGAACCACGCTCGCGCATCAGCAGGCATTGCCCGGCCAGGGCGCTGAGCGGCACCTGGTTGTGCACCGCCAGCGGGTGATGCCGGTGTACCGCCAGCACCAGCGGGTCGGTGCCCAGCACCCGGCGGATCAGCCGGGCGTCGTCCACCAGCTGCGAGGACGCGGCCAGGTCCACCCGGTAGTCCTCGAGCATTTCCAGCACCTGCTGGGAATTGCCGATTTCCATCGACACCTCCACCTGGGGCAGGCGCTCGCGGAAGATCTTCACCAGGTCGAGGATGTAGTAAGGCGCCGTGGCGGCAATGCGCAGGGCGCCCTCGCCCTGGCCGCTGTTGCGCAGGAAGAACTCGATGTCGGCTTCCTGCTGCAGCAGCGCCTTGACCATGGGCAGCAGGCGGGCGCCGTCGTCGCTCAGGGTCAGGCGGCGGCCGCCACGGTAGAACAGCTCCACCGCGTACTGGCTTTCCAGGTGGCGAATCTGCGTGGTCACGGTGGGCTGGCTGAGGCCCAGTTTTTTCGCCGCCAGGGTGATGCTGCCCAGCCGGGCCACCATGTAAAACGCCTTCAGCTCGGCACTCAGCATCACCACCTCATTACTTGCGTAGCAGCCTCAACCCGTTGAAGACCACCAACAGGCTGACGCCCATATCGGCGAACACCGCCATCCACATCGTCGCCACCCCGGCAAAGGTCATTGCCAGGAACACGGCCTTGATCACCAGCGCCAACACGATGTTCTGCATCAGTATCGACCGGGTCTGGCGCGAGAGCCTGACGAACGTCGGGATTTTTCGCAAGTCGTCGTCCATCAGCGCCACGTCGGCGGTCTCGATGGCAGTATCGGTGCCCGCCGCCGCCATGGCAAAGCCCAGCTCGGCGCGGGCCAGGGCCGGCGCGTCGTTGATGCCGTCGCCGACCATGCCCACCCGGTGGCCCTGGGCATAAAGCTCTTCAATGGCCTGCAGCTTGTCCGCTGGCAGCAGGTTGCCGCGCGCCTGGTCGATGCCTACCTGGGCGGCGATGGCGCTGGCAGTGTGGGGGTTGTCGCCGGTCAGCATCAGGGTCTTGATGCCCAGGGCGTGCAGCTGGGCGATGGCCTCACGGCTGCTGTCCTTGAGGGTGTCGGCCACGGCGAAGAAGGCCAGCGGGCCGCTGGTGTCCAGCAACAGCACCACGCTCTTGCCCTGGCGCTCCAGCACGTCCAGCTGGGCTTCCAGTTGCGGCGAGCACAGGCCCAGCTCTTCCACCAGGCGGTGGTTGCCCAGGTGGTACAGCTGGCCGTTGATGCTACCGCTCACGCCACGCCCGGCCAGGGCCTGGAAGTCCATGACCTCCAGCAGCGCCTCGCCGGCTTCCAGCGCCGGGCGGGCAATGGCCTGGGACACCGGGTGGTCGGAGCGAGCGGCCAGGCTGGCGGCGATCTGCTCGGCAGTGGCGGCATAGGCAGGGTCCAGCGGCACGAAGTCGGTCTGCACCGGTTTGCCATGGGTCAGCGTGCCGGTCTTGTCGAGCGCCAGGAAGTCCAGCTTGTGGCCACCTTCCAGGTACACCCCGCCCTTGATCAGGATGCCCTTGCGCGCCGCCGCGGCCAGGCCGCTGACGATGGTCACCGGGGTGGAAATCACCAGCGCGCACGGGCAGGCGACCACCAGCAGCACCAGCGCGCGGTAGATCCAGTCGAACCAGGCGCCGCCCATGAACAGCGGCGGCAGCACCGCCACGGCCAGGGCCAGGGCGAACACCGCCGGGGTGTACACCCGTGAAAAGTTATCCACAAAGCGCTGGGTGGGCGCGCGGGCACCCTGGGCCTGTTCCACGGCATGAATGATGCGCGCCAGGGTGGAGTTGCTGGCCAGCGCGGTCACCCGGTATTCCAGGGCGCCTGCCTGGTTGATGGTGCCGGCGAACAGCTTGTCGCCCACCGCCTTCTCCACCGGCAGGCTTTCGCCGGTAATGGCCGCCTGATCGACGCTGGATTGCCCGCTGACCACTTCGCCATCCAGGGCAATGCGCTCGCCAGGGCGCACCCGCACGACAGCGTCCAGGGCAATCTTGCGGGCGTCCAGTTCCAGCCACTGGCCGTCGGCCTGGCGCACGGTCGCTTGTTCGGGGGTCAGCTGCAGCAGGCCGCCGATGGCGTTGCGCGCGCGGCTCAGCGAGCGCGCCTCAATCAGCTCGGCCACGGTGAACAGGAACATCACCATGGCCGCTTCCGGCCATTGGCCGATCAGTACCGCGCCGGTGACGGCGATGCTCATCAGCGCGTTGATGTTCAGGTTGCGGTTCTTCAGGGCGATCCAGCCCTTCTTGTAGGTGGTCAGGCCGCCACTGGCAATCGCCAGCAACGCCAGCCCGGCGATCAGCCAGCTGGGCGCCAGGCCGCTGAAATGGGCGATTTCCGAGGCCACCGCGGCCACGCCGGACAGCGCCAGCGGCCACCAGGGCTTGCGCACCGGTGCCGGCGCTCCAGGGCTGGCCTGGCCTTGGCCGTCCAGGGGCTCGGCGCTCATGCCCAGGCCGGCAATGGCCTCGATAATCACGTCATCAGCGGCCAACGAGTGGCGAACGCCCAGCACCCGGTTGATCAGGTTGAACTCCAGCGCCTCGACGCCGGCCAGCTTGCCCAGGCGGTTCTGGATCAGGGTCTGCTCGGTGGGGCAGTCCATCTGCTCGATGCGGAAGCGGCTCAGGCGCGCGTCAGCACTGGCCGTGGCGCTCAGGCGCACGGTAGCGGGCGGCGCCGGCTTGTCGCTGGCGCAGCAGCTGCCGCCGTGGGCGTGGCCGCGAATGGCCGCGTGCTCATGGGCGTGGCCGTGGTCGTCGTGCTTGTGGCTATGGGTTGGCTGCTGGCTCATTGGTCAGGTCTGGTAAAGTGCCTGTTGCCAAGTGAACACCCTGTAGCCACTATAGGGTCAAGCACCTTTGGAGGGCGCAGCCATGAAAATCGGCGAACTGGCCAAGGCCACCGACTGCCAGGTCGAGACCATCCGCTACTACGAGCGCGAGCAGTTGCTACCGCCGCCCGCGCGCAGCGACGGCAACTACCGGCTCTACACCCAGGCCCACGTCGAGCGGCTGACGTTCATCCGCAACTGCCGCACCCTGGACATGACCCTGGACGAAATCCGCAGCCTGCTGACCCTGCGCGACAGCCCCCAGGACCAGTGCGCAAGCGTCAACACCCTGATCGACGAGCACATTCACCACGTGCGTGCGCGCATCGACGGCCTGCAGGCCCTGCAAGCCCAGCTGCTGGAACTGCGCCAGCGCTGCGGCACCGTGGGCGAGAACGACCAGTGCGGCATTCTCCAGCGCCTGGAGGTCAACGGCGCGGTGACAGCGCCCGAGGCCGAACACTCACATGTGGGCCGTAGCCACGGCCACTGAGGGCGGCGGGCTGGGCACGGCTTCCAGCACCACTTCTACCCGGCGGTTTTCAGCCCGCCCGGCCACCGTGGCGTTATCCCCCAACGGGTGGGTATCGCCAAAGCCCACCGCGCGCAGGCGCTGGCCATCGACGCCGTTGCCCTGCAGGTAGCGCACCACGCTGGCAGCGCGGGCGCTGGACAGCTCCCAATTGGACGGGAAACGCGGGTTCTGGATCTTCTCGGCGTCGGTGTGGCCTTCCACCAGGATCGGCTGGCTGTTCTTGCCCAGCACCGGCAGCAATTGCTGCAAGGCGCCGATGCCCGCGCGGCTCAGGTCAGCCTGGCCGGATTCGAACAGCAGCTCGCTGCTCAGGCGAAAGCTCACGGTCTTCTGCGAAATATCCACCTGGATGTCCTTGCCCAAGGCGTCGATGCCCAGGTTTTTCGCCAGTTCCTCGGTGGTCGGCAACGGCGGTGGTGCAGGCGGCGCGGGCGCCGGCTCGGCCTTTGGCACCGCGGCCAGCACCGGCTTCACTACCTGCGGCCGCCCCAGCAACGCCAGGCCGTGGGGCAGCAGGCCCTGGCCCATGAACGGCAGCGGCGCCACGGGTGGCGGCGGGTTGCCGTGCAGGCGCGTGGTAATCGCCAACATGGCCATGGTCACCACCAGCAGCAGGGTCATCATGTCCAGGTAGGTCATCATCCAGCTGTCGTCGTCGCCCTCGCCGCCCGTGCGCCCCAGGGCCTCCAGTGGCCGGCTCATGGGCGGGCGCTCTCGCCCAGGCGCGGGGTGATGCGCAGCTGTTCGCGGATCTCGTCCGGGTGGTGGCTGACGAAGGTGCCCAGGGTCTCGCGGATCAGGCCGGGGCTGCGCTTGTTGCACATCATCGCCACGCCCTGGATCACCATGTTCATCAGCAGCACGCGCTGCTCGGTGCGCCGCTCCAGCTTCACCGCCACCGGCTTGAGCACCAGGTTGGCCAGCAGCACGCCGTACAGGGTGGTCATCAGGCCTACCGACATCTGGTGGCCGATGGTGACCATGTCGCCGTCGCCCAGCACGAACATCAGGTTCACCAGCCCCACCAGGGTGCCGAGCATGCCGAACGCCGGCGCATAGCTGGCCATCACCCGGAACAGCTGCGCCTCGGCGCGCTCCTTGGCGCGCATGCGCACGATGCGCCATTGCAGCAGCTCGATGATCTCGGCTTCCGGGGTCTTGTCGATGACCAGCTGCACGCCCGAGCGCAGGAAGGGGTTGCGGGTGTTTGCCAGCACCTTCTCCACCGCCCGCAGGTCGTCGTCCACCCACAGCCGCGCCATGCTCACCAGCTGCTCGATGTCGTCATGGGCATGCACCGGTTCCTTGCGGATCACCGTGGCGAACAGCCCCAGCACCCGGCGCACCTCGCTCAGCGGGTAGCTCAGGCAGGTGGCGGCAAAGGTGCCGATCAGCACGATGCCCAGGCTCGGCAGGTCAAGGAACATCAGCGGGTGTTGCGCCGAAAACAGCAACAGCAAGGCCAGCAGGACCAGGCCTGACAACAGGCCGATCAGGGTCGAGGGATTCATCACGGGCTCCGGTAAATGAACAGCAACGGCCGGATTTATAACGCGCGCGTGGTGGATTCAATGCCGCTAACACAGCCCTTTTTCCCGTCGAAATCCAGCGACGAACGCCGCCGGGGAAAAAATTTTCGGGCATTTCTAAAGGTGGAAGGGGTGGTGCCGATCTTCGCGGTTAAAACCCAGGGGTTAGGCCAAAGCCGCTGAAACCCTGGGTTCCAGGCCCCTACACAGAAGGAAGTGCAGCATGTCCGTCATTAATACCAACATCACGTCGATGATCGCCCAGAAGAACCTGAGTTCGTCGGAAAGCTCCCTGAGCACTTCCATCGAACGCCTGTCCTCGGGCCTGAAAATCAACAGCGCCTCCGACGACGCCGCCGGTGAAGCCATTGCCAACCGCATGAGCTCGCAGATCACCGGCCTGGACCAGGCCAGCAGCAACGCCAGCGACGGCATCTCCCTGGCGCAGACCACTGAAGGCGCGCTGGACGAGGTGAACGACAACTTGCAGCGTATCCGTGAGCTGTCGGTACAGGCTGCCAACGGCACCAACTCGCAGTCCGACCTGCAGTCGATCCAGGACGAAATCACCCAGCGCCTGGACGAGATCGACCGTATCTCCTCGCAGACCGCGTTCAACGGCGTGAGCGTGCTGGACTCCGACCAGACCATCACCATCCAGGTCGGCGCCAACGATGGCGAGACCATCGACATCAAGCTGAGCGAAATCAACAGCTCCACCCTGGGCCTGAGCGGCTTCAACGTCAACGGCTACGACGGCTCGCTGAGCAGCGCTTCGGTGGAAGACGAAGGCGGCGCCTCGATGACGCTGTCCAGCACCAACACCACCATCACCGACAAGTCGGGCAAGGCCATCACCTACGGCGGCAGCGGCTCCACCGGCGGCACCCTGGTGCAGGACGACGACGGCGACTACTTCCTGCAAGTAGGCAGCGGTTCGACTGCCACCTACTACGCCGCCGACGTGACCGTCGATGGCAGTGGTTCCACCGCCACGGTCTCGGTGAGCATCGACACTGACAACGAAGTGACCAAGAAGTCCACCAACACCCTGACCACCCTGGACTCGGCGCTGAACACCGTGGACTCCATGCGTTCGGACCTGGGTGCGGTGCAGAACCGGTTCGACTCGGCGATCTCCAACATCTCCACCACCGAGACCAACCTGACCTCGGCACGTTCGGGCATCGAAGACGTGGACTACGCCACTGAAGTTTCGGCCATGACCAGCGCCCAGATCCTGCAACAGGCAGGTACTTCGGTACTGGCGCAAGCCAACTCCACCCCGCAACAAATGCTGTCGCTGCTGCAATAAGCGCCATAAGCGGAACAGGCCCCGTGGCGGGCCTGTTCTTGCCGCTTCACCCCAGGGCCTCGCGCCCTACCCTTGGCTTTCCCACAGAATTCCTTCAGGACCACCGGACCATGACGGCGATCACCTTCAACTGGAATTTCCAGGGCCGCCTGGTCACCCTCGACCACGGCGCCGGCCTTGCCAGCCGCCCCGACTTCGCCGAGCTGATGGCCCTGGACGCCCTGAGCGTCATCATTTTCGACCCGGCCAGCCTGTTGCACGGCTCGCCGCTGGCCGCCCACCCCGAAGTGCAGATGATCAACGGCGTAGCCCTGGGCGATGGCCGCCCGCTGACCCTGCACGCCTGCCTGGACCCGCGCCAAAGCACCAGCCGCGCGCCGCAGCCGCTGGTGCCGGTGCCCGCGCCGTTGCAGCGCGGTGCCCAGGTGCTGGCGCGCCTGCCTATCCGCAGCGCCCGCCTCGACCAGCTGCAAGGGCTCAAGGCCCTGGACTGGCTGGTGCTGGACGACCGCCACGACACCCTGGCCATCCTCGAACATGGCGCCGCCACGTTGCAGCACGTGCTGCTGGCCCAGGTCAGCCTGTCGATGCTCACCCCCCACGCGGGCGATTTCGAGTTTGGCCCGCTGTGCCAGCGCCTGGCCGAGCATGGCCTGCAGTTCTACCGCTTCCATGCACCCAGCCACCTGAGCCAGTTCCCCGCCGACCTGCAGTTGGCCGAGCCACGCGCCACCCAGTTGCACACGCTGCAGGCGCTGTTCATCCCGACGCCTGCGCGCCTGGCGCAGCTGCCAGCGCAGCGGCGGCTGAAGCTGGCCTTCGCCCTCGATACTGCCTACGGGCTGCACGACCTGGCCTACCGGCTGCTGGCCGACATCGACCAGGGCCAGGCCGCCCGCTACCTGAGCGCCCGCCACTACGTGCCGGCGGCCAGCCTCGAGGCCACCACCTTCACCCTCACCGCCGAGTACAGCCCAGCGCCGTGGTAACGGCCTGCTCGTCCAGCCACTCAACCGGGGTCCATCATGTCTCGCACCGCCCGCATCCCCTTGCACAACAAGTCCGAAGCAGCGGCCAACGCCTACATCAACAGCGGCCGCGCCCTGCTCAAGCAGCAGCGCACTGACGAAGCCATCGCCAGCTTCCGCCAGGCCCTGCCCCTGGCGCCGCGCAACGCCCGCCTGCACGCGGACCTGGGCCTGCTGCTGAGCAAGCACAAACACACCGCCGAAGCGATACCGCTGCTCGAACGTGCCCTGGAACTGGACCCCGACCAGGTGCAGGTGCTGGTCAAGCTGGGCGAGATCCACAACCAGCAGGAAGACAGCGAGCGCGCCGAAACCCTGGTGGCCCGGGCCCTGCAACTGGCCCCCCAGAGCACATCGGCGCAGCTGGTGATGGGCGTGATCCGCCACCACCAGGTGCGCCTGCCCGAAGCCCTGGAGCACTACCGCCAGGCCCTGGCCCTGCGCCTGCAACAGCCGATCACGCAGACGCCCAAGGCACCGCGCAGCGACTTCAACAAGCCCCAGGTGGAGCAACTGCTGTGGGACACCCTGGCGGCGCTGTGCCAGGCCGGCGTGCATGCCTTCGCCGCCTACGGCACCCTGCTGGGCCTGACCCGCGAGGGCGGCTTGCTGCCCTTCGACAAGGACATCGACTTCGGCCTGCCGCACTGCGAGATGGAGCGCGCCACCCACTGCCTGCTCCGCCGCGGCTGGGTGGAACCGGTGGGCTCGCACCGGCTGACCAACCCCAAGGCGTTCTACCATCCGCTGCACAAGGTTTCCCTGGACCTGTCGGGCTTCGTGGTCGACGGCGACGGCAACACCTGCACCGGTTTCTGGGTAAAGGACGGCCCGCGCGAATGGCACCGCCAGACCCGCTACCCCACCCTGCACCTGGACAAGGGCCAGGCGCCCGACGGCAGGCCGCTGTGGCAACTGCGCAACGCCGACACCTGGCTGACCGCCGTGTACGGCGACTGGCGCACCCCCGATGCACAGTTCGACACGGTGATTGCTGCCCGAAACCTCTGCGGCTTTGCCCTGCTGACCGAGTGCTACGCCGTGTCGCGTATCTACTCGCACATCGAAAGCGGCCACCTGCACAAGGCCCGCGCCCTGGCCGGCCACGCGCTGGTGCACCGCCCGGACGACAGCCTGCTGCTGCAGGCACGCGCGGCCCTGGACGCGGTGCTGCCAGCATGAGCCGTGTCGTCATCACCTACGGCACCTTCGACCTGTTCCACATCGGCCACCTGAACCTGCTGCGCAACCTGCGCGCGCTGGGCGACACGCTGATCGTCGGGGTGTCCACCGACGAGTTCAACCTGCTCAAGGGCAAGCAAACGGTGATTCCCTTCGCCGACCGCCTGGACATCGTGCGTTCACTCAAGTGCGTGGACATGACCCTGGCGGAAACCTGCTGGGCGCAGAAAGCCGACGACATTCGCCGCCTGGGCGTGTCGGTGTTCGGCATGGGGGATGACTGGAAGGGGCACTTCGACACCCTCAGGTCGCTGTGCGAAGTGCGCTACCTGCCGCGCACGCCGGGCATTTCCAGTTCAGCGCTGAAGCACTGCCTGGCCAGCCCGGCGCCCGCGGCCTAATCGGCCAGGGCGTCGCGCAGGCGCGACACCGCCAGGCTGTGCAGCTGGCACACCCGCGACTCGCTGACGCCGAGCACGGCGCCGATTTCCTTGAAGTTGAGCTTTTCCTGGTAGTACAGCGCCAACAGCATGCGCTCACGCTCGGGCAGCGCATCCAGGGCCTTGATGAACCGGTCGCGGTTGCGTTCCTGCACCAGCTCCACGAACGGCGAGGCGCCGTAGCCGCTGCTGATGCCATTGGCTTCTTCCTCGCCCATGTCTTCGATGGGCATCAGCTGGCAGCCGTTGATGTCCAGCAGCAACTGCCGGTACTGCTCCAGCGACAGCTCCATGGCCTGGGCGATTTCACGCTCTTCGGGCGGGCGGCCCAAGGCCTGCTCCAGGCGCCGGATGATGCCCTTCATGGCGCGCGCGTTGCGGCGCACGCTGCGTGGCGCCCAGTCGCGGCTGCGCAGCTCGTCGATCATGGCGCCGCGGATACGCTGGGAAGCGAAGGTGCCGAAGGTGGCACCCTGGGTGGTGTCATAGCGGGCCAGGGCGTCCAGCAGCCCAATGCTGCCGGCCTGCACCAGGTCATCCAGCTCGACGTTGGCTGGCACCCTGGTTTTCAACTCAAGCGCGTGCCGCCGTACCAGTGGCAGGTACTGTTCCAGCAACTCGCTTGATTTTATTTTTCCCTGAGCTGTGTACATCCTGCAGGCCTGGTGTGATGAGGAAACTGAGGGCATGCCCTGCCCCACGTGGGGTCACGGCGTGGCTGGCGGGTCATGGGCGCGGGCATTATTACTGCTTACCCTGCGTGGGTAAGGGCGGAATAGCCGTGGCGTTTGGTGGCTTTTCGGTCGATTGAACTTTATCCAGGGGTGGCGGTCAGGGCCGGCGAGACGGGGGTTTCGGCCACCATCAGCAGCTGCACGCCGAGCATCCGCAAGGCCGCGCCGCGCAGGTTTTCCAGCACGGTTGCCCGTGCAACCACGCCGCCATGCAGCATCAGCAGGCGCCGCGGGCCACCGGCGGCGACCAGCTGGCGCAGCTCCAGGCAGGCGCGGCGGTAATCGTCCGGCCCGGCGCCCAGCCACAGCGCCCAGCGCGAGTGCTGCCGCGCCAGCTCGGCGACGTTGCCGGCGCCAGCACTAACCGTCAGCACCTGCCAGCGCGCCGGGTCGCCCACCCATGGGTGGCCCAAGCCGGCCCAGCGGCGCAGCGTGGCCATGGCCGCAACCGCCACGGACGGCGGCCCCACGACCACCAGCGTCGGCACAGGGCGCTGGCTTTGCCGCGCACGCAGCTCGGCCCAGCGGCGCAGGCCCTGGGCCTGGTCACTCATGAAGCAGGCCAGCCAGGGCGGCGCGGCTGGTGAGCATATGCAGCAGGCTTTCCAGCAGCAACAGCGGGCTGCACACCCGGCGCTTGCCATACAGCTCCAGCAGTTGCTGGCGCACCACCGGCGCCCAGGGCGCGTCTTCCTGGTCCAGGCGGCAGGCGCAGGCCGCCAGCGCCGCGGCCAGGAACAGGCGCAGCTCCGCGTGCAAGGGCCCCTGGCGCTCGCCGAGGATGTTCCAGGCGCGCAGGGTCAGCGATGGCAAGGACTCGCACATCTGCAACCGGCCAATGCTGGCTGCCTGCTGCGCGACATCAGCATTGCCGTCCGCCAACCAATAGCGCTGGCCCAGCACCTGCTCGCTGTCGCAGTGGCGCAGCGTGCCGAACCAGGCCCGCACGGGCTGTTCCGGCAGGGCCGCCAGGGCCACCGGCAGGTGGCTGAGTTCGAACTTCACCCAGCGGCCGCGCTGGCGCAGGGCCTGGAAACCGTGGGCCTGGCCGCGCTCGGCAAGCTGCGCGAGGTTGCAGGCCTGGCCGCCCTGCACCACCCGCTGGCCACGCTGGGCGCCCGCCAGCCAGGCCTGCCCCGACTGCTGCAGGCGCTGCGCCAGGTCGCGCCCCGGGCAGCCGGCCCACACATGGCGGCTGGCCTGCAACGTCGCCGCGCTCCAGTCCAGCCGCTGGCGCGCACCGATGGGCAACTGGTGGGCCAGCCACGGGCGGATGCCCAAGGCGCCATCGGCGGCAAAACTCAGCACCGGCATGCGCCAGGTGGCGCCCACCACCGGTCGCTCCGCCCCCCACAGCGCCTGGCGCGCCGAGCCGACGGCGAGCGGGGCTGCGGCCAGCAGCCGGGCCAAGGCCGGGCCCTGGTCCGTAGGCGCCAGTTCGGCCATCTGCCAGGCGCTTTCCAGCAGGCCGAAATCCTCGACCTGCTGGTGCAGGCTGGCGCGCAGCGTGCCCAGCAAGCGGCCGTGGCCAAGCAGGTTGCGGGCCAGGGTGTCGAGCTGCTGCCCCTTGCCCGGCGCGGCGCCCGGCTGCGCGCTGTACAGGGAGGGCCGTTCGCGGGTCAGGGCCTGCCCCAGCAACTGCGCCGGGTCGGCCAGCTGCAGGTCCTCGGGCACCTGTTGGCCGCTGGCGGAGTAGTTCAAGCGCAGGTCGTGGCGGATCAGCACGTCCAGCACCGGCCCCAGGCGCGGGGCCTCGTCGCACTTGCTGATGATGCAGTCACGCAGGCGGGTGCCGGCACTCACGGCCGCGCGGCGGTAGGTGTCCACCACCTCGTCGAGGGTGTCGCCATGGCTGGCGGCGTTGAGCACCAGCATCAGCCGCACCAGGCTGTCGCCGTTGGCCAGGCGCTTGATCTGCGCCAGCAGGCGCTGGTCGCGCTGGCTCATGCCAACGGTGTCGATGATCACCAGGCGCTTGTCGGCGAGGCTGGCCAGCAGCTGCTCGATGTCGTCCTCGACGCCCAGCGCGTGCACTTCGCCGCCCAGCAGCTCGGCGTAGATGCGCAGTTGTTCATGGGCGCCGATACGGAAGCTGTCGGTGGTCACCAACGCCAGGCCGCCGGCGCCATGGCGCATGACGAAACGTGCAGCCAGCTTGGCGGTGGTGGTGGTCTTGCCCACGCCAGTGGGGCCGACCAGGGCGATGACCCCGCCCTCTTCCAGCAGCGCCGTGTCGTCCGCCAGCACCGACAGCCGCGCGCCCAGGCGCTCGGCCAGCCAGGTGGCCCGGCCGGGGCCGTCGAGCGGCGGTGCCACGGGGGCGGCGTCCAGCAGTTCCTGGCTCAGGCAGTGGCTGAAGCCGCTGGCCAGCAGGTCGCGCAGCAGGGCCTGGCGCGGCTCGTCGACGGGTGCCGGTTGCTGGTGCTTGAGCAGTTGGCGCATCTGCTCCATTTCACCGCGCAGCAGCTCGCCAAGGGCCGTGAAGTCATTGGCTGGCATGGGTGCCTGAACGGCAGGTGCAGGTGCAACAAGCTCCGGCGCTTGGCGGGCATAGGCGGCCGCCGCGCGGCGCGGGCTCAGCGGCGCCGGCTCGCCGTCGGCCACGGCCATGATCTCCACGCCCTGCTCGACGCTGCGGCTGGACAGAATCAGCGCATCTTCCCCCAGCACCAGGCGCACCTGGTGCATGGCTTCGCGGCTATTGGCACCGACGAATCGTTGCACGCCCATCAGTTACCACCTCCAATCAGGCTGGTTATACGCAAGGTCCGGCCCTCCGGAATCTCTGCCAGGGACATCACCACCAGCTGCCGCAGGCGCCGGCGCAGGAAGCGCGACAGCAGCGGCCGCAGCTTGCTCGGCACCACGACCACCGCCGGGTGGTTGCTGACCTCCTGGCGCGCCAGGGCGATTTCGGTCTGCTGCATCAGGTTGTCGGCCAGGCTCGGCTCCAGGGCGCCGCCGCTGGTGACGGCCTGCAGCAGCACCTGCTCCAGGTTCGAGCCCAGGCCAATGGCGTGCAGCTCGGTCTTGTTGGGGAACCACTGCTGGGTGATGGCGCGGCCCAGGGCCACGCGCACCACGGCGGTCATGTCCTGCACGTCGGCTTCGGGCTGGGCGGTGACGAACTCGGCCAGCGCGTCGAGGATGCTGCGCAGGTCGCGGATCGAGACTTCCTCCTCCAGCAGGTGCTGCAGGATGCGCTGCAAGGTGCCCATGGACACCAGCTTGGGCACCACCTCCTCCACCAGCGCCTTGTTGTCCTTGCCCAGCTTGTCCAGCAGCTTCTGCACCTCGCCACGGCCCAGCATGTCCTTGGCGTGCAGGTACAGCAGGTGGTTGAGGTGGGTGGCGGCCACGGTGCTGGCGTCGACCACGGTGTAGCCGAAGATCTGCCCGTGTTCGCGCATGCTCGAGTCGATCCAGATGGCCGGCAGGCCGAAGGCCGGGTCGACGATCACCTCGCCCTCCAGCTTGCCGGTGACCTGGCCGGGGTTGATCGCCAGCCACTTGCCGGGGAACAGCTCGCCGCGTCCCACCTCTACGCCGTTGAGGCTGATGACGTAGGTGTTGGGCAGCATGTCGACCTTGTCGCGCACCCGCACCACCGGCGGCAGGAAGCCCACGTCCTGGGCGAACTTCTTGCGCACGCTCTTGATGCGCACCAGCATCTCGCCCTGCTGGCGGCTGTCCACCAGCGGGATCAGGCGGTGGCCGACGGTGAGCGCCAGGGTGTCCACCAGGCTGACGTCATCCCAGCTGGCCTCGGAGCTTTGCGCGGCGGCCTTGGGCACCACCTGCTCCTGCGGCGCGGCGGCCTGCTGCTGGTCACGCTTGTGCAGCCACCAGCCCAGGCCGCCGAGCAGCGCGGTGAACAGCAGGAACACCAGGTTGGGCATGCCCGGCACCAGGCCCAGCAGGCCGATAACGCCAGCGGTGAGAATCAGCACCTGGGGCCGAATGAACAGCTGGCCGATCATCTGCTGGCCAACGTCTTCCTCGGTATTGACTCGCGAGACGGTGACACCGGCGGCGATGGAAATCACCAGCCCCGGGATCTGCGCCACCAGGCCGTCGCCGATGGTGAGCATGGTGTAGGTGTGCGCGGCATCGGCGAAGGCCATGCCGTGCTGCAACATGCCGATGATCAGGCCGCCCACCACGTTGACGCCCATGATCACCAGGCCGGCCATGGCGTCGCCGCGCACGAACTTGCTGGCACCGTCCATGGAACCGTAGAAGTCGGCTTCCTGGGCCACCTCGCGGCGGCGCTTGCGCGCTTCCGGCTCGCCGATCAGGCCGGCGTTGAGGTCAGCGTCGATGGCCATCTGCTTGCCGGGCATGGAGTCCAGGGTGAAACGCGCGCCCACCTCGGCGATACGCCCGGCGCCCTTGGTGATGACCATGAAGTTGATGATCACCAGAATCAGGAACAGCGCCATGCCCACGGCGAAATTGCCGCCCACCAGGAACTCGCCGAACGCCTCGATCACGCGGCCGGCCGCATCCGGGCCCTGGTGGCCTTCCATCAGCACCACGCGGGTGGACGCCACGTTCAACGACAGGCGCAGCAAAGTGGTGAACAGCAGCACCGCCGGGAACGCCGAGAAGTCCAGGGGCTTCTCGGTGAACATGCTCACCAGCAGCACCATGATCGCCAGGGCGATGTTGAAGGTGAACAGCAGGTCGAGCACGAACGGCGGCAGCGGCAGGATCATCATCGACAGGATCATGACGATCAGCACGGGGCCGGCCAGCAGTTTCAGGTCGGCCCTGGCCAGCCAGGAATCGGGACCCAGCAGGTTGGTCATGGCGTTCATTGGTTCGGTGTTTCCTCGGCGGCAGCCCCCAGGGGGCCAGGCTGATCCATGCCGGCGGGTACCAGCAGGTTTTTCGGTTTGGGCGGCACCCGGCCACCGGCCTCACTGACGCGCTTGAGGCGCATGGCCCAGGCCAGCACCTCGGCCACGGCGGTGTAAAGGGTGGCGGGAATCTCGCGGTCGATATCCACGTGGAAATACAGGGCACGGGCCAGGGCCGGCGCCTCGAGCATGGGAATGCGGTGCTCCTCGCCCAGCTCGCGGATGCGCGCGGCCACCTCATCGGCGCCCTTGGCGATCACCCGCGGCGCCGACATCTTGTCCTGGTAGGCCAGGGCCACGGCGTAGTGGGTGGGGTTGGTGACGATGACGTCGGCCTTGGGCACCTTGCTCATCATTCGCGAGCGCGCCATCAGCTGCTGCTGGCGACGGATGCGCGCCTTGATGTGCGGGTCGCCGTCGGTGTCCTTGTGCTCCTGGCGCACCTCTTCGCGGGTCATGCGCAGCTTCTGGTAGTAGGTATAGAACTGGAACGGCACGTCCAGGCCCACCACCAGCACCAGCGAACCGATGACCAGCGCGCAGGCCTTGGCCACCAGGCCCATGGCCGTGGCCAGCGCCAGCTCCACGGGCATGCCGGTGAGATCGAGCAACAGCAGCGCATGGCTCTTGAGGAACAGCACCGCCACGCAGCCCACCAGGAACGCCTTGGCCAAGGCCTTGCCCAGGTCCGCCAGGGCGCGCAGGGAAAACATGCGGCCCAGGCCGGCGATAGGGTTCATGCGCGAGAAATTCGGCTGCAGGGCCTTGAGGGTGATCACCAGCCCGCCCAGCAGCAGCGAGGCAGCGACACCGGCCAGCATCAGCACCAGCAGGAACGGCATCACCGTCAGCAACCCCAGCTGCGCCAGGCCCAGCGCGGCCTGGACCATGCGCGTGCTGTCGAAGGCCTGGGCGCGTTCGAACAGCAGCCCGTGCTCCAGCACCTGGCACAGCTGCCCGTAGAACCAGCCGCCACCGCCCCAAAGCGCAGCCACGCCGGTCAGCAGCACCAGGAAGGTATTGAGCTCGCGGGAGCGCACCACCTGGCCCTGCTCGCGGGCTTTCTCGATTCTGCGCGCTGACGCCGATTCGGTTTTGTCTTCGTTGCTAGTGTCTTCCGCCATGGCGGTTCATCGGCTGGTGATAAGGGCGGTATTTTGCTTAGCCGCCTGCCGGCCCCATCGTTGGAACAGAAGCACAAACCACGCTTATTTCCCGTAGCAGCGGCCAAAGGCCGCGTCGGGGTACGCCGTGGATTGGCGGCGGGCTCGGACGCGGCCTTGGGCCGCTGCTACGGGGCCGGTCACTCGTTGCGGGTGAGGATTTTCTGCGCCACCTGGCTGTCCAGCACGGTGATCTCGATGCGCCGGTTCGCCGCGTCCGCCGGCTCGGCGTTGCGCGTGGGAATGCGGTCGGCCATGCCGGAGATGCGCAGCAGCTTGGCGGAGTCCAGGCCGCCGCTCACCAGCTCCAGCCGCGATGCCTTGGCGCGGTCGGCCGACAGCTCCCAGTTGCTGTAGCCGGCCTCGCCGCCGGCATAGGGGTGGCTGTCGGTGTGGCCGCTGATCTGCACGCTGTTGGGCAGTTCGTTGAGCACCGGCGCGATGGTGCGCAGCAGGGTGCGCATGTACGGCGCCACCCGTGCGCTGCCCAGCTCGAACATGGGCCGCTGCTCGCTGTCGATCAGCTGCAGGTTGAGCCCTTCGGGGGTCAGCTCCATGAGGATCTGCTTGCTCAGGTCCTTGAGCGCCGGGTTCAGCCGAATCACCCGCTGCAGGCGCTGGCGCAGGGCATCTAGGCGTTTGAACTCCTCCTCGGACAACGGCCGCGCCGGCAGCTCGATGGGGTTGAGCGAAGTCTCCTTGAACGCCAGCGCCGGGGTGCCACCGGGTATGGGGTTCTGGCTGCGGTTGATGGCGCTGAGCAGCGGCGTGCTGAAATAGTCGGCCACTGCGTTCTTCTGCGACTTGCTGGCGTTGGACAGCACCCACAGCACCAGGAACAGCGCCATCAGCGCGGTCATGAAGTCGGCGAAGGCGATTTTCCAGGCGCCGCCGTGGTGGCCGTGGCCGGCGCCCTTGCGCCGCCGCACAATGATCGGACGCTCGCTCATCCCAGGGCCATGGCGCCGACCGGCGTGCCGCGCAGGTAGCTTTCCAGTTCCAGGGCCGACGGCCGCTCGCCGTGGTGCAGGGCCTTGCGGCCGAACTCCACCGCCAGCATCGGCGCCAGGCCCTGCTGGCTGGCCAGCAACGTCATGCGCAGGCATTGCAGCATCTTCACCGCCTCGGCCACCTGGCGGTCGATGCGGCTGGCCAGCGGGGCGATCACGCCATAGGCCAGGTAGATGCCCAGGAAGGTGCCCACCAGGGCGTGGGCAATCATTTCACCCATCAGGTCCGGGCCCACGTTGACGGCGCTCAGCGCCTTCACCACGCCCATCACCGCGGCAACGATGCCGAACGCCGGCAGCGCGTCGCTGACCTTGTACAGGGCATCGGCGGGGATGTGCGCCTCGTGCTCGAAGGCCTCGATCTCGTGCAGCATCAGCTCGTCCAGCTCATGGGCCTGCATCTGCCCGCTGAGGATCAGGCGCATGTAGTCGGTGATGAAGGTCAGGATCATCGGGTCGTCGAGCAACGCCGGGTAGTCGGCGAACAACGGGCTCTGCCCGGGCTCGTCGATGTCGCGCTCCACCGCCAGCATGCCCTCGCGGCGGGCCTTGCCCAGCAGGTGGTAGAGCAGCGCCAGCACGTCCAGGTACAAGGCCTTGTGGTAGCGGGTGCTGCGCTTGAGGCGGCCGACGGTGCCCAGGGTGGCCTTGATTGCCTTGCCGTTGTTGGCAGCGACGAAAGCCCCCAGGGCCGCGCCACCGATCATGAGCATTTCGGTGGGCTGGTACAGCGGCCCCAGGCTGCCGCCTGACAGCGCATAGCCGCCGAAGACCGACAACAGGATACCGATGAGTCCTAACGCAATGAGCACAGGCCGTTCCTTTTTCAACGCCGGGAGTGGCCTTGGCGAAGATCGGCGTGGCGGGGGGCAACTTTAATCCGCAGCCTCGCGGCCATGACGCAGCCTTGTAGCAGCGGCCATCAGGCCGCGTCACAGGCACCGCGAATTCCTACGCCTGGCGCAAATCGTCCAGCTCTTCACTCTCACGACGCTTCAAGGTCTTGCCCGCACGCGACGGCGGCTGGCAGATCCCGCACACATAGCGCTGCGCCGGGCCATGGGAGTGGGCGACGAAATTGCCGGTGCAGGACGAGCAGCACACCAGCTCCAGCATGTCGCTTTCAAAGAAGCGCACCAGCGTCCAGGCGCGGGTCAGGCCCAGCACCACCTCGGACTCATCGTCGCCGCCTACCTGCTCCAGGTATAGGCGGTAGGCCTTGATGAACGCCTCGATGCGATCACAACCAATGCGCGTCAGCCGCAGATAAATGCCGTAGAACAGGGACGAATGAATATTCGGCAGCCAGGTCACAAACCAGTCGGTGGAGAACGGCAGCATGCCCTTGGGTGGCGACACGCCACGCACTTCCTTGTACAGGCGGATCAGCCGGCCACGGCTCAGGCTGGTTTCCACCTCCAGCACCTGCAGGCGCGCGCCCAGCTCGATCAGCTCGATCGCCAGCTGCACCTGGAACATCTCCTCGACCAGACTTTTCTCAGACATGGGCCTGCCCCACGCGTCCCCCCGTGTCGCCCCCGGCGTCCACCGACGCCATCAGCAACGACGAATGAATTTCCACCAGGCCCAGCTCGCGGGAGTTCCCCAACACCCGCGACAGGCACTCGGCTTCATCGAACACCGGGCGGCACACCAGCTGGTTGATGCGCGCCAACTGGGTCAGCTGCTTGCTGGTCAGCTTCACCAGCAGGTCCGCCATGCCCTCGGTCAACTTGAGACGGAACATGGCGGTAGCACGGTCCTTGCGCAACAGCCGTTGTACCAGCAACAAATAAGAAAAATTCAGATCCTGAATGTCTTCCAGACCTCTATCGGCGTTCAACACTTGCTACTCCCCTGCACTTGTCGTATCAGTTGGCAGGTCCGCCTAGATATTACGGACCGATTTGCTATTTATAACCCTGGCCCACCAACCAGTATCAAGATGACAACAAAGTGTTGCCACGGCTCGTTGGCGGGTAATGTTGGAGATACATTTCTTATTGGTCGCGACATCCTGTCGCAGTATTAAACTTCCGGACGAACCACTGCCCTAAGTAGTGGCCTAACAGTGGCACTTGGCATATATGCCTTGCCTTGTCCGCGCTTCAAGCGGCCGGCAACTATCAGTGCACCCAGATGACTCTGGCGCTCGGCCAGGCATTTGCGAACCTCAACTTCCAGTTCGAGTATTCGCCTGATCAACTCGAACTTGCGACGACGATGTTCGTCGTCCAGTTGCACCCCGGCCTCTTCGCGCCGCAGGGTCTCTTCATCGATCAATCCCTCGGACTTCAACAACAGGATTTGCTCCCAGTCCCCCTGCAACGCGCACTCGTGCATGCGTTGCGACTGCGCCAGCAACCGCTCGTACGACTCAACCACCTGCGCTTGCGACATCGCCATCCTCCCCCTCGACTCGAGGTCCTATCTGCCGCCACGCGGAACCAATGTTTTCAATCAGGCTTGCTGCCACATCCAGGACCTCCTCGTCGTTATGCAGATTGGCCCGCAATAACAGCCGCACCACCGTGTCGTAGAGCTGGTCCAGGTTGGCGGCGATCTCGCCGCCGCGCTCAAGGTCCAGCGAGCCGCGCAGGCCGCGGCTGACGATCTTGATGGCCGACGTGATGGCCCGGCCCTTGCCGGCCATGTCGCCCGCCTGCATGTGCAGCCGGGCGGTACGGATGGCAGCCTGGTAGCTGTCGAACAACATCACGATTCGTTGGTACGGCGAGGCGGCCAGGATGCCGCTCTCCAACCCCACCGTCGCGTAGGCATTCGCTCCGCGCAATACACTCACAACCTCACTCCCATCTATCGAGGATTAATCATCACTGCTCAACGCATCGAACTGGGTAGTGAGGTAGTCCGCTGTCGAATCAAGCTCGGAAATCAGTGTGTCCAGGGCCGTGAATTGCTCGGTATAGCGGTCCATCACACTGTCGATGTAGTCCTGCTTGTCTTCGTACTTCTCTTCCAGGTCGTCGAGCTGGTCGTTCAGGTCGTTGACCACCGAGACGATCGAGCCGTCGTCCTCGTCCAGGAAGGTATCCAGGTCGGCGGCCATCTGCGTGGCGAAGCCCTCGCTGTCATCGGTGCCCACGAAAAAGTCGGTGACGTCGCTGAGGTTATTGGTCACCGCGTCTTCCAGCGTGTCGTCGTCGATGCTCAGGGTGCCGTCCACGCCCAGGCTGATCCCCAGCTGCGACAGGTAGCTGAAGGTGCTGTTGGAGATCGAGTTGTACAGGTCCTTGCTCAGGGTGCTGTCCACGCGGCGCGTGGTGGAGTCACCCAGCAGGGTGCCGGCGGTGTCGTCGTCGGCGTCGTAGGACGTCAGCGTGTCCATGGTCGAGGCGTACGAGTTGTAGGCGTCGACGAAATCGTTGATGGCATCGATGATCGAGTCGGTGTCGCGCTTCACCGTCAGGGTCGAGGTGCCGGTGTCGGTCAGGCTCAGGGTCACGCCCTGCAGGGCCTCCTCCACCGTGTTGCTCTGGCTGGTGACGCTCAGGCCGTTCACGGTCAGCAGCGCATCGGCGGCGGCCACGGTCTCGGTCATGGCGTTGCTGTCGCTGTCGGCGCTGTAGCCGAACAGGTCGGCGGCGTCGCCCGTGCCGTCGAAGGTCACGGTCATTTCCGAGTCGGTGCCGGTGTCGTTGGAGGTCAGCACCAGGCGGTACGGGGTGTCGCTGCCGTCGTTGACGATGGAGGCGGTTACCGAGCCGCCGGCGTCATTGATGGCGTCGCGGATACCTTCCAGGGTGTTGTTGCTCGACGTCAGGTCGATGCTGAAGCTTTCGTCGTCACCCACTGTAATAGTCAGGGTACCGGTGCCCAGGGCCGTTGTAGAATCGGCGACACCATCGGTGGCCAGGCTCTGCGCGCTGGCCAGCTGGCTGACCACGATCGAATAGGTGCCGGTCACCGCCTCGCTGGTGACGGCCGCGCTCGTGCCAGTGCCGCTGACGCTGCTGGTCAGGGCATCGTAGGTGTCGGGATCGGTCAGCGTCTCGATGGCCGTCTGCAGGCTGGTGAGGGAACTGGTCAAGGTGCCATACGCGGTGATTTCGGCGTTGATGTCGTCTTCTTCGTTCTCGATCGGCGTCAACAGGCTGGTTTCCTGGGCCTCTTCAAGGCTATCGAGAATCGAGTCCAGATCCAGCCCCGACCCCACGCCCAACGAGGTAATGGTTCCGCTGGTAGCAGAAGAGGAAGAAGTGGAAGTGGTCGTCGTCATATAGTCCTCACAGGTCCGCGCCTATTAAGCAGGGCCAATCAAAAGTCACCCCATCACGAATGAAACATTCGCAATGACGCAGAGGAAATCGGCAGCCGAATATAAAACTTTAACGACACATGTCTATTTATTTTTTAAGTAACGCCTTTTAAACAAAGGCTTTTTTTGTAACTTCCAGACTTCCAACAACCCATGTTGACGGCACTTTCGTCGCTGCAACCTAAGTAATAAGCCAGTTACACACCTGAGCCCTCCGGGTATCCACCCGAGTACACCCTTAGTTCATTCCTGAATTTTTTTTCATCACGACCTTCAAGCACCCGAACGTATCGACATACGTACAGACAGATACATTTCCCTCGTTCAAACCTGCATGGCCATCACGTCTTTATAAGCAGTCACCAGGCGGTTACGCATCTGCACGCCCATCTGCAGGCTTACCGAGGCTTTCTGCATATCCACCATCACGTCATTGAGCGAAACGTCCGGGCTGCCGGCCTGAAAGGCGTTGGAGCGCTGCACGGCGGTGTTCTGCAGCTGGTTGATGCGCTTGAGCGAGGCCTGCAGTTCGCCGCCGAAGCCGCCACCGGCGGCGCTGCTCGACAGAACAGAACTTGCGCCCTGGGACTCGTTGGCCATCAGGTTGAGTTGCTGCAGGGCGGCGGCAATAGCGGATGTATTCATGGCAAGAACTTGTCCAGACAGAAAAGAAGGCAAGGTGATAGCACCAAAGGTTAACAAGGTGGCGGTCTCTCACAAGCAACCAATTGGCTACAAAAGCGCTGGCTTTTCCGTCCTTTAGATCCGGGGCGGGTCGAGATAATAGCCGCCCTGCGATACCTGCCAGCGCTGGCAACAGGCTGCTCCGCCGCACCACTGCGGCGAGGCTTCTCGACCACTTTCGACACCGGAACGAGCAATGTCTTTTGTACCGCCCCTACCCTCGCCTGCGAGGTGCGTGTGAGTAACGCGGCCCAAGGGAAAGGCTCCGCCAAAGTCACCCCCGCCAAGCACAAGACCGGCGTCTTCGAACCGTTGCTGGCGCGCCTGCGCGGGCAACCGCTGCCCCTGGTGCTGGCTGGCGCGGCCGCCGTGGCCCTGCTGGTGGTGCTGGCCCTGTGGGCACGCGAGCCTGAATACCGCGTGCTGTTCTCCAACCTCGGCGAGGCCGACGGTGGCCAGGTGATCAGCGAGCTGGAGAAGCGCCAGATCCCCTACCGCCTCAGCGAAGGTGGCCACGCCATCCTGGTGCCGGCCGCGCAGATGAACGCGCTGCGCCTGCAGCTGGCCGAACAGGGGCTGCCCAAGGGCGGCAACGTCGGTTTCGAGCTGATGGACAAGCAGGCCTTCGGCGTCAGCCAATTCGCCGAACAGCTCAACTACCAGCGCGGCCTGGAAGGCGAACTGGCGCGCACCATCGAATCCCTGGGGCCGATCGCCAGCGCCCGGGTGCACCTGGTGATGGCACGCCAGTCGGTGTTCGTGCGCGAACGCGAGCCGGCCCGCGCCTCGGTGATGCTCAACCTGCAGCCCGGCCGCGAGCTGGGCCAGAGCCAGGCCAACGCCATCGCCCACCTGGTGTCTTCCAGCGTCGCCGACCTGAGCATCGACGGCGTCACCATCGTCGACCAGAGCGGCCGCCTGCTGTCGCAGAACCCCAGCGACAGCAACGGCCTGGATGGCACCCAGCTGACCTACGTGCGCGACATCGAACGCTCCTACCAGCGCCGCATCGAGGACATCCTCGCGCCGCTGCTGGGCCGCCAGAACGTGCACGCGCAAGTGGTGGCCAAGGTCGACTTCGACAGCCGCGAGAGCACCGCCGAACACTACGAGCCCAACCAGTCGCCCGACCACGCCGCGGTACGCAGCAAGCAGGTCAACGAAAGCCTGGCCGGCAGCGATTCGGCCGCCCGCGGCGTGCCCGGCGCGCTGACCAACACCCCGCCCAACCAGCCACCGGCGACCCGCGCCACCGCACCGGCGAAACCGGGCGAAGGCAGCCAGGCCGCCACCGACGACAGCGACACCAGCGCCTCGGCACGCAGCAAGACCCTGCACAGCGAGCGCATGACCAACTACGAGGTCGACCACAGCGTCGAGCACGTCAAGCAGGCCCAGGGCGAAGTCACGCGCCTGACCACCGCCGTGGTCATCAACTACCGCGCCACGGAGAAGGACGGCAAGCCGGCCCAGGAACCCCTGAGCAAGGAAGAACTGGCCAACATCGACAGCCTGGTGCGCCAGGCCATGGGCTTCACCGAAGCGCGCGGCGATGAATTGAAGGTGATCAACAGCCCGTTCGCCAGCGAAGACACCAGCGGCCCGGAACTGGCCTGGTGGCGCACCCCGGAGTTCTACGGCCTGGCCATGAGCCTGTCGCGCTACCTGCTGGTGGCCCTGATCGCCCTACTGCTGTGGCTGATGGTGCTGCGCCCGATGAACAAGCGCCACGCCCAGGCCCTGAAGGCCGCCCAGGAAGCCGAGGCGCCGCCGACCATCGTCACCGCCAGCGGCGAGACCGTGGAAATGCCGGCCGGCCAGCGCAAGGCCCAGGGCTACGAGCAGAACATGAAACGCCTGCGCGAGATCTCCGTGGAAGACCCACGCCTGATCGCCATGATCATCAGGGGCTGGATGAAAAAAGATGACAAGTAAAATGACCGCTACCCGCCGCAGCGCCATCCTGCTGCTGTCGCTGGAGGCCGACGAGGCCGCCGAAGTGTTCAAGCTGCTGCCCAGCCAGGACGTGGAAAGCATCAGCATGGAGATGGCGCGCCTGAGCCAGGTGTCCCACGACGAAATGCGCAAGGTGCTCGAGGAGTTCATCGAGGAAACCGAGCAGTACGCGGCCATCAACATCCAGTCCAGCGACCACATTCGCGCGGTGCTGACCAAGGCCCTGGGCAGCGAGCGCGCCGCCAGCCTGATCGACGACATTCTGGAGGCCAACGATGGCGGCTCGGGCATCGACAAGCTGAACCTGATGGAGGCTTCGCTGGTGGCCGAGATGATCCGCGAGGAACACCCGCAGATCATCGCCACCATCCTCGTGCACCTGGACCGCCACCAGGCCTCGGACATCCTCGAACTGTTCGAGGAGCGCCAGCGCAACGACATCATCCTGCGCATCGCCACCTTCAGCGGCGTGCAGCCGGTGGCGCTGCAGGAGCTGACCGAAGTGCTGGGCGGCATGCTCGACGGCCAGAACCTCAAGCGCAGCAAGATGGGCGGCGTGCGCACCGTGGCCGAGATTCTCAACCTGATGAACTCGACCCTGGAAGAGTCGGCCATCCAGACCCTGCGCGCGCACAACGAAGACCTCACCCAGAAGATCCTCGACGAGATGTTCCTGTTCGAGAACCTGCTGGACATCGACGACCGCGGCATCCAGACCATCCTCCAGGAAGTGGAGACCAACTCGCTGTCCATCGCCCTCAAGGGTGCGCCGACGGCGCTGCTGGACAAGTTCCTGATGAACATGTCGCAGCGTGCCGCGCAGCTGTTCCGCGAAGACATGGAGGCCCGCGGGCCGACGCGCATGTCCCAGGTGGAAGCCGAGCAGAAGGCCATCTTGCAGGTGGTGCGCCGCCTGGCCGACAACGGCGTCATCGTGACCGGCAACGGGGACGACTCCTATGTCTGACGACCAGGCCTGGCCCGACGCGACCGGGCAATGGCAGCCCTGGCGCATGGCCGTGCTGCCCAGCGAGGCGCCGCCTGCCCTGGAGTTGGACGAGGCCCAGGCCGAAGCCCAGCGCAAGCATGCCTTCCAGCGCAAGCTGGAGCTGCAGGCGCGGCGCGACCAGGTGCGCGAGGAAGCCCGGCGCCAGGGCCACGAGGCTGGTTTCAGCGCCGGCCAGGCCGAGGGCTATGCCCAGGGCCTGGAGCAAGGCCGGCTGGCCGGCGAGGCGGCGCTGCAGGAACAGATCCACGCCACCCTGGCGCCGCTGCAGGCCCTGTGCGACAACTTCGACCAGGCCCTGCGCCAGCTCGACGGGCAACTGCTGACCCAACTCACCGAAGTGGCCCTGGCCGCTGCCCGGCAGATCGCCGGCCAGGCGTTGCAGGCGCACCCCGAGCAGGTGATCCACACCGTGCAGGCGCTGCTGCAACATGAGCCGGCGCTGGCCGGCAAGCCGCGGCTGTGGCTGCACCCGGACGACCTGGCGCTGGTGCGCGAGGCCCTCGGCGAGCCGCTGGAAGCCGCCGGCTGGAGCCTGCTGGCCGACGTCGGCCTGGCCCGTGGCGGTTGCCGGGTGAGCAGCGCCAGCGGCGAACTCGACGCCACCCTGGAAACCGCCTTGGCCGGCATCCGCAGCCGCCTGCACGACAACCTGCCGGCCGCCACGTCATGACCCCGGCCAACCCCATCACCGCGCGCTGGCAGCAGCACTTCGACGCCCAACGCGTGGCCCTGGGCCAGGCCCCGCGCTACGTGCACAGCGGGCGCATCGTGCGCGCCACCGGCCTGGTGCTGGAGGCCGTGGGCCTGAGCATTCCCCTGGGCGGCGCCTGCCGCATCGAGACCCAGGGCGGCGAGTACGCCGAGGCGCAGGTGGTGGGCTTCGCCAGCGACACCCTGTACCTGATGCCGCTGGAAGAGATCGGCGACCTGCAACCCGGCGCCCGCGTGCTGCCGCTGGACGAGCGCGAGACCGGCGGCGCCGCCAGCCGCCAGTTTCCGCTGGGCCCGGCGCTGATGGGCCGGGTGCTGGACAGCCGCGGCGAGCCGCTGGACGGCAAGGGCCCGTTGGCCGACGTGCGTCGCAGCCCGCTCGCCACGCCGCCGCTGAACCCGCTCAAGCGCGCGCCCATCGACCGCCAGATCGACGTCGGCATTCGCGCCATCAACGCCCTGCTCAGCGTCGGCCGCGGCCAGCGCCTGGGCCTGTTCGCCGGCTCCGGGGTGGGCAAGTCGGTGCTGCTGGGCATGATGGCCCGCTACACCCGCGCCGACGTCATCGTGGTGGGCCTGATCGGCGAGCGTGGCCGCGAAGTGCAGGACTTCATCGACAATATTCTTGGCGAGGAGGGCCTGCGCCGCGCCGTGGTCGTGGCCGCGCCCGCCGACACCTCGCCGCTGCAACGCTTGCAGGGCGCCGCCTACGCCACCCGCGTGGCCGAGGACTTCCGCGACCAGGGCCTGGACGTGCTGCTGATCATGGACTCGCTGACCCGCTACGCCATGGCCCAGCGCGAGATCGCCCTGGCCATCGGCGAGCCGCCGGCCACCAAGGGTTACCCACCGTCGGTGTTCGCCAAGCTGCCCAAGCTGGTGGAACGCGCCGGCAACGGCCCGCCCGGCGGCGGCTCGATCACCGCGTTCTACACGGTGCTCAGCGAGGGCGACGACCAGCAGGACCCGATTGCCGACTCGGCGCGGGCGATTCTCGATGGCCACATCGTGCTGTCGCGCACCCTGGCCGAAGCCGGGCATTACCCGGCCATCGACATCGAGGCGTCGATCAGCCGCGCCATGACCGCCATCGTCAGCGACAGCCAGCAGCGCAAGGCCCAGCAGTTCAAGCAGGTGCTGAGCAAGTTCCAGCGCAACCGCGACCTGATCACCGTCGGCGCCTACGCCCCCGGCCACGACGTGCTGCTGGACCGCGCGGTGCAGCTCAACCCGCACCTGGAGCGCTTCCTGCAACAGCGCATCCAGGAACAGACCACCCTGGACGCCACGCTCCAGGCCCTCAACCAGCTGTTCCCGGGCAAATGACGAGACCCCCGCATGACTTCGTCCCTCGACCTGCTGTCTGAACTGGCGCACAAGGCCCAGGATGCCGCGGCCCGCACCCTGGCCCAGCACCGCCAGCAACTGCGCCAGCTGGCCGCCCAGCTCAAGACCCTGCAGCAGTACCAGCAGGAGTACCGCCAGGGCCTGCAGCACAAGCTGCACAAGGAAGGCATGAGCCCGTCCGGGCTGGCCAACTACCGCGCCTTCCTGACCTCGCTGGACACCGCCATGGACCGCGCGCGCGCCAGCATGGCCAAGCAGCAGGCCGAGATCGACAAGTGCCAGCTGGCCTGGCAGGCCGAATGGCGCAAGGCGCACGCCTACGACACCCTGCTGCAACGCCGCGCGGCACAGCTGCAACTGACCGCCGGCCGCCGCGAGCAGCGCCTGGACGACGAACTCGGGGCCCGGATGCGCCAGCAGCCCGGCACCTTCTCCCGCACTTGAGAGGCACCATGGACATCACCGCATTGCTGGTCAGCCCGGCAGCCGCCAGCGCCCCCCAGGCCACGGCGGCCGAGAGCGACGGCAGCGTCTTCGCCCAGGCGCTGGACGCTGCTACCCAGGTGCAGGCGGAGCCAGTGCAAACCGCGCCCGTAGCAGTAGAGGCGGCCGTGGAGACGCCACCCGTCTTGACCGAACCTGTTCCGCTCGAAACAGCCGACGTCGAGCTGCCGACCGAGCCTTTGCCGCAATTGCCTGAACCGGCTCCCGAGCCAGTGTCCGAACCAACGGCTCCCGTGGCGGCACCGGCGATCGCAGTGGCCAAGCCACAGCCGGTCGTGACGCAAGAGGAAACCGCAGACATCGAAGTGCCGCCTGCGCCCGCCGAGCCAGCCGACACTCAAGCCACCCCTGATACCGACGACAGCGTGGATACGCAGCTGCAGCATATCCGCGACCGCATGCACCTGATCGACACCGCCGGCACTCCGGACCCCAGCACGGTACAGGCCTACGCTGCACCCGCGCCTATGCCCGCGCCGGTCGTGACCACCCCTGAGGTTGCCGACACCGCCGCACAGACCACGCCCCTGGTGACCCAGCGCAGCACCGCCCTGCCCGCCGTGAAGACCACTGAGCCGAAAACCGAGCCTGCCGTCAGCGAAGACGAAACCTCGCCCGTCGCCGCCGTACCCACCGATACCACCGCAGCCGTGACGCCCGCCCCGACCCAGGACGACAACACGACCACCGACAGCGACAGCTCCAGCCCACCACCCATTGATGCCCTGAGCGCCTGGACACCCACCGCCAGCCCAGCGGTGAGCAGCGAAACCGCGCAGGTCAACACCAACAACCCCAGCCTGACTGCCGCCGTCGGCAGCTCGCAATGGCAGTCGGGCCTAAGCCAGCAAGTCCTCAACCTGCACCAGCGCGGCAAGCACCAGGTCGACCTGCAACTGCACCCGGCCGACCTCGGCCCGCTGTCCATCAGCCTCAAGCAGGACACCAGCGGCACCCAGGCACAGTTCGTCTGCGCCCACCCGGCGGTGCGCAGCGCGGTGGAGCAGGCGTTGCCACAGCTGCGCGAAGCCCTGGCCGCCCAGGGCATCACCCTGGGCGACACCTCGGTCAGCGACCAGCCGTCGCGCCAGGCGCGGGACCAGCAGGCGCCGTATGTCCCGTCGACGAGTGCATCCGTAGCCGAAGAAGAACCCAGCGAACCAATCGCCACGCCCTTGCTGACCCGCATCGACCTCTACACATAACCCGTAGCAGCGGCCGCAGGCCGCGTCCATCGCGCCCATGACGCGGCCTGGCGGCCGCTGCTACGGGGCGGTGGGCAATCAAAACCCGAAGATACGGGGCATTGCCTGCCCTTATCCGGCCATGGTCCGCAGGCCCCGGTGTTCATACTCGCGGCTTGTCTGATCAGACCTACGAAGACACCGGATGAGCACGACCCGCAAGACCCCCTGGCTGCTGATGATCCTCTGCGTTGTGGTGCTGGCCGCGGCCAGCGTCGCCGGTACCTGGTACTACGTGACCCGCATGGAAACCGCCACCGCCCCGGCTGCCCAGCCGCCTGCGGCGCCGGAGCTGGTGACCATCCCGCCGCTGACGGTGAACCTTCAGAACCCCCAGCACGAGCAGCGCCTGCTGTACATCGGCTTCAGCATCACGGTGGGCGACAAGGCTACCCAGGCGTTCCTGCAACCCTACGTGCCGCAAATCCGCAGCCAGCTGTTCAAGCTGCTGGGCGAACAGGACAGCACCGCGCTGATGACCAGCCAGGGCAAGAGCGCCCTGGCCGCCAAGGTGCTGGAGCTGGTCAAGCGGCCCCTGGCTACACCCCAACCCGAGCTTTCCATACTCGACGTCCTTTACACCGACTTCATCGTGCAATAGCCCATGGCCCTAGAAGACCTGTTGTCGCAGGAAGAGATCGATACCCTGCTCAAGGGCGTCAGCGGCGAGGACGAACACCCCGCCGATGGCGATGCCACCAGCTGGGACGCTCATATCCGCCCCTATGACCCGGCCACCCAGCATCGGGTGATCCGCGAGCGGCTGCATGCGCTGGATATCATCAATGAACGCTTCGCCCGCTATTTCCGCATGGGCCTGTTCAACCTGATCCGCCGCAGCGCCGACATCACCGTGGACAGCGTGCGCTACCAGAGCTTCAGCGACTTTTCCCGCCACGTGCCGGTGCCCACCAACATCAACCTGCTGGCGATGAAACCGCTGCGCGGCATCGTGCTGACGGTGTTTCCGCCCAACCTGGTGTTCATGGTGGTGGACAACCTGTTTGGCGGCGACGGGCGCTTCCTGGCCAAGTCCGAAGGCCGCGAGTTCACCCGCACCGAGCAGCGCATCATCCGCCGCCTGTTGAGCCTGGCCATCAGCGCCTACCAGGACGCCTGGAGCTCGGTGTACCCGCTGGAAATCGAATACCTGCGTTCGGAAATGCAGGCCAAGTTCGCCAACATCACCAGCTCGCCCAACGAGATCGTGGTCAACACCACCTTCCACCTGGAGGTGGGCAACCTCTCCAGCGATTTCAACATCGTCATTCCCTACTTGATGATCGAGCCGCTGCGCCAGCTGCTCAACGGCCCGCTGACCGACAGCGACCCGGACGCCGAGCGCGCCTGGAGCCGCAAGATGGCCGGCGAGATCACCCAGTCGCACATCGAGCTGGTGGCCGACTTCACCGAGCTGGACACCAGCATCGGCCAGGTCATGGCCCTGCAGGTGGGCGACGTGCTGCCCATCGAGCTGCCCGACACCATCGTCGCCAAGGTCGACGGCGTGCCGGTGATGACCTGTGAATACGGCAGCCAGGACGGCCTGTGCGCCCTGCTGGTGAAAGACCTGATCGACCACTCCCCCGCCGGCCCCGAAGCGGCCAGCTTCGTGAAAGGCCCCATGCCCCCAGCCAAGGACTCCGCCCATGACTGACCCGAACACCCCCCAGGACAACCCGGCGGACGAACCGTCGCTGGAAGACGAATGGGCCAGCGCCATGGCTGAACAGGGCGACGACGCCGGCCTCGACGACCCGTGGGCCGAGGCCCTCGCCGAGCAGGAAGCCGCGCCCGTGGAAGCCCCGGCGTCGGCCGCCAGCAAGATGTTCCGGCCGCTGGCTGGCCAGGGCGGCGGCGCAGTGAGCCGCGACCTGGAAATGATCATGGACATCCCGGTCAAGCTCAGCGTCGAGCTGGGCCGCACCCGGGTCACCATCAAGCAGCTGCTGGAACTGGCCCAGGGCTCGGTGCTGGCGCTGGACGGCCTGGCCGGCGAGCCCATGGACATCCTCATCAACGGCTACCTGATCGCCCAGGGCGAAGTGGTCGTTGTGGACGAGAAGTACGGCATCCGCATCACCGAGATCATCACCCCGTCCGAGCGGGTGCAGAAACTCAACCGATGAGCAGCTCGTCCTCCCCCGACAATCTGCTGGGCCTGGCGCTGCTGGGCAAGACCGCGCTGGCGTTCGCCGTGGTGGTGGCCAGCATCCTGCTGTGCGGCTGGCTGGCCAAGCGCCTGCGCCCGGGCCACACCCGCCCTGGCGCGCACCTGCAACTGGTGAGCAGCACGTCGGTGGGCCAGCGCGAGCGCGTGGTCATCGTCCAGGTGCAGGAACGCTGGCTGGTGCTGGGGGTAACCCCACAGCACATCAGCGCGCTGGGCGAGATGCCCGCCCCCGAGCAAGCGCCGGCAGTGGCGCCCACCGCCCTGGCACCGGCGTTCGCCGAGCGCCTGGCCGCGGCCCTGAAGCAACGCCTGGGCGGGACGGACAAGCCATGAACCTGCGCCCCCTGCTGTTGGCCGCCTGCCTGCTGCCCGCCTGTATCGACAGCGCCTTCGCCCAAGGCACCCAGGGCCTTGAAGCCTTCACCAGCCAGGCCATGGGCAACGGCAGCCAGCAATGGTCGCTGAGCCTGCAGACGCTGATGCTGCTGTCGTCCATGGCGTTCCTGCCGGCGCTGCTGCTGATGATGACCGGCTTCACCCGCATCATCATCGTCCTGGGCCTTTTGCGCACCGCCATCGGCACCACCTCGGCGCCGCCCAACCAGGTGCTGCTGGGCCTGGCGCTGTTCTTGACCTTCTTCGTCATGTCGCCGGTGCTGAACAAGGCCTACGACACGGCCTGGCAGCCGTTCTCCAGCAACCAGATCGGCCTGGAGGAGATGCTCGACAAGGGCAGCCAGCCATTCCGCGGCTTCATGCTCAAGCAGACCCGCGAGACCGACCTGGCCATGTACGCGCGCATCGCCGACCTGCAGGACCTGGACAGCCCGCAGCAGGTGCCCATGCGCGTGCTGATGCCGGCGTTCGTCACCAGCGAGCTGAAAACCGCCTTCCAGATCGGCTTCAGCATCTTCGTGCCGTTCCTGATCATCGACCTGATCGTCGCCAGCGTGCTGATGGCGCTGGGCATGATGATGGTGCCACCGGCCACCATTTCCCTGCCGTTCAAGCTGATGCTGTTCGTGCTGGTGGACGGCTGGCAGCTGCTGCTGGGCTCCCTGGCGCAGAGTTTCTACACCTGACACCCACCTTCGGAGCCCCACCACGATGACACCGGAAATGGTCATGGACCTGGCCTACAGGGGCATGCGCGTCAGCCTGTTCGTGGCCGCCCCGCTGCTGCTCACCACCCTGGCCGTGGGCCTGGTGGTCAGCCTGTTCCAGGCCGCCACGCAGATCAACGAATCGACCCTGTCGTTCATCCCCAAGATCGTCGGTATCTGCGCCGTACTGGTGCTGGCCGGGCCGTTGATGATGGACATGATCCTCGACTTCACCCGCGACCTGCTGGTGGGCCTGCCCCACCTGGTGGGCTGACGGCCGATGCTGGAGCTCGATCCGGGCCAGTTGCAACACTGGCTGGCGCTGTTCTTCTGGCCGCTGTGCCGCATCGCTGCGTTCATGCTGGCCGACCCGCTGCTGGGCCACACCATCATTCCCAACACCGTGAAAGCCGGCCTGGCGGTGCTGCTCAGCGTGCTGATCGCGCCGGTGCTGCCGGCCATGCCCGACGTGCCGATCATGTCCTGGGAAAGCCTGGGCATCGCCGTCGAACAGCTGCTGATCGGCGCCAGCCTGGGCATGGTGATGCGCGTGACCCTGGCGGCGGTGGAGATGGCCGGGGAGATCTGCGGCATGCAGATGGGCCTGGCGTTCGCCAGTTTCTATTCGGCGGAAAGCAACACCAACACCATGGTGCTGTCGCGGCTGCTGAGCATGACCACCCTGCTGATGTTCCTCGCCCTGGACGGCCACCTGCTGGTGCTGCGCCTGCTGGCCAGCACCTTCCAGAGCCTGCCGGTGGGCAACCTGCATTTCGACCCGTCGTCGTGGGAGATGGTGGCGCGCTACGGCGGGCACATTTTCCTCACCGGCCTGCTGCTGGCGTTGCCCATGGTGGCGGCGCTGCTGATCATCAACCTGGCCATGGGCATTCTCAACCGTGCGGCGCCGCAGCTCACGGTGTTTGCCGTGGGTTTCCCGGTCACCCTGAGCACCGGCCTGGTGCTGATCATGGCGCTGACCAGCCACCTGGGGCACTTCATCCAGCTACTGCTGGATGAGTCCCTGCACTTCCTGCAGACCCTGGTCGGCAACATGATCGTGCCGGCCTGAGCCCCGTCAGATGTAGTCGAACAGGGTCATGCCCTGCACGCTGGAGAAGGTCTGCTGCGCCGCCTGCAACGCCACTTGCAGCGCGGTGTAGTTGGACACCGAGGTGGTGTAGTCGGCGTCGGTGAGGTTCGACAGGCTGGTGGCGTAGTTCAGCGAGGCATCGTCACCGACGGTGTCCAGCACATCGATCTCGTTCATGCGCGTGCCCACCGAGGTGCGCACGGTCAGGACGTTGTCCAGGGCGTTGTCCAGTTCGCGGCTGCTGGTGGACAGGGTGTTACTCAGCGCAGCCTGGTCGGCGTCATCCTCCACCGGCGTGTTCAACGCGGTGATGATGTTCTGCAGGGTGGTGAAGATGTTCGGGTCGGCGTCGCTGGCGGTGCTGACGCTGATGCTGTCGCCGTCGGCCGGCTCGCCGTCCAGGGTCAGCGACAGGCCGTTGATTTCCAGGGTGTCGCCCGCCTCATAGGCCACCGCGTCGCCACCGTCGACGCTGTAGGTGGCCACGCCCTCGTCGTCCACGGCGAAGGTCAGGGTGAAACCGGTGCCGTAGTTGGCGTCACTGGTGTCGGTGATGTCCGGGCCGTCGAAGGTCACCGAGCCGCTGTTGTCGGCGCTAGCCTGGGCCACGAAGCCGGCGGCGCTGCCGACGCTGAGGAACACGGTCTGGCCGGTGTCGCCGCTGGCCAGGGTCTCGGTGGCGCTGACCTGCTGCATCACCGCGTTGTCGTCGCCCTGGTAGGTCAGGTTGCCATCTTCGTCGGTGACGAAGGTCTGGCTCTGGCTCTGGTAGCCGGAAAAGATGTAGTTGCCGCTGCTGTCGGTGGTGTTGGCCAGCGACACCAGGGTGTCGTACACCCCCTGCAGCGAGGTGGCGATGGACGCCCGGTCCTCGTCGCTGAGGGTGCCGTCGCCGGCCTGGATCAGCAGGGTCTTGGCGCTGGTGATGGCGTCGCTGACGCTGTCCAGGGCGCTTTCCTCGGTGGACAGCGAGGTGGTGACCGAGGTGCGCGAGGCGGCGTATTGGTCGTTGAGCGACGAACTCTGCTGCACGATCACCGCCTGGGCGGCGGCCGAGGAGTCGTCCGACGGATTCACCACGCGCTTGCCGCTGGAGACTTCGTTGCTGGCGTCCAGGTAGGCGGCTTCCTGGGTGAGCATGTTGCTCAGGCCCTGGCTGAAGATGGTCTGGGTGGAAATGCGCATTCGCTAAGCCTCCTGGTCAGGCGTCCATGCCGAGAATGGTGTCGAGGACGGTGGAGCCCACTTCGACGATCTTCGCGCAGGCCTGGTAGTAGGCCTGGTAGCGCACCAGGTCGGCGGCTTCTTCGTCCAGGTTCACCCCCGACGAGGACTGCTGCAGCGTGGTCAACTGGTCGGTGACGCTGGTCTGGTTGTCCAGCCGCGTGCTGATGGAACTGGTGGTGCTGCCCACTTCGCTGACCAGCGAGGCATAGGCCTCGGCCAGGGTCGACTTGCCGCCCACCAGGTCCTGGTTCTGCAGGTCGAGCATCTGCAGGGCGATGGTGTTGTCGCTGTCGCCGCCGCCCGAGCCTGCGGCAATCAGCGACGGGTCGTCGATCTCGGTGTCCAGGGTGCTGGCGGCGCTGGCCAGCGGCTTGACCAGGAAGCTGTCGCCATCATCGGCGGTGCCGCTGATGGTCACGGTCAGGCCGCCGAAGCTGAGGGTGCCGGCGTCGGCATCGTAGGTGGCCGCCACGGCCGAGCCGGTGCTGGCGTCGGTGACGGTGTAGCCGTCGTCGTCCGAGTAGCTGACGGTGTAATTGCTGGTAGTCAGGCTGTCCAGGTCATCGGAGAACGTGGCGCTCAGGCTGGCGCTGCCGGTGTTGCCGGTGTTGCTGTACACCACCGGGTCGCCCACCGAGAAGAACGCCGTGCCGGTGTCACCGTTGAGGTCGGTGCCGCTGGTCTGCAGGCTGTTGAAGGCGCTGGCCAGGGCCACGGCCATCTGGCCCAGCTGGTTCTGCGCGGTGTCCAGGGTATCGCTGCGGAAGGTCAACAGGCCGCCCAGGGAGCCGCCGCTGATGGTCGACTCGTCCAGTTCGGTCTGGTTGCCGGAGGCGTCGACGTAGCTGACGGTGGTCTGCGACGGGTCGCTGGACGAGGTAGTCGCGGCCAGCTCGAAGCTGTTGGAACCGGACACCAGGGACAGGCCGTTGCTCAGGGAAATGCTGTAGCTGCCGTTGTCCTGCACGGTCAGGTCGACGTCCACCAGCTCGCTGAGCGAGGTCACCAGGGTATCGCGCTGGTCCATCAGGGTGTTGGCCGCGTCCGAGTTGCTGCCCAGGGCGCTGATCTGCTGGTTGAGCGTGGCGATCTGGTCGGTGAGGTCGTTGACCTGGCCGACCTGGTCGGTGATCTGCGACGAGACGCTGCTTTGCATGTCGTCCAGGTAGCTGCCCAGGGAGTTGAACTGGGCCACCAGGGTCTCGGCCGAGCCGATCACTTCTTCACGGGCCGCCGAGTCGCTGGCGTCGCTGCTCATGGTCTGCACCGATGAGAAGAAGTCCTGCATCAGGGTGTCGAGGTCCGAGGTGCTGTCGGCCAGCAGGTCGTCCACCTGGGAGACTTGCGTCGAGTAGGTGCTGAGCGCGCTCTCGGTGCTGGTGGACGCGTTGAGCTGGGCCGCGATAAACTGGTCGAACGTACGATCGACACTGGTCACCTCCACGCCCCCCGTGGAGCTCGCGGCAAGCGAGGTAGTCTCCAGGTTGTAGCCATCGGTATAGACGTTGGTGATGTTGTTGCTGCTGGTGCTGAGGGCCACTTGTGCCGCGTTCAGGCCGCTGACACCGATCGAAATGATGCTCATAAATAATTCCTGCACGACGTGCCACGTGTTATCGGCCGATTGCCCGAAAACTTGAAAAATCAGCCGGTTTTTTTGCGCGTTTTCCACCCCGACGCGGCCTGCGGCCGCTGCTACAGCCCCCTTACCCCGCGCATACGACACGAACCCAAGCTGTGCCGGGACGCTGCTACAGACCGCGTTGCCCCGTAGCAGCTGCCGAAGGCTGCGTCCGCATACGACACGAACCCAGGCTGTGCCGGGACGCCGCCTTCGGCAGCTGCTACAGGGTTGGCGGTGAGGGTGTGCGTGCTAGCTGCAGCGGGCCGATGGTGGCCATGACGGCGATGAGCTTGCTGGCGTAGTCGGGGTCGGTGGCGTAGCCGCCCTGCTGCAGCGCATGGGCTGCCTGCAAGGGGTCGCGGGCGCTGCGCACGCCGGCGTAGCTGGCGGTGTTGCCGATCAGCTGGGTGTAGTCCGCCAGCGCCGCGGCGTCGCTTTCGTAGGCGCGGAAGCTCTGCACCTGCTTGCGCATCTGGCCGTCCTCGAATTCGCTGGTCATGACCTCGGTGGTCGCCCCACGCCAGCGCCCGCCGGCCTTGATGCCGAACAGGTTGTGGCTGTCCTCGCCGCTGGCGGTGGGGATCTTGCGCCGGCCCCAGTCGGTTTCCAGCGCGGCCTGGGCGACGATCAGCTCGGCAGGAATGCCGCTGCTGCGCGACGCCTGCTGCGCTGGGCCGGCCAGGCGCTGGACGAAGTCCTGCACATGGGCCGCACGGCTGCCGGTATCGCCCACCACGCGGCGTTGCCAGGCAGCAAAGGCCTGCTGCACATTGCCGACCCTGCCCGACGGCGCCGTCACCCGCTGGCCACTGCTGACCCCCAGTTGCCGGTCCAGCACCTCGGCCAGGCCCAGGCCCTTGCCGGCCAGGTGCTGCGCCCACTGCTCATCGAGCATCTCGGTGTACATGGCGGTCTGCGAGTCGTTGTCCAGGTCGGACTTGGGAATGGCGGCGCGCATGCTCTTGAGCATCATCTGCAGGAACATGGCCTCGAACTGCTTGCTGGCCTCGTGGGCCCCGGCGTTGCGGTCCTGCGCCGCGGTGCGCCGCAGGTTGGCCAGGCCCTGCATGTCCAGGGCAAAGCCATCGGTGCTGCTGGCCAGGCTCATCAGATGATCTCCAGCTCGGCACGCAGTGAACCTGCGGCCTTCAGCGCCTGCAGTATCACCATCAGGTCCTGGGGCGTGGCGCCCAGGGCGTTGAGGCCTTTGACCACGTCCATCAGGTTGGCGCTGCCTTCCACCAGGTGCAACAGGCCGCCCTGCTCCTGGATCGAGATGCTGCTGTTGGCGCTGCCGGCGGTCTGCCCCTGGCTGAGCGCACCAGGCTGGCTGACCTGGTTGTTGGTGTCGATGACCACCGACAGGTTGCCGTGGGCCACCGCCGCACGCCCCAGCTTCACCGCGCCGTTGAGCACCACCGAGCCGGTGCGCGAGTCGATGATGACCTTGGGCCTGGCGTCGGCCGGCAACACCTGCACGCTCTCTACCCGGGCCATGAAGTTGACCCGCTCATTGGGCGACAACGGCCCCTGCAGCTGGATCACCCCACCGTTGACGGCCGAGGCCACGGTGCGGCGGAATTCGCTGTTGATCGCGTACACCGCGCGCTCGGTGGTGGCGAAATCGGCCTCGTTCAAATACAGGCTCAACACGCCGTCGTTGCCGCCCAGGCGCAGCGGCACCTCGCGCTCCACCACCGCGCCACGGGGAATGCGCCCGCCGGCCAGCTGGTTGACGGTGACGCTGCTGCCATTGGCCGCAGCGCCGGCGCCACCCACCAGCAGGTTGCCCTGGGCCATGGCGTAGACATCGCCGTCGGCGCCCTTGAGCGGCGTCATCAGCAGGGTGCCGCCGCGCAGGCTGCGGGCGTTGCCGATGGACGACACCACCACGTCGATCTGCTGCCCCGGCCGCGCGAACGGCGGCAAGGTGGCGGTCAGCATCACCGCCGCGATGTTGCGCATCTGCATGTTGGCGTTGGCCGGCAGAGTCAGGCCCAACTGCGACAGCATGTTGGTCAGGCTCTGCTCGGTGAACGGGCTCTGGGTGGTCTGGTCACCGCTGCCGTCCAGGCCCACCACCAGGCCGTAGCCCACCAGGCTGTTGGGGCGCACGCCGGCGAATTCGGCGATGTCGCGGATCTGCTCGGCCTGGGCGATGGTACCCAGGCCCAGCAACAGCAGGCCCACCAGGCAGCGGGCGAAGGTGGAGCGAATCAGGTCAGCCATGGCACCGGCCCTCAGAGCGGGGAAATGTTGAGGAAGAAGCGGTGCAGCCAACCCATGCGCTGCGCTTCGTTGATATAGCCGTCGCCGACGTACTCGATGCGCGCGTCCGATACCTGGGTGGACGCCACGGTGTTGTCGCCGGTAATGGTGCGCGGGTTGACCACCCCGGAGAAGCGGATGTACTCGGTGCCCTGGTTGATGGCGATCTGTTTCTCGCCACGCACCCGCAGGTTGCCGTTGGGCATCACTTCCATCACCGCCACGGCGATGGTGCCGGTGAACGAGTTGGTGGCCTGGGAGCCGCCACTGCCGGTGAAGTCATTGTCTACCGAGGCATCCAGGCCGTAGCTGCCCTCCTGGGACGCGCGGCTGGAAGTGGCCTTCATGCTCAGCCCCACCGTGCCGGTGCGCCCGGCGTTGGACGCCGAGTTCTTGCTGGCACTGACCTGCTCGTTGAGGGTGATGGTCAGGGTGTCGCCGACCATGCGCGGCCGGCGGTCCTCGAACAGCGGCTGCGCGCCACGGCGCACCTGGAAGATCGCGCCATCGGCCAGGCGCGGCGGCAACGGCGGCACCACCATGCTTTCGTCGGCCACCACTGGCTTGTGCGGCAGCACATCGCAACCGGCCAGCAGCGCCAGCAGCAGGCCCACGCAAGGCTTCAGGTTCATGCCGTACCTCATAGCTGCGTCAGGCGCTGCAGCATCTCGTTGGACGCATCCACCGCCTTGCTGTTGATCTCGTAGGCGCGCTGCACCTGGATCATGCTGACCATCTCTTCCACGACGTTGACGTTGGAGGTCTCGACGTAACCTTCCGACAGCGTGCCGGCGCCGTTGAGGCCAGGCGTAGTCTCGGTGGGCGCGCCCGAGGCGTCGGTCTCCAGGTACAGGTTCTGGCCGATGCTTTCCAGGCCGGCCGGGTTGATGAACAGCGCCACGTTCAGCTGCCCCACCTGGGTGGAGGTGGCGGAGCCGGACTGCACCACCGAGACGATGCCGTCGTTGCTCACCGACACCGAGGTGGCGGTGCTGGGAATGGTGATGCCGCCCGTCAGGGTGTAGCCGTTGGACGTCACCATCTGGCCGTTGGCGTCGAGCTGGAAGCTGCCGTCGCGGGTGTAGGCGGTGCTGCCGTCGGGCATGTCGACTTCAAAGAAACCGTTGCCGTTGATGGCCAGGTCCTTGCTGTTGTCGGTCTCGGTGAGGTTACCCTGGGTGTGCAGGCGCTCGGTGGCCACCTGGCGCACGCCGGTGCCCACCTGCAGGCCCGAGGGCAGCTTGGTCTGGCTGGTGCTCTGGGCGCCAGGCTGGCGCATGTTCTGGTACAGCAGGTCCTCGAACACCGCCCGCGACTTCTTGAAGCCGTTGGTGCTGACGTTGGCCAGGTTGTTGGCGATCACGTCCATTTGCGCCTGCTGGGCTTCCAGGCCGGTCTTGGCCGTCCACAGTGATCGGATCATCGATCATTCCTCGTTCAATTAGCCCTGCAGGGACAGCAGGCTGTTGGCGCTCTTGGCGTTTTCGTCGGCGCTGCTGATGACCTTCATCTGCATCTCGTAGCGGCGGGAGTTGTCGATCATTGCCACCATGGCGCTGGTGGGGCTGATGTTGCTGCCCTCTAGGTTGCCGGGGCTCAGGCGCATGGTTTCGTCGGCGGGCAGCGGCTGCACCGAGCCGTCCGGGCCCGGCGGGGCACGGAACAGGCCATCGGTGCCGGCCTCGACCGTACCCGGCAGGGCCGATACCATCTTCAGCCGGCCCACCGTGGCCAGGCCCTTGGCGTCGCCGCCCTGCTCACGCACGGTGAGGGTGCCGTCGCTGCCGATGCTGACTTCACTGCCCGGCGGCACGCTGAGCGGGCCGCCATCGCCGATCACCGGGCGGCCGCCCAGGGACAGGTTGCCGGCACCGTCCACCTGCAGGTCGCCGCGGCGGGTGTAGGCCTCGCTGCCGTCGCTGGTCTGCACGGCCAGCAGGCCGTTGGCGTCCAGGGCCACGTCGAGGTTGCGGTCGGTGCGGGTCACCGGGCCCTGGTTCCAGTCCACGCCGACGCCGGTGGCGGCCACCGACACCCGCGTCGGCAGGCCTTCGCCGGGCACCGGCACGGCCTGCATCTGCGCCAATTGGGCGCGGAAGCCGGGGGTGGACAGGTTGGCCAGGTTGTTGGCCACCACGGCTTGCTGGTCGAGGGCCTGGTTGGCGCCGCTCATGGCGGTGAAAAGCATGCGATCCATGATTACGACCCGAGGCTGACCGCTTGCTGGAGGACTTCGCTCTGGGTCTTCACCGATTGCGAGTTGGCCTGGAAGTTGCGCTGGGCAATGATCAGGTTCACCAGTTCGGTGGTCAGGTCGACGTTGGAGTCTTCGGTCACGCCGCTCTCGATCGAGCCCAGCTGGCCGGTGCCGGCGGTGCCCAGCAGGGCCACGCCCGACTCGCTGGTGGCGGTCCAGCTGTTGTCGCCAACGGCCTTCAGGCCCTGCTCGTTGTTGAAGGTGGCGAGCACGATCTGGTCGATGATCTGCGTCTGGTCGTTGGAGTAGCTGGCCACCACGTTGCCGCTGGAATCGATGGTGAAGCCGGTCAGGCTGCCCGAGGTGTAGCCGTCCTGGGAGCTGCTGGACAGCTCGAAGTCATTGCCGAACTGGGTGGTGCCGGTCAGGTCGAGGTCGATGCTCATCTCGGCCGCGCCGTTGCCCGGGTCATAGGTGTAGGTCGACGTGGCGCCGCTGGTCAGCAGGCCGCTGGTGTCGAACGCCACTTCCTGGCTCAGGGCATTGCCGTCGTCATCGGTCAGGGTGTTGCCGTCGATGGCGCTGTAGACGTTCCAGGTGTTGGTGTCGTCGCTCTTGGCGAAGTACAGCGTCATGGTGTGGCTGTTGCCCAGCGAGTCGTACACCGTGGCGCTGGTGGAGTACGAATAGGTGGTGGCGTCGGTCGAGTCGAAGGTGCTGGTGATGGCGTCCGAGCTGGAGTCCAGGTTCAGCGTGGCATCCAGTTCGCTGGTGGCGCTGGCCTGCAGGCCGCTGGACGGGATCTGGATCACGCCGTTGACGCCCACCAGCTTGGCGCCCGAGGCATTCTCCAGGTAGCCGTCCGAGCTCAGGGTCAGCTGGCCGTTGCGCGAGTAGGTGGTGGTGCTGCCGTCGTTGAAGACGAAGAAACCGTCGCCGCTGATGGCCAGGTCCAGGTCGTTGTCGGTGGTGGTCAGGCTACCCGACTCGAAATTCTGCACCACGCCGGACACGGATGTGCCCAGGCCCACTTCGGCGTCGGCGTAGACGTCGGCGAACTCGGTGGTGGAGCTCTTGAAGCCCACGGTTTCGGAGTTGGAGATGTTGTTGCTGATCACGTTGAGGTCGGTGGACGCCGCGCTCAAACCGCTCAGTGCTTGGGAAAAGCCCATGTTTCGCTCCTTGAAGCCAATAAGGACCGGGCAGCCGCAAACGCCGCGAAGGTCACGTTTCTGTGGAAGGTCGAGCTGCGCTGCTACAGCAGCAGGCGGATGTCGCTGAGGCTGGCGCTGTCGGTGTTGGCGCCCAGTTCCAGCACCACGTCGCTGTCGTCGTCGGTGCTCACGCCCGAGACCAGCGCGTAGTTGAGCTCGGTGGCGGTCACGGCGGTGCCGCCGTCGGTGGCGGTGATGCTCACGGTGTAGGAGCCGTCCGCCGCGGTGCTGCCGTCGTCTTCCAGGCCATCCCAGGTCAGCGAATGGGTGCCTTCGTTCAAGGCGCCGACGTTGATGGTGCGGACCACGTTGCCGCTGCTGTCGGTGATGGTGGCGGTGACCGTGTCGGCGTCGCCGTCCAGGTTGACCCCGTAGGTGGTGGCGCTGCCGCCGTCCACGGTGATCGAGTCGCCGTCCACCAGCACCCCCTTGCCCACCAGCGCCGAGGCTTGCAGGGCCTGGCTGGTGTCGATCTGGCCGGAGATGCTGTCGAGCGTGTCACCCAGGTCGGTGATGCCGCTGATCATGTTGATCTGCGCCAGCTGCGAGACCATTTCGGTGTTGTCCATGGGCTCGGAGGGGTCCTGGTTCTGCAGCTCGGTCACCAGCAGGGTGAGGAACTGGTCCTGCAGGTCATCCGCCGTGGTCGTGGTGGTGCTGGTGGTGCTGCTGCTCGAACTGGTGTTCATCGACGACAGCACGGAACTGCTGATGGTGTTGGTCATGGATCAGGACTCTCCCAGGGTCAAGGTCTTAAGCATCAGTTGCTTGCTCGTGCTCATGACCTCGACGTTGGCCTGGTAGGAGCGCGAGGCGGAAATCATGTTGACCATCTCGCCCACCGGCTCCACGTTGGGCATGCTGACGTAGCCGTCGGCGTCGGCCATGGGGTCGCCGGGGCAGTATTCCTTGCGGAACGCCGACTGGTCCTCGACCACCTGGCTCACGCGCACGCCGCCCAGGCCCTCGGCCTGGGCCTCGAACACGGCCTGGCGAGCACGGTACGGCTGGCCGTCGGGCCCGCTGACACTGTCGGCGTTGGCCAGGTTGCTGGCGGTCACGTTCATGCGCTGGGACTGGGCACTCAGCGCGGAACCGGCGATATCGAAGATGCTGAAAATCGACATGGTGGTTACCTGCTCTATTCGGACTGCATGGCGGTCTTGAGCGCTTGCAGCCGGCTGTTCAGAAACGTCAGGCTGGCCTCGTAGTGCACCGAGTTGTCACTGAACTGGGCGCGTTCGCGGTCCATGTCCACGGTGTTGCCGTCCAGGCTGGGCTGGTCGGGTACGCGATAGAGCAGTTCGTGCAACGAGGTGCCGCTGAAGGTCGCCGCCAGGTGCCGGTCCGAGGTGGTCGCCAGGCTCATGCCGCTGGCCTTGGGCATGCCCTGCCCCAGGGCGCTGGCCAGTTCGCTGGAAAAGTCGAAATCGCGGGCGCGGTAGCCCGGCGTGTCGGCGTTGGCGATGTTGTTGGCCAGCACTTGCTGACGCTCGGCGCGCAGGCTCAAGGCGGCCTGCTGGAAGCTGAGCTCGTTGTCGAGCTTGTCGATCATGCTGGCGGCCTCCGACTCGGTTTGGGGGGGTGAGGCGCGCAGAGTAGTCGCAAGGTTGCCAAGCCAAAGGCCGAAACAGACACGCATTTATCGAGCACTTCCGACCTTGCATCGCGGCGCCGCGCTCTAGAATCACCTGCACGACCCCTCGACGAATTCGCCCATGACGACTCGCCCTACCCGCGCCGCGCGCGCCCGGCTCGCCACTGCCAGCGCTTGCCTGAGTGCGCTGCTGTGGCTGCCGCAAAGCCCCCTGGCCATGGCCGACCCGGCCCTGGAGCAGGCCCGCATCCGCGAGCTGCTGACCGCGGCCCTGCCGGCCCACGCCAACCACCCGCAGATCGAGCTGAGCAACCTGGCAGCGGCCTGCGACGACCCGCGCCCGTTCCTCACCCACCCCGAGCAGCGCAGCTATGGCCGGGTGCTGGTGGGCGTGCGCTGCGGGCGCGCGTTGCACTACGTGCAGGCAAAGGTGTCAGTGATGGGGACCTACGTGGTCAGCCAGCAGAACCTGGCGGCCAACCAGGTGATCGAAGCCGACATGCTGGCCCTCAGGACCGGCGCCCTGGAGAAGCTGCCGGCCAACACCGCGCTGAGCGTCAAGGAGGTGGTGGGGCTGCGCGCGGGCCACGCGTTCAAGGCCTCGGCGCCGCTGATCACCACGGCGCTGCGCAAGACCTGGCTGGTGGAGCAGAACCATCCGGTGGCCATGCAGTTTCGCGGCGCCGGCTTCACCTTGAGCCGCCAGGGCAAGGCCCTGGACAACGGCTACCTGGGCGACGAGGTGCGCGTGGTGGCCGAGCGCGGCAAGGTGCTGCGCGGCAAAGTGACCGGGCCTGATCAACTGCTGGTACGCGATTGAACGTGCCACATATTTGAAACACAGGCGTTCAAGTTCAATCACCCAATGCCGATAGTGGGCAAAAGGGACACTATGAAAATTCGACCGTGAAAATAATCAGCACTGCGCTCAGCAACACACTGCCCAATACCGACCTCTCGGCCAACAATCGGCTGCAGAAAAGTGAGGCCAGTGACACGGATCCGGCGGTCAGCAACACGCTGGAATTAAACGAAAGCCTCTACGGCTCGGACGCGTCCACTGCCGATATCGACATGAATCGGGTGAACGAGATTCGCCAGTCGATCAGCGATGGCTCGCTGCAGATCGACTCGTCGCGGATCTTCGATGGCATGGCCGAAAGTGTGATGGAAATGAATGGGCAAGCACCCGAGTGAAAAACGGCCGCCGGCCGGACAAGACATCGCCAGGGGCCTGGCGCGCCACCTGCAACGCCAGCAGGTGGCCGCGCAGCGCCTGCTGACGCTGCTGGAACAGGAACGCCTGGCGCTGGCCGGGCCGAAGATCGATGGCGAGCGGCTGACCGAGCTGAGCATCGCCAAGCAGACGATCCTCGAGGACCTGGAGCAGCTGGAAACCACCCGCCGCCGCGCCCAGCGCTCGCTGGGCCATGCGCCCGACCACCACGGCGCCATGCAGCTGGCCCGGGACCAGGGCTGCCTGCCCGCCTGGACGCGCCTGCAGGACCTGGCCGCCCGCGCGCAGCACCTCAACCAGTTCAACGGCGACATGCTGCGGGTGCGCCAGCAGCAGAACCAGCGCATCCTCAACTACCTCAACGAGGCCACCGGCCGCACCCTGTACGGCCCCGACGGCCGCCACGCCGGGCACTCAGGCCGGGCATGAACTGCCGGCCGCCAGCACGCGGTCGAACAGCGCGCGCATGGTGGTGGCCCGCAGCGGTTTCTGCACGATGCCCAGCAGTGGCTGGGCCGGGCGCCGCACCAGGCTGGCCAGCAGCGCCGGCGCCGGCACCTGGCCGTCGGACAGCAGAATCAGGTGCCTGACCTTGCGGTCGGCATACACCAGTTCCGCCAGCTCCAAGTCGCTCATGTCGAAGGTCCCCACGCTGCAGATCGCCACGTCGAAATGCTCGCGGCTGCTGCGCAGCACCCGCGCCAGTTCGTCCTGGCTCATGACCGGGGTCAGGTAGTGGCAGCCCAGGTCGTAGAGCAGGGTCTGGGTGTCGAACAGTTGGAAGGCGTGCGGTTCTATCAGCAGAATCCGCAGCCTGGAATTCTCTAGCAGCTCTCGATCAGTCACGGCAAACCCCGTATGCATGGATGGCTTGCGCACGGAGGTTAATGGCGGGTTGGCGCCAGCCATCGAAAGAACACGGGGCCAAAACCCCATCAGTTCGCGCCTCTACCCGCGCACCAGCATGGCGGCGGCAGCGGCGGCCATGAGGGTGAGCATCGACAGCCACAGCGAAGCCGAGGCCAGGAAGTTCGAGCAGGAGGTGATGCAGCTGGAGGATGTGGTGGCCTGCTACAGCATCGGCGGCGATGCCGATTTCCTGCTGCAGGTGGTGGTGCGGCGCCTGCCGGGCATCGAGGAGATCAAGCCGTTCGTGGCGTTCCCGGTGAAGCGCCCCGCAACCGCGTAGCAGCTGCCGCCAGGCTGCGTCCCAGGCGCCGCCGGCGTTGGGGGCCGCGGGACGCCGCCTGGCGGCAGCTGCTACAGGTCATTGTCAGATGGCTACCGGCGCCTTGATGCCCGGGTGCGGGTCGTAGCCGACGATTTCGAAGTCTTCGAACTTGTAGTCGTAGATCGACGCCGGCTTGCGCTTGATGTTCAGCGTCGGCAGCTTGCGCGGCTCGCGGGCCAACTGGGTCTGGATCTGCTCCATGTGGTTGGCGTAGGCGTGGGTGTCGCCGGTGGTGACGATGATCTCATGGGGGATCAGGTCGCACTGCTGCGCCAGCATGTGGGTCAGCAAGGCCAGGGCCGCGGTGTTGTACGGCAGGCCCAGGAACACGTCGGAGCTGCGGATGTACAGCTGCATCGACAGGTGCCCTTCGTTGACGAAGGCCTGGTACAGCAGGTGGCACGGCGGCAGCGCCTGGCGGCCTTCGGCGGCGTTCTGCTGCGGGCTCTTGGCCTCGTCGGGCAGGTATTCAACGTTCCAGCCGTGGAACAGGATGCGACGGCTGTTGGGGTTGTTCTTCAGGGTGTCGACCATGTAGTCGATCTGGTTGATGGTCTTGCCATCCTTGGTCGGCCAGGCGGTCCACTGCTCGCCGTACACCGGGCCCAGGTCACCGCTCTCGGTGGCCCACTCGTCCCAGATGGTGACGCCGTTTTCGTTCAGCCACTTCACGTTGGTGTTGCCGCTGAGCATCCAGATCAGCTCGTTGGCGATGCTCTTGAAGTGCAGCTTCTTGGTGGTCAGCAGCGGGAAGCCATCGGCCAGGTTGTGACGGAACTGGCGCGCGAAGACGGCCTTGGTGCCGGTGCCGGTCCGATCACCCTTGGTCACGCCGTTGGTGATCACATCGGTCAGGAGATCCAGGTACGCTTTCATTGAGGCCTCAAGTCGGTCGCCAGCAGCAGCGACCGTTTGCAGAAAAAGAAAAAGGCGGGGCTTTCGCCCCGCCCGTCCATCATACCGCGGCGTTTTTCGGCGCGGTGGGCCGGTTGTAGGCCCACCAGATCAACCCTAGCCCACCGAGGATCATCGGGATGCAGAGGATCTGGCCCATGGTGACCCAGCCGAACGCCAGGTAGCCCAGTTGCGCGTCGGGCACGCGGACGAACTCGACGATGAAACGGAAGATGCCGTAGAACAGCGCGAACATGCCCGACACCGCCATGGTGGGGCGCGGCTTGCGCGAGAACAGCCACAGGATAATGAACAGCGCCACGCCTTCAAGGGCAAACTGGTACAGCTGCGACGGATGGCGTGGCAGCTGGGCCGGGTCGCTCAGCGGCGGGAAGATCATCGCCCACGGCACGTCGGTGGGCTTGCCCCACAGTTCGCCGTTGATGAAGTTGCCGATGCGCCCGGCGCCCAGGCCGATCGGCACCAGCGGGGCAATGAAGTCCATCAGCTCGAAGAACGACTTGCCGTTCTTGCGCCCGAACCACCAGGTGGCCAGCATCACGCCGATCAGGCCGCCGTGGAACGCCATGCCGCCCTTCCACACTTCGAAAATCAGCGTGGGGTTGTCGATGTACACCTTCAGGTCGTAGAACAGCACGTAGCCCAGGCGCCCGCCGACGATCACGCCCATGGCGCACCAGAACACCAGGTCGGAGAGTTTCTCCTTGGTCCAGGTGGGGTCGAAGCGGTTCAGGCGGCTGGAGGCCAGCAGCCAGGCGCTGCCGATGCCGATCAGGTACATCAGGCCGTACCAGTGGATTTGAAGCGGTCCGATGGCGACCGCCACCGGATTGATCTGCGGGTAAGGCAGCATTGCGACTCCTTGACGTGGACAGGCGGCGGGATCACCCCTGCGTTCCCGGATGGCCACGAGGGGCGGGAAAACCCGAGACTATGCCCGGCCCGACGGCCCGTTGCCATGAAACTTGTGTCAGTGAAAACTGGAGCGCATGGTAACGGATAGGACCCGTTGCCTCTACTGTGCAGGGACGGAGTGCGGGTACAGTGAAACAAAACACAAGGCTGACCTCATGTGTCTGATCGTATTCGCCTGGCGCCCCGGGCACCCCGTGCCGCTGGTGCTGGCCGCCAACCGCGACGAATTCTACGCCCGCCCCAGCCTGCCGCTGGGCCACTGGCAGGACGCCGAGGGCGTGCACGCCGGCCGCGACCTGGAAGCCGGCGGCACCTGGCTGGGGCTGGGGCCGAACGGGCGCTTTGCCGCCCTGACCAACATTCGCGACCCCGGCCAGCCCCTGGGCCGGCGTTCGCGCGGCGACCTGGTTGCACGTTTTCTGACCAGCCAGGTGTCGGTTGATCAATACCTGGACGACATCGGCAGCCGTGCCGGCGAGTATTCGGGGTTCAACCTGCTGCTGGGGGCGGCCGGGCGGCTGTGCTATTTCAACCAGCGCGAACGCCTGCCCCGGGACCTGGCCAGCGGCGTGTACGGGCTGTCCAACGCCGGCCTGGACACGCCATGGCCGAAACTGCTGAAGGCGAAGGCAGCGTTGGCGGCGCAAGTGGATGATCCCCGGCCTGAAGGCCTGCTGGCCCTGCTGCGGGACCCGGAGCGCGCCGCCGATGGCACCCTGCCCGACACCGGCGTGGGCCTGGCGACCGAGTCGCTGCTGTCGAGCGTGTTCATTGCCAGCGAGAACTACGGCACCCGGGCGAGCACGGCGCTGATCGTGCGCGCCGAGGGTTCGCGGCGCATCGTGGAGCGCAGCTTCGGGCCGTATGGCGGGGCGTTGGGGGAGGTGGACCTGAGCCTGTAGTGCACACTGCGTAGCCGCTGCCGAAGGCTGCGCTGGCCCTCGGCCACGCTGAAGATCTTCAGGGTATCCAAGGGCCAGCGCAGCCTGTCGGCAGCGGCTACGGGGGTTGGGCGGCGTCAGGGCCTACAGGGTCTTCGGCGCAGCCGGGTTAATCATCCGCGCCAGGCCCAGGTTCTTCAGCGCCAGCTGCAACGAGCTGTGGATAACCTGCGGGTTGTCGATCTTCATCAGTTGCGCCAGCAGTTCCTTGGCCTTGCCCAGGCTGATCTGGCGCAGCATCCACTTCACCTTCGGCAGGTTGGTGGCGTTCATCGACAGGCTGTCGAAGCCCATGGCCATCAGCAGCACCGCAGCCGCCGGGTCGCCGGCCATCTCGCCGCAGATGCTCACCGGCTTGCCTTCGGCATGGGCCTCGGTGACCACGTGTTGCAGGGCCTGCAGCACCGCCGGGTGCAGGTAGTCGTAGAGGTCGGCCACCCGCGGGTTGTTGCGGTCCACAGCCAGCAGGTACTGGGTCAGGTCGTTGGAGCCCACCGACAGGAAGTCCACCTGGCGCGCCAATTCACGGGTCAGGTACACCGCCGCCGGAATCTCGATCATCACGCCCACGGGCGGCATCGGCACGTCGGTGCCTTCGTCGCGCACCTCGCCCCAGGCCCGGTGGATCAGGTGCAGGGCTTCCTCGGTCTCGTGGGTGCCGGAGATCATCGGCAGCAGGATGCGCAGGTTGTTCAAGCCCTCGCTGGCCTTGAGCATGGCGCGGGTCTGCACCAGGAAGATTTCCGGGTGGTCGAGGGTAACGCGAATGCCGCGCCAGCCCAGGAACGGGTTGTCTTCCTTGATGGGGAAGTAGGACAGCGCCTTGTCACCGCCGATGTCCAGGCTGCGCATGGTCACCGGCAGCGGGTGGAAGGCCGCCAGCTGCTCACGGTAGATGGCCAGCTGTTCCTTCTCGCTGGGGAAGCGCTGGTTGATCATGAACGGCACTTCGGTGCGGTACAGGCCCACGCCCTCGGCGCCGCGCTGCTGGGCGCGGGCCACGTCGGCGAGCAGGCCGGTGTTCACCCACAGCGGCATGCGGTGGCCGTCCAGGGTCACGCACGGCAGCTCGCGCAGGGCGTCGAGGCCCTGGGCCAGCTGGCGTTCTTCCTCGACCACTTCGGCGAACTGCTTGGCCAGCACCTCGCTGGGGTTGGTGTAGACCTCTCCCTTGTAGCCGTCGACGATCATCTGGATGCCGTCGACCTTGGAGTACGGCAGGTCGACCAGGCCCATCACCGTCGGGATGCCCATGGCACGGGCCAGGATGGCGACGTGGGAGTTGCCCGAGCCAAGCACCGAAATCAGGCCCACCAGCTTGCCTTCCGGCACCTCGCCGAGCATGGCCGGCGAGAGTTCTTCGCTGATCAGGATGGTATTGTCGGGGTAAACCAGGGTTTGTTGCCGGGCTTCCTGCAGGTAGGCCAGCAGGCGGCGGCCCAGGTCCTTGACGTCCGAGGCGCGCTCGCGCAGGTAGGCGTCGTCCATCAGTTCGAAACGGTTGACGTGCTCGGTGACCACCTGGCGCAGGGCGCCCTGGGCCCACTGGCCGGTCTTGATGACGTTGGTCACCTCGCTGCCCAGCGAGGCGTCGTCGAGCATCATCAGGTAGACGTCGAACAGTGCGCGCTCTTCGGGGCGCAATTGCGTGGCCAACTTCGCCGAAAGGGTGCGCATGTCGTTGCGAACGCCTTCGAGCGCGGTCTGGAACAGTTCCAGTTCGGCCTTGATGTCGGTGACGGTCTTGTCGGGCACCACGTCGAGGTCGGCCGGCGGCAGCATGACCACCGCGGTACCCACGGCGGCACCGGGCGAACCCGGCACGCCAACGAACTTGGCCTCCTGGATGCCCTTGCCCTGGCGCCCCAGGCCCCGGATCGAGCCGGTGGCCTCAGCGTGGGCGATTACGCCGGCCAATTGCGCGCTCATGGTGACCAGGAAGGCTTCTTCGCCCTCGTCGAACTGACGCCGCTCCTTTTGCTGGATAACCAGTACCCCCACCACGCGGCGGTGGTGAATGATCGGTGCACCCAGGAACGAGGCGAAGCGTTCCTCGCCGGTCTCGGCGAAGTAGCGATAACGGGGGTGGTCGGCAGCGTTTTCCAGGTTCAGCGGTTCTTCGCGCGTGCCCACCAGGCCCACCAGGCCTTCGTTGGGGGCCATGCTGACCTTGCCGATGGAGCGCTTGTTCAAGCCTTCGGTGGCCATCAGCACGAAACGGTTGGTTTCCGGGTCCAGCAGGTAGACCGAACAGACCTGGCTGCCCATGGCCTCTTTGACGCGCAGCACAATGATCCCCAACGCCGTCTTGAGATCCTTGGCGGAGTTGACTTCCTGGACGATCTTGCGCAGCGTATTGAGCATGGCTCGGGGTCGAACTCCGTCGTCAGTCGCGCGCCAGCAGGCGCGGGGCAAGCTCTTTGAGAGCGCGGCGATACACCTCGCGCTTGAATGTCACCACCTGGCCAAGCGGGTACCAATAACTGACCCAGCGCCAGCCATCGAATTCCGGTTTACCGGTCAAATCCATCCTCACGCGCTGTTCGTTGGAGACCAGGCGCAAGAGGAACCACTTCTGCTTCTGGCCGATACACAGCGGTTGGCTGTGGGTACGCACCAGGCGTTGAGGTAAACGATAACGCAACCAGCCGCGGGTGCAGGCAAGAATTTCAACATCTTGTCGCTCCAGCCCCACTTCTTCATTCAGCTCGCGGTACAAGGCCTCTTCCGGCGTCTCCTGAGGGTTGATACCTCCCTGTGGAAACTGCCAGGCATCCTGATTGATACGACGAGCCCACAGCACCTGTCCGGCATCATTGGTCAGAATAATGCCGACATTGGGACGGAAACCATCGGGGTCGATCACGGCAGCAACCTCGCAAACGCATGTCTTGGCATTGTTCCACAAAGATCGTCAAGGCAGCAACGCACCCGCATACCTTATGTGCACTGTTGTGAAAAGTCCGTATTCTGTGGGCCTTTTCCTGTTTTCAGACGAGTAACTTCCATGCGCCTGGCTTTATTCGACCTCGACAACACCCTGCTTGGTGGCGACAGCGATCACGCTTGGGGCGACTACCTGTGCGAGCGCGGCATCCTCGACCCGGTGGAATACAAGAACCGCAACGACGCGTTCTACCAGGACTACCTGGCCGGCAAGCTGAACCTGACCGACTACCTGAACTTCAGCCTGGAGATTTTGGCGACCACCGAGATGGCCCAGCTGGCCGAATGGCACGCCGACTTCATGCGCGACTGCGTGGAACCGATCATCCTGCCCAAGGCCCTGGCGCTGCTGCAGCAGCACCGTGACGCCGGCGACAAGCTGCTGATCATCACCGCCACCAACCGCTTCGTCACCGGCCCGATTGCCGAGCGCCTGGGCGTGGACACCCTGCTGGCCACCGAATGCGAGATGGTCGATGGCCGCTACACCGGCCGCAGCACCGACGTGCCGTGCTTCCGCGAAGGCAAGGTGACGCGCCTGAACCGCTGGCTGGAGGAGAACGGCTTCGACCTGGAAGACAGCTACTTCTATAGCGACTCCATGAACGACCTGCCGTTGCTGGAGAAGGTGACCCACCCGGTGGTGGTGGACGCCGACCCGAACCTGCTGGCCGAAGCCCAGCGGCGCGGGTGGAAGGTGATGTCTCTTCGCGATTGATGTGGGCCCATGACGCGGCCTTTGGCGGATGGCCGCCCCGCCGCTGCTACAGGCCCGTAGCAGCGGCCGAAGGCCGCGTCCAGCCTACACCGGCTTAGCCAGCATCAACGCCAGGATCGCCACCAGCACCACCAGCGACACCGCCGCGAACACCACGCTGAACTTGCGCTGCTTCACCACCTGCACCTGGTTATAGGCCACGGCCGCCTGCCGCCAGCGAATGGTGCGGCGCACCAGCAGCAGGAACCCCGCCACCCCCACCACGTACAGCACCGAGGCGCCCAGCAGCCAGGCCTGGCCCAGCGGCCAGCCCACGGTGTGCATCATCCACCAGCCGGTGAAGGGAAAGCTCGCGACGCTGACGCCCATCAGAATCCAGGCGTACAGCCACGGCCGTTGCAGGGTCCTGGCGAACGCCGACTTGTCGCCGCCGCGCCAGCCGCGCCAGGTCTGGAACAGCACCGCGGCCACGCTGCCCAACAGCAGCGCGGTGGCGATGCCGTGGAGCATTTTCAGCAGGCTCAGGGTTTCCATGGGGCAGCTCCTGTGCGGGTGTCGATGCTCTACAGCCTAGCAGTCAGCCCAGGAACAGGCGGTAGGCCGGGTTGTCGGTCTCGTCCCAGAACGGGTAGCCGATCTCGGTCAACGCGGCAGCCACTTCCCCACGCTGCTCGGCCGGCACCTGCAGGCCTGCTACCACGCGGCCATCGGCGGCGCCGTGGTTGCGGTAGTGGAACATCGAGATGTTCCAGCGCCCGCCCAGCTTGTTGAGGAAGTTGAACAGCGCGCCCGGGCGCTCCGGGAACTCGAAGCGCAGCACCATCTCGTCGCTGACCTGCACGGCGTGGCCGCCGACCATGTGGCGGATGTGCAGCTTGGCCAGTTCGTTGTCGGTCAGGTCCAGCACCGGGAAGCCCTGCTCGCTCAGGCTTGCCACCAGGGCCGCGCGCGGGTCGGTGTCCGGGTGGGTCTGCACGCCAACGAAGATGTGCGCCTCGCGGCCGGTGTTGTAGCGGTAGTTGAATTCGGTGATCTGGCGCTTGCCGATGGCCTCGCAGAAGGCCTTGAAGCTGCCCGGCTGCTCGGGGATGGTCACGGCGATGATGGCTTCGCGGCCTTCGCCCAACTCGGCGCGCTCGGCCACGTGGCGCAGGCGGTCGAAGTTGACGTTGGCGCCCGAGTCGATGGCCACCAGGGTCTGGCCGCTGACACCGCGCAGTTCCACGTATTTCTTGATGCCGGCCACGCCCAGCGCGCCTGCCGGCTCGGTGATCGAGCGGGTATCGTCGTAGATATCCTTGATGGCTGCGCAGATCTCGTCGGTGCTGACGGTGATCACTTCGTCGACGTAATCCTTGCAGATGTCGAAGGTGTGCTGGCCGATCTGGGCCACGGCCACGCCGTCGGCGAAGATGCCCACGGTAGGCAGCACCACGCGCTCGCCGGCGGCCATGGCGGCCTGCAGGCAGTTGGAGTCATCGGGTTCGACGCCGATGATCTTGATCTCGGGGCGCAGGTACTTCACGTAGGCGGCGATGCCGGCGATCAGGCCGCCGCCGCCCACCGGCACGAAGATGGCGTCGAGCTGGCCAGGGTGCTGGCGCAGGATCTCCATGGCCACCGTGCCCTGGCCGGCGATGGTGTGCGGGTCGTCGTAGGGGTGGATGTAGACGTAGCCCTTCTCGTCCACCAACTTCAGCGAATAGGCCAGCGCCTCGGGGAAGGAATCGCCGTGCAGCACGACCTTGCCGCCGCGCGAGCGCACGCCCTCGACCTTGATTTCGGGGGTGGTCTTGGGCATCACGATGGTGGCCTTCACGCCCATTTCCCGTGCGGCCAGGGCCAGGCCCTGGGCATGGTTGCCCGCCGAGGCGGTGACCACGCCACGGGCACGTTCTTCGTCGCTCAACTGCGCCAGCTTGTTGTAGGCGCCGCGAATCTTGAAGGAAAACACCGGCTGCAGGTCTTCGCGCTTGAGCAGAATATGGTTGCCAAGGCGTTTGGACAGCTGGCCGGCGGCCTGCAGGGGAGTTTCCACGGCAACGTCATAGACGCGCGAGGTGAGGATCTTCTTAACGTACTGTTCGAGCATCGGAAGCATCACTGGCGGTTGAGCAAGACCTGCGAGTCTACCCCAGCGTTCCAGCCAAGGACCACAGCAAAGGGGTATAATGCCGCCCTTCCCCCCGCCTTTTATGCCCGCTCCGGAGCCCGCATGACCCAGGACCAACTCAAACAGGCCGTCGCCCAGGCTGCTGTCGACTTCATTCTGCCCAAGCTGGACGACAAGAGCATCGTCGGCGTCGGCACCGGCTCGACCGCCAACTGCTTCATCGACGCCCTGGCCCAGCACAAGGGTGCCTTCGACGGTGCCGTTGCCAGCTCCGAAGCCACTGCCGCGCGCCTGAAGGGCCACGGTATCCCGGTGTATGAACTGAACACGGTCAGCGACCTGGAATTCTACGTGGACGGCGCCGACGAGAGCGACGAGAAGCTGAACCTGATCAAGGGCGGCGGCGCGGCCCTGACTCGCGAGAAAATCGTCGCGGCCGTGGCCAAGACCTTCATCTGCATCGCCGACGCCAGCAAGCTGGTACCGGTGCTGGGCGCCTTCCCGCTGCCGGTCGAGGTTATCCCCATGGCCCGCAGCCACGTGGCCCGCGAGCTGGTGAAACTGGGCGGCGACCCGGTGTACCGTGAAGGCGTGATCACCGACAACGGCAACATCATCCTCGACGTGCACAACATGCAGATCACCGACCCGGTGGCGCTGGAAGCGCAGATCAACGCCATCGTCGGCGTGGTGACCAACGGCCTGTTCGCGGCGCGCCCGGCTGACCTGCTGTTGCTGGGGACTTCGGAAGGCGTGAAGAGCCTGCGCTGACGGGTACCGCACAAAACGTAGCCGCTGCCGCAGGCTGCGCTGGCCCTGATGAACACTGGAGATCTCCAGCGTGGCTGAGGGCCAGCGCAGCCTGCAGCAGCGGCTACGGGATGTTACGCGTCAGGCTTCAGAACTTGCGAAACACGTAGAACAGGTTCGGCTCGCTGACCATATAGATAGTCCCGCTTTCGTCCATCGCCACGCCCTCGGCGCGGGGGATGGTGTCTTTCAGGCCGTTCATGCCGCCCAGCAGGGTCATGAAGCTGACCTGCTTGCCCGTAGGGTCCAGCTCCAGCAGCATGTGCGAATCCGCCGACAACACCAGGGTGTTGCCCGTGCGCGGGTCCACGCCCAGCGCCGACAGGTTGCGCAGGTTCAGCGTGGTGTAGGCCAGTTTCACCTTGTCACCCTGCCATTTGCCCTCGGCATCGCTCTTGAGGGTGAACATCGCCGCCGGGCGCTCTTCGCCCAGCAGGATCTGGCCGCGGCGCGGGTCCCAGGCGATGCCTTCGAAGCCCTTGTTCTGGTTGGCCGATGGCCCCAGGTCGAACTGCGGCCAGTCCGCCAGGTTCAGCGCCTTGGTGTCCGGGGTCACCTGCACCACGGTCATCAGGTGCTGGCGCTCGTCAGTAATGGCCATGCGGCCGCCGCTCAGGTAGGCCACGCCCTCGGGGTTGGACCAGCCGTTGAGCGGCATCTTGCGCAGCACGTCGCCTTCCAGGTTCAGCTCCACCAGGAAGGCGTTCTTGCCCATCACCGAGAACAGGGTCTTGGTCTCGGGGTTGTAGGTCAGGTCCGAGGCTTCGTCCTTTTCCATGCCCGGCAGCAGCTTGCCGTCGATGAAGGCGTGGTAGTCCGGCAGCCACACGGCGGCGTCGCGCTGGGCCTGCGGAGTCAGGCGCTCGACCACCCACAGTTTGGCGCGGGCGTCCCAGTGCATGATGGCAGCGACCACATAGGCCACCACCACCAGCAACAACCAGACATACCAGCGCTGCAACAGGCGTGGCTTGCGCGAGGGCGCAGGCAAGGAATTGGAGGGGGATACGGCCATGTGGAGGGGTTCCTGAAAAATGCGGCGAGCCTGGCGCGCAAGGGACGCGCCAGGCGATTAAGCCGCATTATCCAAATGGCGTGTTAAAAAAGTGCAAAAAGCGCCGATCAGGCAACAACCGTCTCGAAGCGGCTGGCACCCGGCAGCTCCAGCACCAGCTGGTCGCCAGGGTTCAGAGCACCCACGCCCGCCGGCGTGCCGGTCATGATCACGTCACCGGCCTGCAGCGAGAAGTGCGCGGCCATGTACTGGATCATCGGCACGATGGGGTTGAGCATCAGGTTGCTGTTGCCGTCCTGGCGCACTTCGCCGTTGATGGTCAGGCGCACGGGGATGTCGGTCACATCCGGGAAGCTGCTAGCCACCACGAACGGCGTCAGCACGCAGGCGCCGTCGAAGGCCTTGGCCAGCTCCCACGGCAGGCCCTTCTCCTTGAGCTTGCTCTGCACTTCGCGCAGGGTCAGGTCCAGGGCCGGGGCGTAGCCGGAAATGGCATCCAGCACTTCTTCCTCGCTGGGCCTGGTGGACAGCGGCTTGCCCAGCAGCACGGCGATTTCTGCCTCGTAGTGCACCGAACCGCGCTCGGTGGGGATGCTGAAGCCGCCTTCGGCCGCCACCACGCAGCTGCCCGGCTTGATGAACAGCAACGGCTCGGTGGGCACCGGGTTGTTCAGCTCCTTGGCGTGCTCGGCGTAGTTGCGCCCGATGCACACCACCTTGCCCACCGGGAAGTGGATGCGGGTACCGTCAACGTATTGATGCTGATAGCTCATGACCGACTCCTTGATTGATCAAACCGGGAAGATCTTGCCTGGGTTCATGATGCCATTGGGGTCGAACACCGCCTTCAGGGCCTTCATGTAGTCGATTTCGGCGGGCGAGCGGCTGTAGTCCAGGTAGTCGCGCTTGACCAGGCCCACGCCGTGCTCGGCCGAGATCGAGCCGTTGTACTTCTGCACCGTCTCGAACACTGCGGTGTTCACCACCGCGCACTTGGCGAAGAACTCCTCCTTGCTCAGGTCCTCGGGCTTGAGGATGTTCAGGTGCAGGTTGCCGTCGCCGATGTGGCCGTACCAGACCACTTCGAAGTCTGGGTAGCTTTCGCTGACGATCGCGTCGATATCCTTGAGGAACGCCGGCACTTGCGCCACGGTCACCGAGATATCGTTCTTGTACGGGGTGCGGTGCGAGATGGTCTCGGAGATGTACTCGCGCAGCTTCCACAGGTTGGCCAACTGTTGCTCGCTCTGGCTCATTACCCCGTCCACCACCCAGCCCTGCTCCACGCAGTGCTCGAAGGTGGCCAGCGCCTCGTTGGAGACCTCCTCGGTGGTGGCCTCGAACTCCAGCAGCGCGTAGAACGGGCACTCGGTGGCAAACGGCGGCGGCACGTCACCACGGGCCATGACCTTGGCCAGCGCCTTGTCGGAGAAGAATTCGAACGCGGTGAGGTCCAGTTTGCCGCGGAACGCGTGCAATACCGGCATGATCGAGTCGAAGTCCGGGGTACCCAGCACCATGGCGGTGAGGTTCTTCGGCGCCCGGTCCAGGCGCATGGTGGCTTCCACCACGAAGCCCAGGGTGCCCTCGGCGCCGATGAACAGCTGGCGCATGTCGTAGCCGGTGGCGTTCTTGATCAGGTCCTTGTTCAGCTCCAGCAGGTCGCCCTTGCCGGTGACTACCTTGAGGCCGGCCACCCAGTTGCGGGTCATGCCGTAGCGAATCACCTTGATACCGCCGGCATTGGTGCCGATATTGCCGCCAATCTGGCTGGAGCCCGAGGAAGCGAAGTCCACCGGGTAATAGAGGTCGTGATCCTTGGCCAGGTTCTGCAACTGCTTGGTGATGACCCCGGGCTGGCAGACCACGGTCCGATCAACGGTATCCACCGCGCCGATGCGGTTCATGTAGTCGAACGACACGACAACTTCGCCGTTGGCTGCCACGGCCGCGGCAGACAGGCCGGTGCGGCCGCCCGACGGCACCAGCGCCACCTGGTGGGCGTTGGCCCAGCGCACGATTGCCTGCACTTGCTCGATGGTCTTGGGGAACACGATTGCACTGGGGGCCGGGGCGAATTGTTTCGTCCAGTCCTTGCCATAAGCCTCGAGAGAATCGGCGTCGGTGAGTACCTTGCCGGGTTCAACCAGGGTCTGAAGCTCTTCAAGAAACGCAGGATGGGTCATCGCAGAACTCTCGAACTATTCATAGTCACCCTGAGCACACTTCACGTCCCAGGGATGGGCTTATCAAGGGGGGGATATGCTAGCATACGCCCCCCGCTAACCGCGCTTGGCGCCGTTTCGCGACCCGCTTCATACCCCCTGCCATTTTTTCTCCGGGACACAGGTTTACGCAGATGAGCAAGACTTCTCTCGATAAGAGCAAGATCAAGTTCCTTCTTCTCGAAGGCGTCCACCAATCCGCCGTCGACGTCCTCAAGGCCGCCGGGTACACGAATATCGAGTACCACATCAAGGCGCTGCCTGAGGCCGAGCTGAAGGAAAAGATCGCCGATGCACACTTCATCGGTATCCGCTCCCGCACCCAGCTGACCGAAGAGCTCTTCGATTGCGCGAAAAAGCTGGTGGCTGTCGGCTGCTTCTGCATCGGCACCAACCAGGTTGACCTGGACGCGGCCCGCGAGCGCGGCATCGCCGTGTTCAACGCCCCGTACTCCAACACCCGTTCGGTAGCCGAACTGGTGCTGGCCGAGGCCATCCTGCTGCTGCGCGGCATCCCGGAGAAGAACGCTTCCTGCCACCGCGGTGGCTGGATCAAGAGCGCGGCCAACTCCTTCGAGATCCGTGGCAAGAAGCTGGGCATCGTCGGCTACGGCTCGATCGGTACCCAACTGTCGGTACTGGCCGAAAGCCTGGGCATGCAGGTGTTCTTCTACGACACCATCACCAAGCTGCCGCTGGGCAACGCCACCCAGGTGGCCAGCCTGACCGAGCTGCTGGGCATGTCCGACATCGTCTCGCTGCACGTGCCTGAAACCGCTGCCACCCAGTGGATGATGGGCGAGAAGGAAATCCGTGCCATCAAGAAGGGCGGCATCCTGATCAACGCCGCGCGCGGCACCGTGGTCGAGCTGGACCACCTGGCCGAAGCCATCAAGGACAAGCACCTGATCGGCGCCGCCATCGACGTGTTCCCGGTAGAGCCACGCTCCAACGACGATATCTTCGAAAGCCCGCTGCGTGGCCTGGACAACGTGATCCTGACCCCGCACATCGGTGGCTCCACCGCCGAAGCCCAGGCCAACATCGGCCTGGAAGTGGCCGAGAAGCTGGTCAAGTACAGCGACAACGGTACCTCGGTGTCGTCGGTCAACTTCCCTGAAGTGGCCCTGCCGGCTCACCCGGGCAAGCACCGCCTGCTGCACATCCACGAGAACATCCCGGGCGTGCTGAGCGAGATCAACAAGGTCTTCGCCGAAAACGGCATCAACATCTCCGGTCAGTTCTTGCAGACCAACGAGAAAGTCGGTTACGTGGTGATCGACGTCGACGCCGAGTACTCGGACCTGGCCCAGGCCAAGCTGCAACAGATCAACGGCACCATCCGTAGCCGCGTACTGTTCTAAGCAAGCCTGCGTCATGAAAAAGGGAGGCCCTCGGGCCTCCCTTTTTTGTTGCCGTGACGCTTACTTCACGGTGACGGTGATCTTCTTCGATTCCACCGCCGGCTTGAACGGCACGTGGAAGCGGTCGGCCAGCAACAATTGCAGGGTGTGCTTGCCCGGCGCCAGGGTCAGGGTGGTTTCGGTCTGGGCCTTGCCGAAGTGCAGGATGTGGTCGGTCACGGCCAGTGGCTGGTTGGCTGGCGGCTGCTGGTCGACGTCTACCAGCAGGTGGTGGTGGCCGGTGTTGGGCGTGGGGTCGCCAGCGGGGGCCAGCTTCATGCCTTCGATGCCGAATTTCACCGTGAAGGTCTTGTCGACGGTAGCGCCGTCGGCTGGGGAAACGATGAACACCTTGGCGCCCGCCGGGGCTTCGACGCTTTTCAGGTCATCGGCAGTGGCCAGCAGCGAGGCACCCATCAGCAGGCCGGCAACGGCGGCGCGGGAAAATAGCGATTTCATTTGGGGTCTCCAGGAAACGGTTCTGGTTTTGTCTGGAATACCTTAGACCATTTCGCAGCGCTACAGGCTGCGAGCCAGAGAGGTTTCACGTAGCCGCTGCCGTAGGCTGCGCTGGCCCTCGCATACGCTGGATATCTTTGGCGAGGCATAGGGCCAGCGCAGCCTGGCGGCAGCGGCTACAGGTTTTGCAAGGCTCTGGCAGCCTCAGCCAATTCAAGCTCACTGAACACCTGCACGCCTTCACGGCGCAGCAACGCCGCCGTCACGCCCTCGCCCGTCACTTTGGTGGCGGTAAAACTGCCGTCGTAGGTCAGCAGGTTGCCGCACGACGGGCTGTTGGCCTTGAGCACCGCGATACGAATGCCGTGCCGGCGCACGGCCTCCAGCGCCAGCTGCGCGCCGCGCATGAACGCCTCGGTGAAATCCTCGCCCGCCTGGGTCAGCACGCGGGCCTGGCCTTCCAGCACCTGCACGCCCTGCCCGCCGGGAATCTCCGCGGCAGGGCGTGGGGTGGGCAGGCCGCCGGCCACTTCCGGGCACAGGCCGACGATGCGGCCCTCGGCAAGCCACAGGTCCAGCTGGTCGAACGGCCCGCTGGCGCCGCCGTCGTAGCGCACGCGGTGGCCCAGCAGGCAACGGCTGACCAGGATCTTGTGCATGTCAGAACGGCTCGTTGCCACGGCGGCGGAACCAGCCCGTCAGCGACAGGCGGTCCTGGGCGGCGGGCAGCACTTCGTGGGGAACCTCGCCCGAGAGGAACACCACCAGGCAGCCACCCACCGGCGCCACGTCGTGCTCGCGCCCTTCTTCCAGGTACATGCGCAGCTGGCCGCCGTGCTCCGGCACCCAGGCGTCGTTGAGGTAGACCACGGCCGAAACCATGCGCCGGTCATCATCGCGGAAGCGGTCGACGTGCTTGCGGTAGAACGCACCCGGCGGGTACAGCGCGAAATGGCACTCGAAATCCTCCAACCCCAGGAACAGCCCGCGGTTCAGAGCCTCGCGCAGGGCGTCCATCAGCTCCAGGTAGCGGTCGCTGGGGGCCGAGTCCCCGGGCTCCAGCCACTGGATGCGGTCGCCGCGAATGCCTTCGCGAATCTCCTGGGCCGGGCCCCGCCCAACCGCCGCAGGCGCCAGTTCGCCCTGCACGGCACGCCGGCGGCACTCGGCCGCAAGCTCACGGGTCAAAGCCTGTGGCAGGAAGATGTCTTGCTGCGACCAGCCGCGCTCGGCCAGGTCGTCGACGATACGTAACAGCAGCGGATGATCAGAGGATATTTGCATGCCGCGCATAGTATCCATGTGCCCGCAAAACCGACAGAGCCACTTGGCCCCCTGGCTGCAGCACGTCGTTTATGTTGCGCCGGCTGATACGAATTCTCGACAAGACCCCGCCCGGCCAAGGACAATGGCGGCCTGCCGACAGGAGTCCCTGATGCGCCGTTTGTTTTTCCTTTTGATCATGTGCTGCGCCCTGCCCGCGTGGGCAGACAGTCACGACCAGTTGTACAAGGTTGCCGGCTGGCCGGAGCAGCGGGCGCATTTCACCGACGCCCTTAAAGCGGCCCAGCAGCGCTACCAGAACAGTTTGCCCCCCGCGGTTTTCCAGGCCCTGGTCAACAACAGTGACCAGCGCTTCGCCCCCCAGGCCATGGACCAGCGCGCCGAGGCCAGGCTGCGCCAGACCCTGGCCGACCCGAACCCGGCCCTGGCCTTCTTCCAGTCGCCGCTGGGGCGCAAGGTGGTGGCCGCCGAACTGCTGGCCACCCGCCGCGACCAGCTGGCCAAGAACGCCCAGGGCCTGCCGCACATGACCGCCAGCGACACCCGCGCGCTGATCATCGGCCACCTGTCCCGCGCCCTGCCCGCCCGCGAGGCCGGCGCCGAAGTGAGCCTGGCCATCGCCGGCGTCGCTGCCGACAGCCTCAGCCAGATGATCCCCGGCCTGCTGGGTAGCGACCAGGCCCAGGGCATGCTCGACGGCCAGCGCCAGCGCCTCATGGCACAGATCGGCAACGACCTGGATAACACCCTGCTGTACGTGTACCGCGACCTGTCCGACCCCGAGCTGGAAGAGTTCGCCAACTTCGCCGAGTCCCCCGACGGCCACGCGTATTACCAGGCCGCCCTGGCCGCCGTGCGCGCCAGCCTGGCCGTGGGCCAGAGCACCTCAAGCCTGAACCCACGCAAAACCCCGTAGCCGCCGGACGCAGCCTTCGGCAGCTGCTACGCCGCCCCTGTCACACACAACCCTGTAGCAGCGGCCACAGGCCGCGTCCCCACACAACGCCATGCCCGGCGCTGTCAGAGGTTGGCGTCGATAAAGCTGAAATAGCGCTCGCGAATCGGCGCCACTTCGTTCGCCAGGTGGTGCCGCGCCCCCGGTAGCATCAGCACCTGGGGTGCCTGGAACTTGCGCTGCAACACCCCCAGGTTGTGCTCCCAATCCACGGTCATGTCGGCATCGCCCTGCAGTATCAACGGCGAACGCGGGCTGCTGGGCGCCGCTTCGATGCGCGGCACCCAGTTCACCAGCGCGCCCACCCAAGCCGTGGGCAGGCGCACGGGTTGCAGCGGGTCGGCCTGCAGGAACGGCATGAAATCGGGGTCGTTGGTGTTTTCGCTGAAACGCCGGGCGATGCCTTTGACGAACGGGCTCAGCAGCCGGTAGCTGACCTGCGACCAGCCCCAGCCACGCGGCCGCACCAGCGGCGCCAGCAGGATCGACTGGCCCTGGGCTGGGCTGGTGGTGCCGTGGTACAGCAGGTGGTCGAGCACGATGGCGCCGCCGGTGCTCTGCCCCAGCAGGTGCCAGGGCTGCGGCAGGCCCAGGCTGTCGGCCTCCTTGAACAGCGCGAACAGCGCCGCCTGGTAGTCCTCGAAGTCGTCGATGCGCGCCCGCTCGCCACTGGACAGGCCGTGCCCCGGCAGGTCCGCGGAGATCACCGCGAAGCCATGGTCCAGCGCCCAGCGGATCACGTGCCGGTACAGGCCCATGTGGTCATAGAAGCCGTGCAACAGAAACAGCGTGGCCACCGGCGCCGGCGGCAGCCACACCTGGCTCACCAGCTCGTAACCCACCGCTTCGAAACGGCCCAGCCAGCGCTCGCACGGCAGGTCTATGCCGTAGAAGGCCTGGTAGGCCTGGGCTTCGGCAGACAAGGGCTGACGCGCGGCCAGGGGTTTGAGGCTGGCGCGTAGCGCATCCGGCCGAAATGTCGCGGGCATAAGGTCTCGCAGCTGAAAGCGAATAAACACACCCCTGATATTCATCTGTATGGCTGGGCATGGCAAGCTAGGCGTCCTGTCCCGGACCGAGCCTCTATGCCTGCCTCGCGCCGCAAAACCCTGTTCCTCACCCTCCTGGCACTGATCTGCGGGCTCACCCTGTGGACTGCGTATGACTGGTTCCAGGGCCGATATATCCGTGTATTCAGCGAACACGCCACGCTTTTCGAAGGCGACGCCCTGAAACTGCCCGACGCCCTGGCCGGCCCCGGCCCCATTCGCCTGGTGCACTTCTGGGACCCGGCGTGCCCATGCAACGTCGCCAACCAGCAGCACCTGGGTGAACTGCAGGCCACCTACAGTGCCCGAGGAGTGGCCTTCTACGCCGTGCAGAAAGCCGGCAGCCACGGCCGCCTGCCGGCCAATCTGGACAGTTTCAAGGCCCTTGCGGCCATTGCCGGCAGCGACAGCATCCCGGCCAGCCCCGCCGTGGCAATCTGGGACCACCAAGGCCAGCTGGCCTATTTCGGCCCCTACAGCGAAGGCGCTACCTGCGACTCCAGCAACAGCTTCATCGAGCCCATCCTCAAGGCCCTGGCCGACGGACGGCCGGTGAACGCCACGCACACCCTGGCCCAGGGCTGCTATTGCGCATGGAGCAGCACCGCCCAGTAACGGCCCCTCACAAGGAACCGCGATGAAACGCAGCCTCACCGCCCTTGCCGTGCTCATCGCCGCCGCTGCGGCCGGTGGCGCCTGGTACGTTCATTCCAAGCAGCCGCAGCGCGGTGGCGAGATCGCCCTCGCCCACCTGGCCGCACCGGTCAGCGTGCGCTACGACGACCGCGGCGTGCCGCACATCCAGGCGCAGAACCAGCAGGACATGTACCGCGCCCTGGGCTACGTGCAGGCCCAGGACCGGCTGTTCCAGATGGAAATAATGCGGCGCCTGGCGCGCGGCGAGCTGGCCGAGGTGCTGGGGCCCAAGCTGCTCGCCACCGACACCCTGTTCCGCAGCCTGCGCATTCGCGAGCAGGCCGAGGTGTACGTGGCCCGCCAGGACCAGCAGTCGCCCGCCTGGCAGGCGCTGCAGGCCTACCTGGACGGCGTGAACCAGTACCAGGCCGGGCACCCGCGGCCCATCGAGTTCGACGTGCTGGGCATCCAGCCCCGGCCCTTCACCGCCCAGGACACGTTCAGCGTCGCCGGCTACATGGCCTACAGCTTTGCCGCGGCGTTCCGCACTGAACCCCTGCTCACCTACGTGCGCGACCAGCTGGGCCCCCGCTACCTGAAGATCTTCGACCTGGACTGGCACCCCCAGGGCGTGCTGCCGCTCACCGCCAGCGACTGGAAGAGCCTGGACACCCTGGCCCAGGTCAGCCACCAGGCCCTGGAACAGGCCGGCCTGCCGCAGTTCGAAGGCAGCAACGCCTGGGCGATCGCCGGCAGCCACACCGCCAGCGGCAAGCCGATACTGGCCGGCGACCCGCACATCCGCTTCTCGGTGCCGGCGGTGTGGTACGAGGCGCAGCTGTCGGCCCCCGGCTTCAACCTGTACGGCTACCACCAGCCGCTCAACCCCTTCGCCGCGCTGGGGCAGAACATGGACTTCGGCTGGAGCCTGACCATGTTCCAGAACGATGACCTGGACCTGGTGGCCGAGAAGGTCAACCCGGCCAACCCCAACCAGGTGTGGTACCACGGCCAGTGGGCCGACCTTGAGACCAGCACCCAACAGATCGCGGTCAAGGGCCAGGCGCCGGTCACCATCACCCTGCGCCGCTCGCCCCACGGCCCCATCGTCAACGACGCCCTGGGCAAGGTTGCGCCCAGCACGCCGATCGCCATGTGGTGGTCGTTCCTGGCCTCGGAGAACCCGATCCTGCAGGGCTTCTACGAGGTCAACCGCGCCGACACCCTGGACAAGATGCGCAGCGCCGCGGCGAAGATCCAGTCGCCGGGCCTGAACCTGATGTGGGCCAACGCCCGCGGCGACATCGGCTGGTGGGCCGCGGCGCAGTTGCCCATCCGCCCGGCCGGGGTGCAGCCGCAGTTCATCCTCGACGGCAGCACCACCGAGGCCGACAAGCTGGGCTTCTACCCGTTCAGCGCCAACCCCCAGGAAGAAAACCCGGCCCGGGGGTTCATCGTCTCGGCCAACTTCCAGCCGCTGTCGCCCACTGGCATCGCCATCCCCGGCTACTACAACCTGGCCGACCGCGGCCAGCAGCTGTTCAGCCAGCTCAGCTCACCTGGGGTGAAGTGGGACGCCGCCCACACCGAAGCGCTGCAACTGGGTACCCGCACCGGCTACGCCCAGCGCGTGCTGACGCCATTGCTGCCAGTGCTGCGCCAGGTGGTCACTGACCCTGGCGAAAAGGCTTTGGTCGAGCAACTGGCGCAGTGGCAGGGCGATTACCCGCTGGACTCCACCAGCGCCACGCTGTTCACCGAATTCCTCTACGACCTGACCTACGCGGCCATGCACGACGAGCTGGGCAACGCCATGTTCGAAACCCTGCTGTCCACCCGCGACCTGGACTTCGCCCTGCCCCGCCTGGCCGCGGACCCGGACTCGCCCTGGTGGGACGACCGCAGCTCGCCCGAGCATGAGAGCCGTGCCGACATCGTGCGCATGGCCTGGCGCGTGGCGGTCGACCACCTCAAGGTCGCCCTGGGCGCTGACCCGGGCCAGTGGCAATGGGGCAAGGCCCACACCCTCACCCACGAACACCCGCTGGGTATGCAGCAGCCACTGGACCGGCTGTTCAACGTCGGGCCGTTCGCCATGCCGGGCAGCCATGAGGTGCCCAACAACCAATCAGCGAAGCTGGGCCCGGCGCCGTGGAAGGTCAGCTACGGGCCGTCCACCCGCCGCGTCATCGATTTCGCCGACCCGGCGCACGCGCACACCATCAACCCGGTGGGGCAAAGCGGTGTGTTGTTCGATGCGCACTATGGCGACCAGGCGAAAGACTACAGCGAGGGGAAATACCGGCAGGCGTTGTTGCAGGAGGGGGATGTGGCGAAGGGCACGGTGAGCACCCTGGAATTGGTGCCTGGGAGGTAGGGACGCGGCCTGCGGCCGCTGCTACGGGTCTGTAGCAGCGGCCAAAGGCCGCGTCAGGGCACTCAAGCAGCCACTGGCTGTTGCGCGCGACGCGGGTCAGGCTGTTTCCAGCCATCGGCCGCGGCTTCTTCGATTGCAGCTTGAATCGCGCGTTTGCGGCGCTCTTCGTTGCGGCGGGTGAAGTACCACACCAGGAAGGTGACGATCGACACCGACAGCAGGATCAGGCTGGCCACGGCGTTGATCTCCGGCTTCACGCCCAGGCGCACTGCCGAGAACACTTCCATCGGCAGCGTCGTGGAGCCGGGGCCCGACACGAAGCTGGCCAGCACCAGGTCGTCCAGCGACAGGGCGAACGACATCATGCCGCCCGCTGCCAGCGAAGGCGCGATCATCGGGATGGTGATCAGCATGAACACCTTCCACGGCCGCGCGCCCAGGTCCATGGCCGCCTCTTCGATGGACAGGTCCAGCTCGCGCAGGCGGGCCGACACCACCACCGCCACGTAGGCAGCGCAGAACGTGGTGTGGGCGATCCAGATGGTGACGATGCCACGCTCTTCAGGCCAGCCCAGGGACTGGGCCATGGCCACGAACAGCAGCAACAGCGACAGGCCGGTGATCACCTCGGGCATTACCAGCGGCGCGGTCACCAGGCCGCCGAACAGCGTGCGGCCCTTGAAGCGGGTGACGCGGGTCAGCACGAACGCCGCCAGGGTGCCCAGCGCCACCGCCGCAATGGCGGTGTAGCAGGCGATTTCCAGCGAACGGCCCACCGAGCTCACCAGCTGGGTGTTGTCCACCAGGCCCACGTACCACTTCACCGACCAGCCGCCCCACACCGTTACCAGCTTGGAGGCGTTGAACGAGTAGATCACCAGGATGACCATGGGCAGGTAGATGAACAGCAGGCCCAGTACCAGCATCAGGTTGGAAAAACTGAAACGCTTCATGCCTTGCCCTCCATCTCTTTGGCCTGACTACGGTTGAAGAGCAGGATCGGCACGATCAGGATCGCCAGCATCACCACCGCCAGGGCGGATGCCACCGGCCAGTCACGGTTGTTGAAGAACTCTTGCCACAGCACGCGGCCGATCATCAGGGTTTCCGGGCCGCCCAGCAGCTCGGGAATCACGAACTCGCCCACCACCGGGATGAACACCAGCATGCAGCCGGCGATGATGCCGTTTTTCGACAGCGGCACGGTGATCTTCCAGAAGCTGTTGAAAGTGCTCGAACCCAGGTCCGATGCGGCTTCCAGCAGGCTTGGATCATGTTTCACCAGGTTGGCGAACAGCGGCAGGATCATGAACGGCAGGTACGAATAGACCACGCCGATGTACACCGCCAGGTTGGTGTTGAGGATCTGCAGCGGCTGGTCGATCAGGCCGGTCCACATCAGGAAGGCGTTGAGCAGGCCGTTGTTGCTGAGGATGCCCATCCAGGCGTAGACGCGGATCAGGATCGCGGTCCAGGTCGGCATCATGATCAGCAGCAACAGCACCGTCTGCGCTTCCTTGCGGGCGCGGGCGATGGCGTAGGCCATGGGGTAGCCGATCACCAGGCACAGCAGCGTGCTGAAGAAGGCCATTTTCAGCGAGCCCAGGTACGCCGAGATGTACAGGTCGTCGTCGCCCAGCATCGCGTAGTTGCCCAGGTTGAGCAGCAACTGGATCTTCTGGTCGACGAAGGTGTAGATCTCGGTGTACGGCGGGATCGCCACGTCTGCTTCAGCGAAGCTGATCTTCAAGACGATGAAGAACGGCAGCATGAAGAACAGGAACAGCCACAGGAACGGCACGCCAATCACGAACTGGCGGCCGCCGGGGGTTATTCGTTGCAAGGCACGGGTCAGTTTCTTGTTCATGAGCGCAGTACCACGCCGCTGTCGTCTTCCCACCATACGTAGACCTGGTCACCCCAGGTAGGGCGCGCGCCACGGCGTTCGGCGTTGGCCACGAACGACTGGACCAGCTTGCCGCACGGCAGCTCGACGTAGAACACCGAGTGGCCGCCCAGGTAGGCGATGTCATGTACTTTACCGCGGGACCAGTTGTACTCGCCGGCGGGCGGCTCGACGGTCACCAGCAGCTTTTCCGGGCGGATGGCGTAGGTGATGTGCTTGTCCTGCACCGAGGTGCTGATGCCGTGGCCCACGTAGATGTTGCGCTCCAGCTCCGGGCTGTGAATCAGCGCGTGGCCTTCGGCGTCGTCCACCACTTCGCCTTCGAACAGGTTGACGTTGCCGATGAACTCGCAGACCAGGCGGCTGGTCGGCGTCTCATAGATGTCGATCGGGCTGCCGATCTGGGCAATCCAGCCCAGGTGCATGATGGCGATGCGCTGGGCCATGGTCATGGCCTCTTCCTGGTCGTGGGTTACCATGACGCAGGTCACGCCAACGCGCTCGATGATCTCCACCAGCTCGAGCTGCATCTGCGAACGCAGTTTCTTGTCCAGGGCGCCCATGGGCTCGTCGAGCAGCAGCAGCTTCGGGCGCTTGGCCAGCGAACGGGCCAGGGCCACGCGCTGGCGCTGGCCACCGGACAGCTGGTGCGGCTTGCGCTTGGCGTACTGGCTCATCTGCACCAGCTTGAGCATCTCGGCCACGCGGGCGTCGATCTCGGCCGCGGGGATCTTGTCCTGCTTGAGGCCGAAGGCGATGTTCTGCGCCACGGTCATGTGCGGGAACAGCGCGTACGACTGGAACATCATGTTGATCGGCCGCTCGTAGGGCGGCATGTCGGTGATGTCCACGCCATCGAGGTAGATACGCCCCTCGGTTGGCCGCTCGAAGCCGGCCAGCATGCGCAGCAGGGTGGATTTACCCGAGCCGGAGCCGCCGAGCAGGGCAAAGATCTCGCCCTTGTTGATTTGCAGCGACACGTCGTCGACTGCAATCGTCTCGTCGAACTTCTTCGTGACCCGGTCGATTTTGACCAGCACCTGTTTAGGTTGCTGATCGCCCTCGAGGGCTTTCTTATAGGCACCGGAGGCAACTGCCATTACGAAACTCCCAACAAAATTTTACAGCCCACCCCGGATAGGCGGGCCCTGGATTCTTGCAGCCTGGTCCTTCAGGTCGCCAGCCACAGGGTTTTGGCTGGCCTGACCGACTGAATCACGGACCTGAGCGATCACTTCAGGTGCATGTGACACGGCCAACAACGTCGGCTCCTAAGTTACAAATGCACGCACAAAAAAGGGCGAACACGGTGGTGCAAAAAACAAATTTCGGACGGCCGCGTGCCGACCGCTTGAAAAAGCCGGCGCGCAACTTAACAACTGTTACAGCAGTGTCGCAAAAACTATTTCTAATTCAGTCACCTGCGGTACTGCGCCGACTGGTGCGGCGCAGTACCCAGGGAACATCAGGCGGGGCTTACTTGCCCGACTTGATGGTGGTCCAGGTGCGCGTCAGGATGCGCTGGGTAGCAGCCGGCAGGTCGGCGATGGCGTACAGCTTGGCCTGCACGTCAGCCGGCGGGTAGATGCCCGGGTCGTTGGCGATGTCCTTGTTCACCAGCGGGGTGGCCGCGGCGTTGCCGTTCGGGTAACCCACGGCGTCGCTGATTTCAGCCATCACTTTTGGTTGCAGGATGAAGTTCATGAACTTGTAGGCGCCTTCGACGTTCTCGGCATCTTTAGGGATGGCGACCATGTCGTAGAAGCTGCCTGCGCCTTCCTTCGGAATGCTGTAGCTGACGTGTACCTTGTCACCGGCCTCGTGGGCACGGGAGGCGGCTTGCTTCACGTCACCCGAGTAGCCCACGGCCACGCAGATGTTGCCGTTGGCCAGGTCCGAGATGTACTTGGACGAGTGGAAGTAGGCGATCGACGGGCGAACCTTGAGGAACAGGTCCTCGGCCTTCTTGATCTCGTCCTTGTTCTGGGTGTCGGTCTTGAAGCCCAGGTAGTGCAGCGCGGCCGGGATCATCTCGGTTGGCGAGTCGAGGAAGCTGATGCCACAGCCTTTCAGCTTGGCAGCGTTCTCGGGCTTGAACACCAGGTCCCAGGAGTTCACCGGGGCGTCGGCGCCCAGGGCGGCCTTGACCTTCTCGGGGTTGTAGCCGATGCCGATGGTGCCCCACATGTACGGGAAGGCGTGGGCGTTGTTCGGGTCGCTGACCGACACAGCCTTGAGCAGGTCCTTGTTCAGGTTGCCGTAGTTGCTCAGCTTGGACTTGTCCAGTTCCTGGTAGACGCCAGCCTTGATCTGCTTGGCCAGGAAGTTGTTGGACGGCACCACGATGTCATAGCCCGACTTGCCAGCCAGCAGTTTGGCTTCCAGGGTTTCGTTGCTGTCGAATACGTCGTAGACGACCTTGATCCCCGACTCCTTCTCGAAATCCGCGATGGTGTTCGGCGCGATATAGTCCGACCAGTTGTACACGTGCAGTACTTTGTCATCCGCGTGTGCAGCAGCGGCCACGACACCCATCAGGGACATGGCGAGGAGGGTCTTGCCAAATATCTTCATGCGTAAGGCTCCAATATTTTTTTAATTCCGTATGTGTCAGCGCCGGGGGCAACCGCACCACTTCCTAGTCTGGCAAGGACGAAGGCGCTGTTTCAATTAAAACAGCAACCTTTTCCTCCCCCCCTCCAAACAACCCCAAAGCCTAGCACTTAGCTGTTCAGCGCTTCCAAAGTCAGGTCCAGGCATTTGCGTGCTTTTGTAACCAACTCATCGATCTCTTCGTGAGTGATCACCAACGACGGCGCAATGATCATGGTGTCGCCCACGGCGCGCATGATCAGGCCATTGTTGAAGCAGAAATTGCGGCAGATCATGCCCACACCCATGCCTTCGTAGCGCTGGCGCGTGGCCTTGTCCTTGACCAGTTCGATGGCCCCCAGCAGGCCCAACCCGCGAACTTCGCCCACCAGCGGGTGGTCGCTCAGCTCACGCAGACGTTTCTGCAAATACGGTGCCGTTTCTTCACGCACGCGCTCGATAATTTTTTCGTCGCGCAGAATCCGGATGTTTTCCAGGCCCACCGCAGCGGCTACCGGGTGGCCGGAATAGGTGAAGCCGTGGTTGAAATCGCCACCCTCGGACAGGGTCTTGGCCACCTCGTCACGCACGATCACGCCGCCCATGGGGATGTAGCCCGAGGTGAGGCCCTTGGCGATGGTCATCAGGTCCGGCTTGAGGTCGTAGTAATCGCTGCCAAACCACTCCCCGGTACGGCCGAAACCGCAGATCACTTCGTCAGCCACGAACAGGATGTCGTACTTGGCCAGGATCTCTTTTACCCGCGGCCAGTAGGTGGCTGGCGGGATGATCACGCCACCGGCACCCTGGATGGGTTCGGCAATGAAGGCGCCGACGGTGTCCACGCCCAGCTCCAGAATCTTCTTCTCCAGCTGGTCGGCGGCCCACACGCCGAACTCGTCCTGGCTCATGTCACCGCCTTCGCCGAACCAGTACGGCTGGGCAATGTGGACGATGCCGGGAATCGGCAGGTCGCCCTGCTCGTGCATGCCCACCATGCCGCCCAGGCTGGCGCCGGCCACGGTGGAGCCGTGGTAGCCGTTGATGCGGCTGATGATCACCTTCTTCTCGGGCTTGCCCTTCAGCGCCCAGTAGTGGCGGACCATGCGCAGCACGGTGTCGTTGCCTTCGGAGCCGGAGCCGGTGAAGAACACGTGGGTCATGCCCTCGGGCGCCACGTCGCTGACCGCCTTGGCCAGTTCCAGCGCCGGTGGGTGGGCGGTCTGGAAGAACAGGTTGTAGTACGGCAGCTCGCGCATCTGTTTGGCGGCCACGTCGGCCAACTCGTCACGGCCGTAGCCCACGGCCACGCACCACAGGCCGGCCATGCCGTCGAGGATCTTGTTGCCTTCGCTGTCCCACAGGTGCACGCCCTTGGCCTTGGTGATGATGCGCGGGCCTTTTTCCTTGAGCTGCTGGTAGTCGCTGAACGGCGCCAGGTGGTGCTCGCCGCTCAGGGCCTGCCACGCTTGGGTTTGCGAATTCTTGTTGCTCATTGCCTTCTCCTCATCGGGGCGGGCCCCGCGTTGATCACACCGCGAACAGCAGGAATTCACGTTCCCATGAGCTGATGACGCGCTTGAAGTTCTCGTGTTCGGCGCGCTTCACCGCGACGTAACCGATGATGAATTTGCTCCCCAGGTACTGCTCCACCGTCTTGCAGTTTTCCATGCGCTCCAGGGCGTCCTCGATGGTCAGCGGCAGGCGCAGGTTGCGGCGCTCGTAGCCACGGCCCTGCACCGGCGCGCTGGGCTCGATGCCCTCGACCATGCCGATGTAGCCACACAGCAGGCTGGCGGCGATGGCCAGGTAGGGGTTGGCGTCGGCACCCGGCAGGCGGTTTTCCACCCGGCGGTTCTGCGGCACGGCGTCCGGCACGCGCAGGCCCACGGTGCGGTTCTCCTCGCCCCACTCCACGTTCACCGGCGCCGAGGTGTCGGGCAGGAAGCGGCGGAACGAGTTGACGTTGGGCGCGAACAGCGGCAGCAGCTCGGGAATGAACTTCTGCAGGCCGCCCACGTGGTGCAGGAACAGCGTGCTCATGCTGCCGTCTTCATTGGAGAAGATGTTCTTGCCGGTCTCCAGGTCAACGATGCTCTGGTGCAGGTGCATGGCGCTGCCGGGCTCGCCGGTCATGGGCTTGGCCATGAAGGTGGCGGCCACGTTGTGCTTGAGCGCCGCCTCGCGCATGGTGCGCTTGAACACCAGGATCTGGTCGGCCAGGTGCAGGGCGTTGCCGTGACGGAAGTTGATCTCCATCTGCGCCGTGCCGTCCTCATGGATCAGCGTGTCCAGGTCCAGGTGCTGCAGCTCGCACCAGTCGTAGACGTCCTCGAACAGCGGGTCGAACTCGTTCGCCGCTTCAATGGAGAACGACTGGCGGCCGGTTTCCGGGCGGCCCGAGCGGCCCACGGGGGCCTGCAGGGGGAAGTCCGGGTCTTCGCAACGCTTGGTCAGGTAAAACTCCATCTCCGGCGCCACGATGGGCTGCCAGCCCTTGTCGGCGTAGAGCTTGAGCACCTTCTTCAAGACGTTGCGCGGCGACAGCTCGATGGGGTTGCCCTGCTTGTCGTAGGTGTCGTGGATCACCTGGGCGGTAGGCTCGATGGCCCACGGCACCACGAACACGGCGTTCTCGTCCGGGCGGCAGATCATGTCGATGTCGGCCGGGTCCAGCAGCTCGTAGTAAATGTCGTCTTCCACGTAATCGCCGGTCACGGTCTGCAGCAGGACGCTTTCGGGCAAACGCATGCCCTTTTCGGCGATGAACTTGTTGGTCGGCGAGATCTTGCCGCGGGTGATACCGGTCAGGTCGGCGATCAGGCACTCGACCTCGGTGATCTTGTGTTCTTTCAACCAATCGGTGAGCTGGTCGAGGCTGGTACGCATAAATACCTCAGGGGCTAGATAGCAGGCCTGGACGCCGCAGCGTCGCGTTGGCTGGCACGTTGCCGGCAGGCGCTGCCGAAGGCCTGGAAGATGGCGAGATAGTGCGGGTTATCCAGCACTTGCCATTCCGGGTGCCACTGCAAGCCTAGTGCAAAACCCCTGCCCCCCTGGGCGGAGACGGCCTCCACCAGGCCATCGGGTGCCACTGCCTCGACGCGCAAGCCCGGGGCCACGCGGTCGATGCCCTGGGCATGAATGGAGTTGACCTGGAACTGCGCGGGCAAGCCGATGGCCTGCAACACGCCGCCGGGCTGGACATCCACCGCATGGCGCAGGGCATACTGGACCTCGACGGGCTGGTCCTTGGGTTCACGATGGTCCATGAAGGTTCCCGTTGCGTGAACCTGCTGGTGCAAGGTGCCGCCCAGCGCCACGTTCAGCTCCTGGAAGCCGCGGCAAATGCCCAATACCGGCACGCCAGCCGCCACGGCGGCGCGAATCAGCGGTAAGGTGGTAGCATCACGGGCAGGATCGTGCAGCGTGCCTGGCGCGCTGGCAGGGCCGGTATAGTGACGCGGCTCGACGTTGGACGGGGAGCCGGTGAAGAGGATGCCATCCAGGCCGTCAAGTATTTGGGTCGGCTCGAACAGCTCGCCCAGTGCCGGAATGATCATCGGCAAGCCTTCGGCGGCCACGGCAACTGCGCGGACGTATTTGTCACCACAAGTATGGCTGGCGTGCAGCCCGACTGGTTTTAAGCAGGCGGTGACGCCGATTGTCGGCAGGCGTGCCATGTGATCCCCCGGTATTATTGGCGTTATGGGTTGCGAACGAGCTTAGCGTTGTTCATTTTTTTTCACAACACCCCCGTAAAAAATACAACACGCCCCACCAAACAATTCATTTGAGGGTCTTCAGGGAAAGAAAAACCGCCCCAAAAAGCGGCAAAAACTGCCTCAAGGCGCCAATTCAGGGCAAACCGAGCCTCGCTTGACTTCAAGGTGGCTTTCGGATTGACTGAAACAGCAAAAGCCCAATGATTGATATTTTTAACAACAAAGGTGTTGCATCATGTCGGTACCCCCGCGTGCCGTTCAGCTCAACGAAGCGAACGCATTCCTTAAGGAACATCCTGAGGTTCTGTACGTCGACCTTCTGATTGCAGATATGAATGGTGTGGTGCGCGGCAAGCGCATCGAACGCACCAGCCTCCACAAGGTTTACGAGAAAGGCATCAACCTGCCCGCCTCGCTTTTCGCCCTGGACATCAACGGCTCGACGGTGGAAAGCACCGGGCTGGGCCTGGACATCGGCGACGCAGACCGCATCTGCTATCCGATCCCCGATACCCTCTCCAACGAACCCTGGCAGAAGCGCCCTACCGCGCAGTTGCTGATGACCATGCACGAACTGGAAGGCGAACCCTTCTTCGCCGACCCGCGCGAAGTACTGCGCCAGGTAGTGGCCAAGTTCGACGAGCTGGGCCTGACCATCTGCGCCGCCTTCGAGCTGGAGTTCTACCTGATCGACCAGGAGAACGTGAACGGCCGTCCGCAGCCGCCGCGCTCGCCTATCTCCGGTAAGCGTCCGCACTCGACCCAGGTGTACCTGATCGACGACCTGGACGAATACGTGGACTGCCTCCAGGACATCCTGGAAGGTGCCAAGGAGCAAGGCATCCCAGCCGACGCCATCGTCAAGGAAAGTGCCCCGGCGCAGTTCGAAGTGAACCTGCACCACGTGGCCGACCCGATGAAGGCCTGCGACTACGCCGTGCTGCTCAAGCGCCTGATCAAGAACATCGCCTACGACCATGAGATGGACACCACCTTCATGGCCAAGCCCTACCCGGGCCAGGCGGGCAACGGCCTGCACGTGCACATCTCGGTCCTGGACAAGGACGGCAAGAACATCTTCACCAGTGAGGATCCCGAGCAGAACGCCGCGCTGCGTCACGCGATCGGCGGTGTGCTCGAGACCCTGCCGGCGTCGATGGCGTTCCTGTGCCCGAACGTCAACTCGTACCGCCGCTTTGGTGCCCAGTTCTACGTGCCGAACTCGCCGTGCTGGGGCCTGGACAACCGCACCGTGGCCCTGCGCGTGCCGACCGGCACGCCGGACGCCGTGCGTATCGAACACCGCGTGGCCGGTGCCGATGCCAACCCGTACCTGCTGATGGCTGCCGTGCTGGCTGGCGTGCACCACGGCCTGACCAACAAGGTCGAGCCGAACGAGCCGGTGGAAGGCAACTCCTACGAGCAGAACGAGCAGAGCCTGCCGAACAACCTGCGCGATGCCCTGCGCGAGCTGGACGACAGCGAGATCCTGGCACGGTATATCGATCCGAAGTACATCGATATCTTCGTGGCCTGCAAGGAAAGCGAGCTGGAGGAGTTCGAACACTCCATCTCCGACCTTGAGTACAACTGGTACCTGCACACAGTCTAACCGCCACAACCCGTAGCAGCTGCCGCAGGCTGCGTCCCGCCCCCCTCGCAATCCACTGGACTTGCGCGGTGGTCGGGACGCGGCCTGGCGGCCGCTGCTACGGGGATCGTGGATTCAATGGGAATGGCAAAAACGCATACAATGCGCGCCTGACCCGGAGAAGCCCATGACCCGCACCGCCACGCCCCGCAAACCTCGCGCCCGCAGCCAGGCACGGATCGACTCGATCCTCGAGGCAGCGCGTGCCCTGCTGGCCAGCGAAGGCGTGGGCAGCCTGTCGATCTACAGCGTGGCCGAACGCGCTGAAATCCCACCCTCTTCCGTGTACCACTTCTTCGCCAGCGTGCCGGCCTTGCTAGAGGCGCTGACCGCCGACGTGCACGCTGCCTTCCGCGCCTGCCTGCAAGCGCCGGTGGACCACGCCGCGCTGCGCAGCTGGCACGACCTGTCGCGCATCCTCGAAGAACGCATGCTGGTGATCTACAGCCAGGACGCCGCTGCGCGCCAGTTGATCCTGGCGCAGCACGGCCTGGCCGAAGTGACCCAGGCCGACCGCCAGCACGACCTGGAACTGGGAGTGTTGATGCACCAGGTGTTCGACCGCCACTTCCAGCTCCCTGCCCTGCCGGACGACGTGGACGTGTTCGCCCTGGCCATGGAGCTGGGCGACCGCGTGTACGCCCGCTCGGTGCAGCTGCACGGGCAGATCACCCCGCGCCTGGCGGAGGAAGGAATGCGGGTGTTCGATGCCTATGTGGGGCTGTACCTGCCGCCGTTCCTGCCCAAGCGCGAGGCCTAATCCAGGATCAAATGCGGGAGGAACCTGCTGGTATCCTTGGTAATCAGGCTGTCATCTTCGCGAATCCCGATACCCGCCGCGCGGTCGCCAATCACCCATGAACCCACCAGCGTGTAGCTGTCGCCGAACTTCGGCAAAGGCGCCAGTTGCTGCAGGATGTAGGGCGCGTCGTCGTAGGGGCCGTCGACCACGTGCAGCTGGTCATCCGCCGTGCGCAGCTCGATGTTCGCGCCCTCGCGGGAGAAATACGGCTTGCGCACCCAGCCCTTCGGCACCGCCGAGCGTGGGTTGGCGTCCAGGTGGCTTTCCAACAGGTTCGGGTGGCCTTTGTGCGCCTCCCACAGCATCGGCAAAATGCCCTTGTTCGACAAAATGGCCTTCCACGCCGGCTCGATGAACTGCGTGTCGCACTGGGCAATGGCCGCGCCGAACGGCTCGTGGAAGATGAATTCCCAGGCGTGCAGCTTGAACAGGTGCGGTATCCAGCGGTCCTGCAGGTCGACGAAGCGGCCGTCCAGCAGGCCGATGTCCTCCAGGTCGATATGCCGCGACTCGATGCCGACCTTGTCGGCGATCAGGCGCAGGTAATCGGTGGTGGCCTTGTCTTCCACCGAGCCCTTGATGGAGGCGAAGTAGAACGGCCGCTGGATGTTCAGCGCGGCGAAGGCCTCATGCAGGCGCGTGTCGATGCTGTTGAACTGGTCGACGCCAGCCGGCAGCATGCCGCGCTCGATGCCCTGCTCCAGCCAGCCCCACTGGAAGGCCGCGGCCTCGTAGAGGCTGGTGGGGGTGTCGTAGTTCAGCTCCAGCAGCTTCGCCGGGCCGTTGCCGTCGTAGGAAAAGTCCATGCGCCCGTACAGGTGCGGGTGGCCTTCCAGCCACGAGGTGCGCACCAGGTCGTGGTAGGCGGCCGGAATGCTCAGGCGCTCCAGCAGCTCTTCGCTCTCCACCACCTTGGCCACCAGGTCCATGCACAGCTCGTGCAGCGCCTGGGTCGGGTCTTCCAGGTCGTCCTCGATCTGCTTGAGGCTGAACTGGTAATAGGCGCTTTCGTCCCAGTAGGGCTCGCCGTCGATGGTGTGGAACATGAAGCCCAGGCGCTCGGCGGTCTGCTTCCAGTCCGGGCGCTCGGCAATGGCGATTTTCTTCATGGCCGGTTATCCGCCAAAGCTGCTGCGCGAAGACGACGAGCCGCCCCAGCCGCTGCGCGCCGTGGCCGAGCTGCCGAAGCCGCCACGGGTGGTGGCCTGGCGCACCGACACCGGGTTGGCGTTGATGCCCGCGCGGCCGAAGCCGCCGCTGCCACCGCTGTAGCCGTTGCCGGATTCGCTCTGGCGCGAGCGCGAGAACGTGGCGCCGCTGTTGATGCGCGAGCCCAGGGTAGAGCTGGCGTAGTTGCCGCGGTTGTCACGGTACTGGTAGACCGGCGCGGCGTTGAAATTGCCGGTGCTGCTGCTGAGCATGTGGCCAATCAACAGGCCGGTCAGCAGGCCGCTGCCGTTGAAGCCCCCGCCGCCACCGCCGCTTTCACCGCCCGAGCGCGCCACCTCGGCCTTGGCCGAGTCAAGCTGCGACTGGGTGACGGTGCCGTTGGCGTCCAGCTCGAAACCGCCCAGCTGGGGCATGTACTTGCCGGCCGAGTCCACCTGGCAGTAGTCGGGCACGAAGTCCGCTTCGCAGTCGGCCTTGTTGTCGTACACCGGGGCAATGCGCCGGTGTTCGTTGAGCGCGGCAATGTAGGCGTCAGAGCACATGTCCACCGGAAACTTCTGCGCGGTGCATTCGGCCACGCTCTTGAAGTCGAAAGTCTTCTTGACCTGGTAGGTCTTCTCCGGCGCGCCGCAACCGGCCACCGCCAGCGCCACCGAGGCGGCCAGCGAGAGTTGTACGTACTTGCTTCGTTTCATCCCTGGCTCCGCGATCAGTTGGTGTTGGGCGTCATGCAGGCGGCATTGAGCATGCCCACGCTGATCGCCACCGCCGCCACATAGATGCCGGTGGCCAGCTCGCCCCGCTGGATGCGCGCCGACACGCCCTTGAGCACCAGGCTCACCGCCAGGAACGCCAGCAGCTGCACTACGCCGGCGATCAGCGCCCATACCACGAAGTCCAGCAGGCTGATGGAATAGGCAATGACGTTGCTGGCCGGAATCGCGAAGCCGATGATGGCGCCGCCCAGGGCCACGGCCGCGGCGACGTTGCCCTCGCGGATCAGGGCGAATTCCTTGTGCGGCGTCATGCGCGTGTAGATGAACTGGAACAGCACGAGGAACATCGCCGCCCCCAGCAGGTACAGCAGGAAACCCAGCACGGCCGTGGGGTTCAGCGAAATCGAAAGTGCTTCTAGCATGGCATGTCCCTATGGATGAGTCAGAGGATGTGCAGGTCGGTGGGGTACAGCGACACGCCCAGCGAGGCGCTGAGGCTGACGGTGCCCTCCTCGTCCTGCTCGACGGAGAACAGCAGGAATTCGCGGCGGTCGGTCAGGCCGGTGTCGCGCGCGTACAGCATCGCGCGGTGCTGGATGACGTAGCTTTCCTTGGGGTTGCGCACCTGCTCGCGCAGGTCGGTCAGCTCGGTCTGCCCGGCCTCGGTGCCCCACTCGCGGGTGAACTGCACGCCGTCGAGGTTGTAGGTGGGCAGGCCGATATCGCTGTTGGGCCCGGCCAGGCGCTGCAGCTCGGCGTTGCTGCTGATGGTGGCGTAGCGCAGGTAGTTGAACAGGATCACCGATTCCACCTGGCCGTCCTGCTCGCCGCTGGTGTGCACCTGCAGCCAGTAGTCCTCGTCGTCCATGTAGTAACGGCTCAGCCACTGCGACTGGCCGAGGTCGACGCTGCCCACCGCCCAGATCTGCTGGGTGGGCGGAATGATTACCCGGCTGTGGCCATCGAGCAGCAGCTTGAGCGTGCCGTCGAAACTCACCGAGCGGCCCTGGGCCAGGCCCAGCGCGCCTTCCACCGGTGCCTGGGGCTTGGCGGCAGGTGCCTCCAGGCCCATGAACTGCTTGAACCAACCCATATCAAACTCCTTCTTTGCGCAAAAGCATCCGTGCCGCCACCAGCCCCGCCGCCGCACCGGCGATGTGCGACTCGAACGACACGCCATAGCGGGGCAGGAAACCGAATACCAACCCACCATAGAGCAACAGCGCGGCCACGGCACAGAACAGATTGGCCCAGCTGTGGTGGAACCAGGCCCGGGCCAGCACGTACACCCACAGGCCGAACACCCAGCCACTGGCGCCCACGTGGTAGTAGCCCCGGCCGAACAGCCACACCAGCAGCCCGCCGATAACGATGATCAGCCCGCTGGCCGCCAGGAAGCGGCCGATGCCGTCCTTGGCCACCAGCGTGCCCAGCACCACGAACGGCACCAGGTTGCCCAGCAGGTGCCAGATGGAGCCGTGCAGGAACGGCGCGCTGACGATGCCCAGCAGGCCCTGCGGCGAACGCGGCAGCAGGCCATAGGTGTTCAGGCTGTAGCCTGACAGCAGGTTGAGCACCTGCACCACGCACATCACTCCGGCAAGCCAGAGCACGGGTTTGAAATCCTTGGCGGCGATCACATGCGTCTCCCAGGGATATCCGTAGCCGCTGCCGAAGGCTGCGCTGGCCCCCCTGCCTCACTGAAAATCTGCAGTGAACATCAGGGCCAGCGCAGCCTGGCGGCAGCGGCTACGGGATTGCGCGTTACTCGCCGGCCTGCTGCTTGCGCAGGCGCTCGAGGATAGCGTTGGCGCTGCTGGTGTCCGGGGTGATGCCCGCTTCCTTCAGCTTGCGCTCCAGGTCGTTGCCGGTGGAGGCTTCGGCCAGTTGGTCCTGGGCCTCCAGCTCAGCAGCGCGCTGCTCCTGCTTGGCCTGCAGGCGGCTCAAGGTGCCTACCGCAGTCTCCAGCTTGCCGTTGGCACCGCCGCTGGCGATGGAGGCGCTGACCTGGGCCTTCTGCACGCTTTCGCGGGCCTTGGCCACGTCCACCTGCTGGCGCAGGCTCTTGATGCGTGCCTCGGCCTTGGTGATGTCCTTGCGCATCTTTTCCACGTAGCCGCCGAACTCCACGGCCTGCTTGTGCTCGGTCTCGCGCTCGTTGACCTGCACGGCGATGGCCTCGGCCACCTCGTGGGCCAGGTCGTTGCGCTCGGCCTTCATGGCGGCCAGGGCCTTGCCCTCCAGGTCGCTGATGCGCGCGTCGTACTGGGCCACGCGGTCGGTGGCCAGCTTGTGCTTGGCCATGATGGTCACCAGCTCGCGCTTGGCGTTGGCCAGCGCGGTGTCGGCGTCGCGGATCTCCTGGTCGAGAATGCGCAGGGCCTGCTGGTCGACGATGGACTCGCCGACTTCGCTGGCACCGCCACGCAGCGCCGTGAACAACTTGCTCCAGATGGATTGATTACTCATGTCGTTACTCCTTGGCGATTACTTGAAGAAGCCCTGGAAGGCTTCGGCGGCGCGCTGCACGTTGTCCACCAGGGTGGACACTTCGGTGACCACGTTGGTCAGGCTCGAACTGGCACTCAGCGCGCCGAACATGTTGTAGACGGTCTGGCCGTTGGGCATTTGCTCAAGGCCGATGGACGACAGCGGGAACAGCTCGCGGCTGCGCAGCACGGCTTCGTTGAAGTGCGCCACGTCCTTGATCGAATCGACGTCCACCAGCACGGTGTCGACGATGATCTGTTCGCCCACCACGGCAATGTGAATCGGCAGGCCGCCGTATTCGTTCATTTCCAGCTTCAGGCTCTGCTCGGCGCCCTGCACCAGGGTCAGGGTAATTTCCTTCGACACCACTTCGTCCAGGCCCTGAAAGGCCGAGTGAAGGCGGTCAAGGGTCCATTTCTCCGCTGTGGTCATGTGTTCCTCCAACTTGAAAGTGCCAGCCATGACAGGCTGGCGGAGCTGTTTTTCCACCTGCTTGAGCAGCCCGCGGTTCTCCGGGAGCACCCAGGCCTCGTGTTTCACGTAACCGGCATCGGCCAGGCCCGCACGCATCTTCTTCATGTAGAAGCTGGAGGTTTTCTTCTCCGCGGGGGCCTTTTTCCTGGCCGGCTTCGGGCTGTCTGGATTGCCTGTCATTTGTGTCTGTTCCGTATCACATGTGATAAACATACGCCTTCTGCAGCAGAGCGCAATACATCACGCGTGATGAATTTGTTTCCATTTGTCGCAAATGTTCCGGGCATAAAAAAACCCCACAGGGCGAACCCTGCAGGGCAAAAAACTGCCTGAACGGTGGTTACAGCTTGGCGATCGAGACCTCGGTGGACTTCACGAAGGCAATCACTTCGCTGCCGATCACCAGTTCCAGCTCGCGCACGGAACGGGTGGTGATCACCGAGGTGACGATGCCGGAGGCGGTCTGCACGTCGATTTCCGACAGCACCGGGCCTTCGATGATTTCCTTCACGGTGCCCTTGAACTGGTTGCGGACGTTGATCGCTTTGATAGTCATGTGATTCTTCCTGTTCAAACGAGGGTAAGGTTCAAAGTGCCCAGCGCAGTTGCGTGGGCAAGGGTGCCGTGGGCTCGGGTTCGGGCGGGGTGCCCGGCAACGCCAGCACACGGTTGAGGACTTCGGTTTCCAGCGCTGCCAGGCGGTGCGAGCCACGGGCGCGCGGGCGTGGCAGCTCGACGTGCAGGTCCAGGCCCACCTCGCCGTCTTCGATCAGAATCACCCGGTCGGCCACGGCCACGGCTTCCGCCACGTCGTGGGTCACCAGCAGCACGGTGAAGCCATGCTGCTTCCACAGGCGCTCGATCAGCTGTTGCATCTCGATACGGGTCAGGGCGTCCAACGCCCCCAGTGGTTCGTCCAGCAACAGCAGGCGCGGCTTGTGGATAAGCGCACGGGCCAGGGCCACGCGCTGCTTCTGGCCGCCGGACAAGGCCGCCGGCCACTCGTTGGCGCGCTCGGCCAAGCCGACTGCTTCCAGGGCTTCCAGCGCTTGTGGCCGCCAGTCACCCTTGAGGCCCAGGCCGACGTTGTCGATCACCTTCTTCCACGGCAGCAGGCGCGCTTCCTGGAACATCAGGCGGGTGTCGTCGCGGGCCTGGCTCAGCGGCGCAGAGCCTGCCAGCAGCTCACCGCCGCTGGGCTTGTCGAGGCCGGCCAGCAGGCGCAGCAAGGTGCTCTTGCCACAGCCACTACGGCCCACCACGGCGACGAATTGCCCGGCCGGAATGTGCAGGTCGATGTCCTTGAGCACCTGGCGGTTGCCGAAGGATTTCTGCAGTTTGTCCAGCGCCAGCGGGATGCCCTGCAGCAGGCGCGGCGGTTGGCTCTTCAATACGGCGGTCATGCGGCACCTCCCTTGGCGACCTGGTAGGCCGGGTGCCAGCGCAGCCACACGCGTTCCAGGCCACGGGCGGCCAGGTCGGCGAGTTTGCCGAGCACGGCGTAGAGGACGATGGCCAGCACCACCACGTCGGTCTGCAGGAATTCACGGGCGTTCATGGCCAGGTAGCCGATGCCGGAGCTGGCCGAGATGGTTTCCGCCACGATCAGCGTCAGCCACATGAAGCCCAACGCAAAGCGCACGCCCACCAGGATCGACGGCAGCGCGCCCGGCAGAATCACCTGGCGGAACAGCGCGAAGCCGCTCAGGCCGTAGCTGCGGGCCATTTCCACCAGCGCCGGGTCGACGTTGCGGATGCCGTGGTAGGTATTCAGGTAGATCGGGAACAGGGTGCCCAGGGCCACCAGGAAGATCTTCGCCGACTCATCGATACCGAACCACAGAATCACCAGCGGAATCAGCGCCAGGTGCGGTACGTTGCGGATCATCTGCATGGAGCTGTCGAGCAGGCGCTCGCCCCACTTCGACAGGCCCACCACGAAGCCCAGGAACAGGCCCAGCGAACCGCCGATGACAAAGCCCACGCCTGCACGCCAGCCACTGATGGCCAGGTGCGTCCAGATCTCGCCGCTGCGCACCAGCTCGACGCCCGCCGCCACCACGGCGCTGGGCGCCGGTAGGATGCGCGTGGACAGCCAGCCGGCGCTCACCGACAACTGCCACACCGCCAGCAACAGCACCGGCAGCGCCCAGGGCGCCAGCCTGTGGATAATCTTTTCCATGGTCAGCCCTCAGCTCTGGGACGCGGCTTTGGGCAGAATGTCGTTGGCGACCATTTCACCGAAGGGGCTCACGTAATTGGCGCCCTGGGGCTGTTCGGGACGCTGCACGTCCAGGTGCGGGAACAGCAGTTCGGCCACGCGGTACGACTCTTCCAGGTGCGGGTAGCCGGAGAAAATGAAGGTGTCGATGCCCAGCGCCGCGTATTCCTTGACCCGCGCCGCCACGGTCGGACCATCGCCCACCAGCGCCGTGCCGGCACCGCCGCGCACCAGGCCCACGCCGGCCCACAGGTTGGGGCTGACTTCGAGGTTGTCGCGGCTGCCGCCGTGCAGCGCAGCCATGCGTTGCTGGCCCACCGAATCGAAGCGCGACAGCGACGCCTGGGCGCGGGCGATGGTGTCGTCGTCCACATGGGAAATCAGGCGGTCTGCCGCCGCCCAGGCCTCGGCGTTGGTTTCCCGCACGATCACGTGCAGGCGGATGCCGAAACGCACGGTGCGCCCCTGCTTGGCGGCCTTGGCGCGCACCTCGGCGATTTTCTCGGCGACGGCGGCCGGTGGCTCGCCCCAGGTCAGGTACAGCTCCACCTGCTCGGCGGCCAGATCCTGGGCAGCGTCGGAGGAGCCGCCGAAATACAGCGGCGGGCGCGGCTGCTGCACCGGTGGGTAGAGCAGCTTGGCGCCCTTCACGGTGATGTGCTTGCCGTCGTAGTCCACGGTCTCGCCTTCCAGCACGCGGCGCCAGATGCGGGTGAATTCCACCGAGGCTTCGTAGCGCTCTTCGTGGCTGAGGAACAGGCCGTCACCAGACAGCTCCTCCGGGTCGCCACCGGTCACCAGGTTGAACAGCGCACGGCCGTTGGACAGGCGGTCCAGGGTAGCCGCCTGGCGCGCGGCCACGGTCGGCGAAATGATGCCCGGGCGCAGCGCCACCAGGAACTTCAGGCGCTGGGTCACCGGGATCAGCGATGCCGCCACCAGCCAGGAATCCTCGCAGGAACGCCCCGTGGGAATCAGCACGCCACCAAAGCCCAGGCGGTCGGCGGCCTGGGCGATCTGTTGCAGGTAGCCGTGGTCCACGGCGCGCGCGCCTTCGGCGGTGCCAAGGTAATGACCGTCGCCGTGGGTGGGAAGAAACCAGAAAATATTGAGGCTCATTGGAGTTGTCTCCTAAGGGTGGCTAGGGCCGGCACGACGCGCCGGCCCGCAGTTCGAATCACGGGGCTGTCGCGACCTTGGCAGGCGGCGTCCAGATCACATCCTTGATGCTCAATGGCTTGGGAATCAGTTTCAGCTGGTAGAAGGCGTCGGCGATCTTCTGCTGCGCCGCGACCACGTCGGGGGTAATGAACTCGGCGCCGAAGCCCTGGCGTTTCACCGAGGTCAGGGTGATGTCGGCGGGCAGGCCCAGCAGCGGCGAGACTTCCTGGGTGACCTGCTCGGGGTTGGACTTGGACCACTCGCCCACCGAGCGCACTTCGTCGATCAGGGTGGCGATCACCTGCGGGTGCTGCTGCGCAAAAGGCTTGGTGGCCAGGTAGAACTGGTTGTTGTCCACCAGGCCCTTGCCGTCACGCAGGGTGCGCGCTTGCAGCTGTTGTTCGGCGGCGGCCTGGTACGGGTCCCAGATCACCCAGGCGTCCACGGCGCCGCGCTCGAAGGCGGCGCGGGCATCGGCGGGCGGCAGGAACACGGTCTGGATATCGGTGTATTTCAGGCCGGCGTCTTCCAGGGCGCGCACCAGCAGGTAGTGCACGTTGGAGCCCTTGTTGAGCACCACTTTCTTGCCCTTGAGGTCGGCCACCGATTTGATCGGCGAGTCCTTGGGCACCAGGATGGCCTCGCTGTTGGGAGCAGGTGGCTCATGGGCCACGTACAGCAAGTCGGCGCCGGCGGCCTGGGCGAACACCGGCGGGGTTTCGCCGGTGACGCCGAAGTCGATGGAGCCCACGTTCAGGCCTTCCAGCAGCTGCGGGCCGCCGGGGAATTCGGTCCATTGCACCTGCACGCCCTGCTCGGCCAGGCGCTTTTCCAGCGAGCCACGGGCCTTGAGCAGCACCAGGGTGCCGTATTTCTGATAGCCGATGCGCAGGGTGTCAGCCTGGGCTTGGGTAATGGCGCCGAACGACACAGCCGCAGCAAACAGAGCGACCAGCCCACGACGCAAAAAGACTGTGCGCATAGCGCCGCTCCTTTGCTTGATTGGGTTTTGGCTGCACCTGCTTGCCCGTTGGCGGGCGAGTAAGGCGAGTGAATCTTTTATTTATACCCGCGCATTCCTGCGTGGGAGCGGGCTCTGCCCGCGAAGAAGGCCCCGCGGTACGTCTGGCCCGGCGCGGCGTTCCGTTCGCGGGCAGAGCCCGCTCCCACTTAGATACTCCAGCGCGCGCTCAGCAGTCTTTCGTTGAGGATGCCGGGCTCCAGCGCCTGTGGCCGGCGGCTCAAGGCGTAGTGGAACTCTTCCAGGGCATTGCTCAGGCGCTGCTCCAGCGCCGGTGCCAGCTGCGCCGCGGCGCTGCCTTCGCCGTAGGCGATCTGGCTGTCGTCAGCAAAGATCCCCTGCAGCATTTCCTGGGCCTTCAGCGCGGCCAACACCGGCTTCAGGGCGTAATCCACCGCCAGCATGTGGGCGATGCTGCCGCCGGTGGCGATGGGCAATACCACCTTGTTGGCCAGCGCCCGCTCGGGCAGCAGGTCCAGCAGGGTTTTCAGTGCGCCGCTGAACGAGGCCTTGTACACCGGGGTGGCGACGATCAGGCCGTCGGCCTTCTGCACCAGCTCCAGGAAGTCGAGCACTTTGGGGCTGTCGAAGCGGGCGTGCAGCAGGTCCTCGGCCGCGAAGTCGCGTACCTGGAACGTCGCCACTTCCACGTTGTGGCGCTGCAGCCAGAGCCGGGTCTGTTCCAGCAACACGCCGGACCGCGAACGCACACTGGGGCTGCCACCAAGAGATACAACCAGCATTGCCACCCTTCCTTCTTTGACCAAAAGGCCTCGCGATCGGCGAGATGGAACTGACCATAACAGGCCTTTTATATATCCATAAATCATATTTTTTCATGTGGTTAGACGCTGAAGGAATATGAGGTTTCGGGCAAAAAAAAGGGCCGTGATCAACGGCCCTCAAACCCTGTCGTGGGAGGATGAATAGCGGCTCAGCGGTTAGGCTGGGGCGTCAGGCGCAGGTACGGCTTCACCGCGCGGTAGCCCTTGGGAAAGCGTTGCTTGATCTCTTCCTCGTCCTTGAGCGACGGCACGATCACCACCTCGTCACCGTCCTGCCAGTTGGCCGGAGTGGCCACCTTGTGGTTGTCGGTGAGTTGCAGCGAATCGATCACCCGCAGGATCTCGTGGAAGTTGCGGCCGGTGCTGGCCGGGTAGGTAATGGTCAGGCGCACTTTCTTGTTCGGGTCGATCACGAACAGCGAGCGCACCGTGAGGGTGTCGTTGGCGTTGGGGTGGATCAGGTCGTAAAGGTCGGCCACCTTGCGGTCGGCGTCGGCCAGGATGGGGAAGTTGACGATGGTGTTCTGGGTTTCGTTGATGTCCTCGATCCACTTGTGGTGCGAGTCCACCGGGTCCACCGACAGCGCGATGGCCTTGACGTTGCGCTTGGCGAACTCTTCCTTGAGCTTGGCGGTGAAGCCCAGCTCGGTGGTGCACACCGGGGTAAAGTCTGCGGGGTGGGAGAACAGCACACCCCAGCTGTTGCCCAGCCACTCGTGGAAACGGATCTTGCCGGCGCTGGAGTCTTGTTCGAAATCGGGGGCGATGTCGCCGAGGCGGATGCTCATGAGAGGCCTTGCTCCTTGTTGAGTGCTTTATGGGAACCACTGTGCACTCAGCGTAGACGAAATAAAAAGAATAAATATCGATTTATTTAGCACGTAAAGGAATAACAGATTTTGGACAAAATAAAGCCCACCGCGGGACGGGCCCACGGCAGGCTTTGGTCTTTACAGCAGGGTTACAGCAGCGGGATCGAGTAGCTGACGATCACACGGTTTTCGTCCTGGTCGCGCTGGCCTGGAATGTCGTTGCGCCACATGGCGTTTTTCCAGGTGAAGCCCAGGCCCTTGAGGGTGCCGGTTGGTACGACGTAGGCCAGGGTCAGGTCGCGTTCCCACTCGGAGCGGCCAGTGGCGCTGACAGCACGGTTGGAGCCGACGGTGTCGATGTTGTCGCCGCGCAGGTAGACCAGGCCAGCAGTGGCGCCTGGCAGGCCCAGCGCTGCGAAGTCATACGAGTAGCGTGCTTGCCAGGTGCGCTCGCCGGCACGGCCGAACTTCTGGATCTGCATGTCGGTGATGGTGCCGTTGGACGAACCGTCGCCCTGGTTCAGCCATGGGAAGTCCGAGCTGCCGTTGCTGACCTGGTAGCCGCCGCCGAAGGTGTGGCCGGCAACGGTGTAGAGGAACAGGCCGCTGTACAGGTTGTTGTCGACTGGACCACGACCGTTGGCAACACCACGGTAGTCACCCGAGCTGAAGTGGTCGGCGTCGGTGGCGCTGACACCGTCATCGGTGCTGTGGAACGCACGCAGGTCAGACTTCAGCACGCCTGGGCCGATTGCCCAGTTGTGGGTCAGGCCAACAAAGTGCTGCTGGTAGAAGTCGGTCAGTTCACCGTAGTAGTACTGGACCAGCAGGTCCTTGGTGACTTTGTAGTCGGCGCCAGCGTAGTAGAACTTGTTGCTGCGGGCATTGAGGCCGGTGGCGTTGCTATTGCCGCTGCCATTGGAACCGTTGATCGACAGGTTCTCGTTGTTGCTCGAGTTACGGCCCTTGGCCGTGTCGATCTGGCCAGCGATCAGGGTCAGGTCCTTGATCTCGTTCGAGGTGATCTGGCCGCCCTGGAAGGTCTGCGGCAGCAGGCGACCGTCGTTGTACTGGATGACCGGCAGTTTTGGCATCAAGGTGCCGAGCTTCAGCTCAGTCTTCGAGATCTTGGCCTTGGCAGTCAGGCCCAGGCTGGAGAACTCGCTGGCTGGGTCCTTGCCGTCGGTTGGGAATACGGTGCCGCCATCAGCGGTGCCAGCGTAGTTGCCCGAACGTCCACGGCCACCGTCCAGGCGCACGCCCAACAGGCCAATTGCATCAACGCCGAAACCGACGGTACCCGCGGTGTAGCCCGACTGGAAATCGACCTGGAAGCCCTGCCCCCACTCTGCCGAGTAGTTATTGGTCTTCGGGGCACCCGAGTCACGGTTATCAGTGTTGATGTAGTAGTTGCGCAGCTTCAGCGTTGCCTTGCTGTCATCGATGAAACCTTCGGCGCCAGCGTGCGCGGCGAATACCCCTACAGCCACGGCCAAAGCCAAGGAAGACTTGTACATTGTGTTGCTCCTGTAATGATTCTAATTCTTGTCTGTCCCCAATCATGGATCTTCTGTCCATTGCGCTGGGGTTGTTGCGATTAATGCCAGTGGCGAACACCGCGTCAACCGCTCTAGGTCGGTTTACGACGATGGTCTATGTCCATTTTGTGACGGGCAAGAGTAAATAATATTTCATAACTCCAAAAAGAATTGTTTCATCTCTTTTCAGATCGTTTTGGAATAGAAAACGGTTTTTGCCAAACGCCACGTCGCTTAACCTGTATCGACCTCTAAGGTAATTACTAAACGGTCTTTGTAATTTATTTTTTAGATCGTTTAGCTTTCACCAACCGGACCACCGGACATTTCCCCACCCCCTTTGCAGAAGCCGCCCGAGCGGTCAGAGGTGCTCCGTGTCCGTAAACCGTCCGCACATGAAAAAGCTTTTAACCGTCGCCCTCAGCCTGTTCATCTGCCAGGCCAGCGCGCAGGCGGCCAACCTCACCATCGGCTACCAGACCGGCATCGACCCCAGCAAGGTGCCGCAGGCCGACGGCGCCTACGAAAAAGCCATCGGCGAGAAGATCGACTGGCGCCGTTTCAACAGCGGCCCGGAAGTGGTCACCGCCATCGCCTCGGGGGACGTGCAGATCGGCAACCTGGGTTCCAGCCCGCTGGCCGCTGCCGCTTCGCGCAAGCTGCCGATCGTGGCCTTCATCGTCTCCGCACAGATCAACGCCGCCGAGGCCCTGGTGGTGCGCAACGGCAGCGGCATCAACAACCCGCAGGACCTGGTGGGCAAGACCATCGCCACGCCGTTCGTGTCCACCTCGCACTACAGCCTGCTGGGCGCGCTGAAGCACTGGGGGCTGGAAGGCAAGGTCAAGGTGGTGAACCTGCAGCCGGCGGAAATCGCAGCCGCCTGGAAGCGCGGCGACATCGACGGCGCGTTCGTGTGGTCACCCGCCCTGGGCGAGATCCGCAAGACCGGCAAGACCCTCACCGACGCCGCCCAGGTGGGCCAATGGGGTGCGCCCACCTTCGAGGTGTGGGTTGCGCGCAAGGACTACGCCGACAAGCACCCGGAAGTGATCGCCCAGTTCGCCAAGGTGACCCTGGACTCGTTCGCCGACTATGCCGCGCACAAGGCCGCCTGGACGGCTGACTCGGTGCCTGTGCAAAAAATAGCCAAGCTCACCGGCGCCAACGCCAGCGACGTGCCCGAACTGCTGGCCGGCGCCGCCTTCCCCGACGCCAAGGCCCAGCAAACCCCGGCGCTGCTGCAAGGCGGCACCGCCAAGGCCATCGAGCAGACGGCGGAGTTCCTCAAGGAACAGGGCAAGGTCGAGAGCGTGCTGCCTGATTATTCCCCGTACGTAAGCGCCAGGTTCGTTAACTGACGCGGCCTATGGCCGCTGCTACGGGGCGCAAATCCCGTAGCAGCGGCCGAAGGCCGCGTCCGGCACGTCCAGCGCTAAGCTAATGCAAAACAGTTATTTATTTACTAATTCTTAGATCATTTAGTCTTCCCATCACCCAAGCCATCCGGCCGCCTGATGAGGAGCTGCACCATGTCCCGCTTCAACCCCCTTCGCCTGTTGGCGGCCGTGTCCCTGGCAGGCGCCGCGTTCGTGGCCCAGGCCGCCGACTTCACCGTGGCCTACCAGACCACCGTCGACCCGGCCAAGGTCGCCCAGGCCGACGGCGCCTATGAAAAGGCCACCCAATCGAAAATCAGCTGGCGCAAGTTCGACGGCGGCTCGCAGGTGATCACCGCCGTGGCCTCTGGCGACGTGCAGATCGGCTACGTCGGTTCCAGCCCGCTGGCTGCCGCAGCCACCCGCCAACTGCCGGTGGAAACCTTCCTGATCGCCACCCAGATCGGCGCCGCCGAGGCCCTGGTGGCCCGCAACGGCGCCGGCATCAACAGCCCGCAGGACCTGGTGGGCAAGAAAATCGCCGTGCCGTTCGTGTCCACCGGCCACTACAGCCTGCTGGCCGCGCTGAAGCAGTGGAAGATCGATCCCTCGAAAGTCACCATCCTCAACCTCGACCCGCCGGCGATCATCGCTGCCTGGAAGCGCGGCGACATCGACGCCACCTACGTCTGGGACCCGGCGCTGGGCGTGGCCAAGGAAAGCGGCAAGGTGCTGATCACCTCGGGTGAACTGGCCAAACTGGGCGCACCGACCTTCGACGCCTGGATCGTGCGCAAGGACTTCGCCGCCAAGCACCCGGAAATCGTCAAGGCCTTCGCCAAGGTCACCCTCGACGCCTACGCCGACTACCGCAAAGACCCCAAGGCCTGGCTGGCCAACCAGGGCAACGTCGACAAGCTGGTGAAGCTGTCGGGTGCCAAGGCCGCCGACATCCCGCTGCTGTTGCAGGGCAACGTCTACCCACTGGCCGCTGACCAGGTGACTGCCCTGGGCGCCCCCACCACCCAGGCCATCACCGACACCGCCACCTTCCTCAAGGAACAAGGCAAGGTCGACGCCGTGCTGCCCGACTACGCCCCCTACGTGAGCGCGCAGTTCGTTCAGTAAATACCACCAGTAGCCGCTGCGCCCGGCTGCGCTGGCCCTCAACCCACACTGGAGATCTCCAGCGTACACAAGGGCCAGCGCAGCCTGGCGGCAGCGGCTACAACTCGGAGGAAAGCCACCATGGCCCTGCTGCAACTCGAGCGCATCAGCGCACAGTACCCCGGCGCCAGCACGCCGGTGCTGGCCGACATCAACCTGTCCCTGGGCCCGCAACAACTGCTGGTGGCCCTGGGCCCTTCGGGTAGCGGCAAGACCTCGCTGCTGAACCTGATCGCCGGCTTCGTCGAGCCCAGCGCCGGACGCATCACCCTCGACGGCGTGCCGGTGAAAGGCCCCAGCGCCGAGCGCGGCGTGGTGTTCCAGGACGATGCCCTGCTGCCTTGGCAGGACGTGCTGGCCAACGTCGCCTTCGGCCTGGAGCTGGCCGGCGTGCCGCGCGAAAAGCGTGAACTGCGCGCCCGCGACATGCTCGCCCTGGTGGACCTGGCCGACTTCGGCAGCCGGCGCATCTGGCAACTCTCCGGTGGCCAGAAGCAGCGTGTCGGCCTGGCCCGGGCCCTGGCCGCCGACCCGCGCGTGCTGTTGATGGATGAACCCTTCGGCGCGCTGGACGCCTTCACCCGCGAGCAGATGCAGGAACTGCTGCTGCAGGTATGGAAGCGCACCGCCAAGCCGGTGTTCCTGATTACCCACGACATCGAAGAAGCGGTGTTCCTGGCCACCGACCTGATCCTGCTGGCACCCAACCCCGGCCAGGTGGTGGAGCGCCTGAGCCTGGACTTCGGCCAGCGCTACGCCGCCGGCGAGTCGGCCCGCGCCATCAAGTCCGACCCACGCTTCATCGAAACCCGCGAGCACGTGCTGTCGCGCGTGTTCTCGCAACGCACCGCACTGCAACAGGAGCCGGCATGAGCAGCTACCAAGCCCCCGTCACCGCCCAGGCTACCCTGGTCAAGCCGGTGAAACCGCGGCGCCCGTTGAGCACCCGCGCCATCAGCAGCCTTACCCTGCTGACCCTGCTGGCCCTGTGGTGGGCCGTCACCGCCAGCGGGCTGATCGAGCCGCTGTTCCTGCCCTCGCCCGGGGCCGTGCTGGAAAAAGGCTGGCTGCTGGCGACCAAGGGCTACATGGACGCCACCCTGTGGCAGCACCTGGGTGCCAGCCTGAGCCGCATCGGCCTGGCGCTGGGCTTCGCCATCCTGACGGCCATTCCAATCGGCATCGCCATCGGCACCAATCGCATCGCCCGTGGCATCTTCGACCCGCTGATCGAGTTCTACCGCCCGATCCCGCCGCTGGCCTACCTGCCGCTGATCGTGATCTGGTGCGGCATTGGCGAACTGTCGAAAGTGCTGCTGATCTACCTGGCCATCTTCGCCCCCATCGCCATTGCCACCGCCACCGGCGTGCGCACCGTCGACCCGGCCAAGCTACGCGCCGCGCAGTCCCTGGGCGCCACCCGCGCGCAATTGATTCGCCACGTGATCCTGCCCAGCGCTCTACCCGACATTCTTACCGGCGTGCGCATCGGCCTGGGCGTGGGCTGGTCCACCCTGGTGGCTGCCGAGCTGATCGCCGCCACCAGCGGCCTGGGTTTCATGGTGCAGTCGGCCGCGCAGTTCCTGGTTACCGACGTGGTCATCCTGGGCATCCTGGTCATTGCCGTGATCGCCTTCGCCCTGGAAATGGGCCTGCGCGCCCTGCAACGCAAGCTGGTGCCCTGGCACGGCCAAAGTCATTGATCGATCGCTGCTTACCTTGAATAACGAGATAGCCATGAGCCTGACCATCACCCCCATCAGCCCTGCCATCGGCGCCGTCATCAGCGGCGTCGACATCGCCCAGCCGTTGACCACCGCGCACCGCGACGCCATCGAACAGGCGCTGCTGGCGCACCACGTGATCTTCTTCCGCGACCAGCCCATTACCCCGCAGCAGCAGGCGCGCTTCGCCGCCCAGTTCGGCGACCTGCACATTCACCCCATCTACCCGAACGTGCCGGAACAGCCGGAAGTGCTGATCCTCGACACCGCCGTGACCGACGTGCGCGACAACGCCATCTGGCACACCGACGTAACCTTCCTGCCCACCCCGGCCATGGGCGCGGTGCTTAGCGCCAAGCTGATCCCGCCCTACGGCGGAGATACCCTGTGGGCGAGCGGCATTGCCGCGTATGAAGCACTGTCCGCGCCGCTAAAGCGCCTGCTGGACGGCCTGACGGCTACCCATGACTTCACCAAGTCGTTCCCGCTGGAGCGCTTCGGCAGCACCCCCGAAGACCTGGCGCGCTGGGAAGAAACCCGGCGCAAGAACCCGCCCATCAGCCACCCGGTAATCCGCACCCACCCGGTCAGCGGGCGCAAATCGCTGTTCGTCAGCGACGGCTTCACCACCCGCATCAACGAACTGGAGCCGGCGGAAAGCGATGCGATTTTGAAGCTGCTGTTTGCCCATGCAACCCGCCCCGAATTCTTCGTGCGCTGGCGCTGGCAGGAAAACGACGTGGCCTTCTGGGACAACCGCAGCACCCAGCACTACGCCGTGGACGACTACCGCCCCGCCCGCCGCGTAATGCAGCGCGCAACCATCCTGGGCGATGCGCCGTTCTGATGTGCTCTGCGGGACCGCGTCGCCTGCATCGCGACTGAAGTCGGCTCCTACGCCGTCCGCGGTAGGAGCCGGCCTTGGCCGCGATGCAGACGACGCCGCCCCGTAGCAGCTGCCGAAGGCTGCGTCCCGCGCCATGCCTGCAATAACGCGGCGCCCATGACGCGGCCTGGCGGCCGCTGCTACAAAAATTGCGCCATCCACCGCCCCGTAGCAGCTGCCGAAGGCTGCGTCCGGCGCCATGCCTGCAACAACGCGGCGCCCGTGACGCGGCCTGGCGGCCGCTGCTACAAAAATTGCGCCATCCACCGCCCCGTAGCAGCTGCCGAAGGCTGCGTCTGGCGGCGTACCTGCAATAACGCGGCGCCCATGACGCGGCCTGGCGGCCGCTGCTACAGGGCCAGCTTTTTGTGCATGGCCTCCAGCACCTCACACCCCTCCTGTAACAGGTGATAACTCACCTCCGCCGCCACATTCAGGTCCTTGCCCTCGATGGAGCAGGAATTCATGCACGACAAGGACTCCATCAGGTTGCGCACCGTCTGGAAGCGGCGGGTGGCGAATTCGAAGAGGTCGAGGTCGGGGCAGTCGGGGTTGATGAGGAAGATGGGGGGTGAGGCGTCTTGGTAAGTCATGGCAAGTACTCTGGACAGTTGAGACAGCCACCCTCGCTTGCACGCGAATGGGTGGCAGCTATGCGCAGGTGTGCAAGACCGGTCCAGAGCCGGCAGACCCGAAGATCTCCCACACATAGCCACCATGACGAACACAGCAGGCATTCTACTGCCTGCTGTGCGGTTACGGGGACGACGTTTCTGGACAGGCTTGCACGCCCGGCCGCTGATGGTCAGCGACGCAGAGGACTATAGGGCGTTGCCTGGGGCACAACTATCCGGCCACTTCCGATATGGATGTAGGAAGAATCCGTAGCTGCCCCCGCCAGGCTACGGAATCGCTTTGCTCACATCCAACCGCTTCGGCAGCAAATGATTCTGCCAAAACAGATCCGCCGTCACCTGCTGCGCCGCCATCACCTTTGCGTCAACCGGCGCAATCGGCGATGGCGGGCGGTTGTCGATGTACTGCGCCACCACCGGCTTGGGCAGGCTCATGTTGGCCGCCAGCACGTTGATGCTGTCTTCACGCTGGCTGCGCGTCAGCGCTTCGGCCTGGCTGAGTTCGGCCAGCAGGTTGTGAATGAACGGGCCGTTCTGTTCGGCGTACGGGCGGCGGGCGGTGTACAGCGGGCCGGAGAGGCCCAGGCCGGTACCGTCGGCGAGTTTGCGGGTGTGGCCTTCGCTCAGCGCCAGCGACGAGTACGGGTCCCAGATCACCCAGGCGTCGACGCTGCCTTGCTCGAAAGCGGCGCGGGCGTCGGCGGGGCTGAGGTAGATGGGCTGGATGTCCTTGTAGCTCAGGCCGGCCTGGTTCAGCGCGCGCAGGATCAGGTTGTGCGAGCTGGAGCCCTTCTGGAACGCGACTTTCTTGCCCTTGAGTTCGGCCACACTGTGCAGCGGGCTGTCGCTCTTCACCAGGATGACTTCAGCGGCCGGTTTGGCCGGTTCGGCGCCGATGTACACAAGGTCGGCGCCTGCGGCCTGGGCGAACAGCGGCGGGATGTCGCCGGTGGAGCCCACGTCCAGCGCGCCGACGTTGAGCGCTTCGAGCATCTGCGGGCCGGCGGGGAATTCAACCCACTGCACTTTGGTCTGCGGGAACTGCTTCTCCAGCAGGCCGTGCTCCTTGGCCAGCACCAGGGCGATGGAACCCTTCTGGTAGCCGATGCGCAGCGCGGCCGGGTCGGCCAGGGCGTTGAAAGTCAGGGCAAGCAGGGACAGGCCGGCCGCCAGGCGTGCTAGTGGTTTCATGGGCGTTCTCGCAATGCAGGGCCGGGGGCCGTGGCCCCCGGCTGGGAGGGGTTACTCAGCCAGGGACGGCTTTTCCCACAGGTTGATGCCGCCTTCGACGGCGAAGCGGTCGATGGCTTCCAGCTCTTCACGGCTGAAGGCCAGGTTCTTCAGGGCGCCGACGTTCTCGATGATCTGCTCGGGGCGGCTGGCGCCGATCAGCGCCGAGGTCACGCGTGGGTCGCGCAGGGTCCAGGCCAGCGCCATTTGCGCCAGGCTCTGGCCGCGCTGCTGGGCGATTTCGTTCAGCGAGCGGATGTGCGCCAGGTTGCTTTCCGACAGGTGCGACTGCAGCAGCGAGCCACCGCCCGGTTTGTTCACGCGGGCATCCTTGGGCACGCCGTTGAGGTACTTGTCGGTCAGCAGGCCCTGGGCCAGCGGGGTGAAGGCGATGACGCCGCTGCCCAGCTCGTCGGTGACGTCCAGCAGGTCCTTTTCCACCCAGCGGTTGAGCAGGTTGTAGGCCGGCTGGTGAATCAGCAGCGGCACTTTCCACTCTTGCAGCAGCTTGGCGATTTCGCGGGTTTTCACCCCCGAGTACGACGAGATGCCGATGTACAGCGCCTTGCCCTGTTGCACGGCGGTGGCCAGTGCGCCGGCGGTTTCTTCCAGCGGGGTGTCGGGGTCGAAGCGGTGCGAGTAGAAAATGTCCACGTAGTCCACGCCCAGGCGCTGCAGGCTCTGGTCGAGGCTGGCGAGGATGTATTTGCGCGAGCCGCCGCCCTGGCCGTACGGGCCTGGCCACATGTCCCAACCGGCCTTGCTGGAGATGATCAGCTCGTCGCGGTACTGCTTGAAGTCTTCGCGCAGCAGGCGGCCGAAGTTGATCTCGGCGCTGCCGTAGGGCGGGCCGTAGTTGTTGGCCAGGTCGAAGTGGTTGATGCCCAGGTCGAAGGCGGTGCGCAGCAGCGCGCGCTGGGTGTCGATGGGCGTGCTGTCGCCGAAGTTGTGCCACAGGCCCAGGGACAGCGCCGGCAGCACCAGGCCGCTGCGGCCTACGCGGCGGTAAGGGATGGACTCGTAGCGGTCTTGCGCAGCGATGTAGGTCATCGGTTCCTCTCTTGTTGAAATTATGCCCCCGTAGCCGCTACCGCCAGGCTACGGGGTTACGGTTCACAGAAACTGATTGGCCGGCCTTTCCAGCCCCAGGTTCTCGCGCAGCGTGGTGCCTTCGTACTCGGTCCTGAACAACCCGCGGCGTTGTAGCTCGGGCACCACGTGGTCGGCGAAGTCTTCCAGGCCGCCGGGCAAATGCGGCACCAGCACGTTGAAGCCATCGGCCGCGCCTTGTTCGAACCATGCCTGCAACTGATCGGCAATCTGCACCGGGGTTCCGATCAGGCTGTAATGCCCACGGCCACCGGCGATCTTGCGGCCCAGTTCGGCCAGGCTCAACTGCTCGCGCCCGGCCAGCTCAGTCAGCAGTTGCTGCCGGCTTTGCTGGCCGCTGTCGGTCAGCGGCAGCTCGGGCAGCGGGCCGTCCAGCGGGTAGCCGGACAGGTCGAAGTTACCGAGCATACGCCCTAACAGCGCCACGCCGACCTCGGGTTCGACCAACGCCTGGAACGCTTCGAATTTTTCCCGCGCCAGGGCTTCGGTCTCCCCTACCACTACGAACACGCCGGGCATGATTTTCAGCGAATCGGCGCTGCGCCCGAACTTCGCCAGCCGGCCTTTCAAATCTGCGTAGAACGCCTGGGCGTTGGCCAGCGAAGTCTGGGCAGTAAAGACCACTTCGGCAGTTTGCGCCGCCAGCTCGCGGCCGGTTTCCGAAGAGCCGGCCTGCACGATCACCGGCCGGCCCTGGGGCGAGCGGGCGACGTTGAGCGGGCCCTTGACCTTGAAGTGTTCGCCGCTGTGGTCGAGCACGTGCAGCTTGGCCGGGTCGTAGTATTGGCCGCTGGCCTTGTCGCGGGTGAAAGCGTCGTCGCCCCAGCTGTCCCACAGGCCGGTGACCACCTGATGGAATTCGCGGGCGCGGCTGTAGCGCTCGGCATGGCCGATGTGTGCGTCACGGCCAAAGTTCAGCGCTTCGGCAGCGGCGTCCGAGGTCACCAGGTTCCAACCGGCGCGGCCGCCGGACAGGTGGTCCAGCGAGGCGAACTTGCGCGCCACGTGGTAGGGCTCGTTGTAGCTGGTGGTGACGGTGCTGATCAGGCCGATGTGCTCGGTGACCGCGCTGAGCGCCGACAGCAGGGTCAGCGGCTCGAAGTGGTCGGAGCGCGCCATGCGGCTGGCGATGTCGCCGGTGGCCGCCGCCACGCTGTCGGCCACGAACAGCGTGTCGAAGCGCGCGCGCTCGGCCACCTGGGCCAGGTGCTTGTAGTGCTTGAAATCCAACCCGGCGTTGGCCGGCACTTCTGGGTGCCGCCAGGCGGCCACGTGGTGACCGGTTGCCATCAGGAACGCGCCCAATTTCAGTTGTCGTGGTGCCTGGCTCATGTTCAGAAGTCCTTGCGTACTTGAATGCCGAAGTAACGTTGGTCGTCACGCGGTACCGCGCGGTAGATGTAGCCGGTGCCGCTGGCCAGCAGTGGCGAGTAGGACTTGTTCGCCAGGTTCTTGCCTTCCAGCGACACGCGCCAGCCGCTGCCGTAGTCGGCCAGGGCGACGCTGGCGTTCCAGATGCCGTAGGCGCCCTGCTCGGTCAGCGGGTTCTGGCTGATGTCGTACTGCACTTTGCTCTGCCAGTTGAAGTCGGTGCCCAGCTCGATGTCCATGCCGTTGTCCAGCGGGATGTCGTAGTCGGCGCGCACGTAGGTCTTCCAGTCCGGGCTGAACGGCAGGGTCTTGCCGTTGACGTTGCACGAGGCGGCGGCGCCGGCCGGGCAGCTGAACTGGTCGATGCGGGCGTGGGTATAGGCGAACGCACCGGACAGCTTCAGGTTGCGGGTGGCCTGCAGGGCCCAGTCGCCCTCCACGCCCTCGGTGCTGACCGTGCCGGCGTTGATCAGGCGGGTCACCACCTGGTTGGCCACGGTGTCGTAGAAGTTGGCCTGGTAGTTGTTGTACTGGCTGTGGAACACCGCAAGGTTGGTGGTCAGGCGGTTGTTCCAGCTGGTGGCTTTCACGCCCAGCTCCCAGGTGTTCGAGGTTTCCGGCTTGAGCGCGTCGGTGTCACGCGGCTGCATGTTGAAGAACACGTTGTAGGCCGGGCCCTTGTAGCCGCGCGAGTAGGTCAGGTAGCTGGTGACGCTATCGCTGAGGTCGTACTGCAGGCCCAGGCGGCCCGACCAGCCTTCGGCGTTGGTGTCACCCGAGCTGCTGGTGGCCGGGTTGATGCCGTTCACCGCCACGGCCGAGGTGGAGGTGCGCTCGTGGTCGTACTTCAGCTCGTCGTGGGTCCAGCGCAGGCCGGCGATGCCGCGGAAGGTGGGGGTGAAGTTGAAGGTGTTCTCGCCGAACACCGCGTAGCTGTCGCTGGTGGTGCCGTAGTTGGCCAGGCCGCTGTTGGTGGCGGTCGGCGTGATGAGCGTGCGGCCGTAGGTTTCCCTGTCGCGGGCGTGCATGTAGTACAGGCCGGCCACGTATTCCATGAACTCGCCCTTGGGCGAGGCCAGGCGCAGCTCTTGGCTGTACTGGTCGTAGTCCAGGGTGCCTTTGTCCTGGATGCCCGGGTAGGCGGCGCTTATGGTGGCCAGGCGGTCGGCGTCCTGCCACTGGTCGTTGTTCCAGCCGCGCCAGGCGGTGATCGAGGTCAGGGTGTAGTCGCCCAGGTTCCAGTCGGCCTGCGCGGAAAGGCCCTTGTTGATGTCATCGACGTGGGTGCGGTAGTCACTGACGATGTCGCGGTTGTGCGAGCTGGCGGTGACCGGCGACAGCGCGCTGCCGAACGACGCCAGGGTGCTGGCGGCGACCACGCCGTTGGGGGCGTCGCTGGCGGCGTTCATGTAGTCGGCGGACAGGGTCAGCTTGAAGTCTTCGTTGGGGGTGAACTCCAGCTTGCCGCGCGCGCCCTTGCGGTTGTAGCCGTTGAGCTCCTGGCCGTTGGTCTTGTTGTGCACGTTGCCGTCGTAGTCGCTGACCAGCGCGGTGACGTTGCCCTTCAGCACGCCGGGGATCAGCGTGCCGCCGATGCCGAAGCGGGTGCGGCTTTCGTTGCCCTGGTAGTAGGACTGTTCCACGTAGCCGTGGGTCTCGTCGGTGGGCGCCTTGGTGACGATGTTGAGCACGCCGGCCGAGGCGTTCTTGCCGAACAGCGTGCCCTGCGGGCCGCGCAGCACTTCGATGCGGTCCAGGTCCAGCAGGTCGAGGGTGGCCATGCCCGGGCGGCCGTACACCACGCCGTCGACCACGGTGGCCACGGTGGGCTCCACGCCCGGTGAGGTGGAGATGGTGCCCACGCCGCGAATGAACAGCGAGGTGTCCTTGTTCGACGCGCCGGTGCGGAAGTTCACCGTGGGGATCTGCTGCACGATGCTTTCGATGTTGGTGCGGTTCTCGCGCCCCAGTTGCTCACCGTCCACCACGGTGACGGCCACGGGCACCTTCTGCAGCGACTCTTCGCGGCGGGTGGCGGTGACGGTCACCGATTTCAGCACCGGTTCCGCGCTGCTGTCGGTAGCGGTGGTGGTGGCATCCGCTGCCTGCACCGCGCCCAGCGGCATGGCCGCGCAGGCGGCCAGGGTCCAGCCGAAGGCCTGTACCAGCGCGGTGGTTTTGAAACGATCCCCAAATCGGTTTTGCATGTCGGATGCCCTGCTCGAAGGTTGTGCCCTGGCCGTGGCTCTGCGGCCACTGCGTCTGTCGTTTCGCAGAAAAGGTGTCGTGGGCATTCGCTCGAGCGAGTAGCAGACAAAGCACTTTGTTAGCGCTAACATCGAAAGTATCGGTAATCCGGACATAGACCGTCCAATACTGAAAAATTACTTTTATATGCGTTTAGGTTTTATCAGGAGATTGAAGTGAGCGACGACAAGCGCAAGCGCCGTGGCGCCGGTCGGGTCACGCTGAACACCGTGGCGCGCCACGCCGGGGTGTCGGCGATTACCGTGTCGCGCTATTTCAACCAGCCCGAGCAGGTGTCGCCCGAGCGCCGCGAGCGCATCAAGGCGGCGGTGGATGAGCTGGGCTACGTGCCCAACCTGGTGGCCGGTGGCCTGGCCTCGGCGCGCGGGCGCATTGTCGGCATGGTGATTCCCAACATCTCCGGGCCGATTTTCGCCAACACTATCCAGGGCTTCAGCGACACCCTCAGCCGCCATGGTTACCAGCTGCTGCTGGCCTCCAGTTACTTCTCGGTAGAGCAGGAGGAAAGCGCCGTGCGCGCGTTCCTCGGCTGGTCGCCGGCGGCGCTGGTGCTGACCAGCCATTTCCATAGCGAAGCCACCGAGAAGATGATCGCCGAGGCCGACATCCCCCTGATCGAGACCTGGGACTACCGGCCCGAGCGCAGCCCCATCCAGATCGGTTTCTCGCACTTCCAGGTGGGGGTCACGGCCACCCGTTACCTGCATGGCAAGGGCTACCAGCGCATCGCCTTCGTGCAGAACAGCGCGGCCGGCGACTTCAGCGCCCTGGAGCGGCGCGACGGCTACAGCGCCACCATGGCCGAGTTGGGCCTGGCACCGCAGGTGTTCGCCCCGCAGGAAGGCCTGGCGCCGTTCGAGGCCGGCAAGCAGGCCATGCAGGCGTTGATGGCGGGTGAGAAGCCGCCCCAGGCGATCATCTTTGCCAATGACAACCTGGCGGCCGGCGGCCTGCTGGCGGGGCAGCGCGCGGGGGTGAAGATCCCCGAGGATTGCGCGGTGGTGGGGTTTGGCGATTACCCGTTTGCGGAGATGCTGATGCCCAGTTTGACCACCATCAAGCCCCCGGCGTTGGAGATTGGCGTGTTGGCAGCGACGCGGGTGTTGGAGAGCCTGGGCGAGGTGGAAGTCGAACGCCTCAACCTGCTGGAATGCCGCCTGATCGAACGCGAAAGCGCCTAGCCCCGTAGCAGCGGCCGCCAGGCCGCGTCACAGGCGCCGCAACCCTGCTGGCACACTGTGCAGCAAGACGCAGCCTGCGGCAGCTGCTACGGGGTTGAGGTGGCGTTGGCGAAGACCTCCGCCACCCAATCCACGAACACCCGCACCCGCGGCGCCATGTGGCGGTTCTGCGGGTATAGCACCGACACCGGCATGGGCGGTGGCGGGAACTGCGGCAGCACTTCGCGTAGCAAGCCCTGCTCAATCGGCAACGCCACCCGGTAGCGTGGCACCTGGAACAGCCCCAGCCCGGCAATCGCCGCTGCGGCGTAGATCTGCGTGCCGAACACCGAAATAGCCCCCGGCACCTGCACTTCCACCACCTCGCCGTCGACCATGAACTCAAAGGGGAACGGCTTGTTCGCGGTGCGCGACACGTAGTTCACCGCCTTGTGCTGCTGCAAGTCCGCCAAGGTGTGCGGCTCGCCATGCTGGCGCAGGTAAGCAGGGCTGGCGCAGGTCACCTGCGGCAAGTTCGCCACCCGCCGGCCGATCAGTGACGAATCGCCCAGGTTACCGGCGCGCACCACGCAGTCCACGCCCTCCTCGATCAGGTCGACGAAGCGGTCCGCTTCGCTGAACGACAGCTCGATATCCGGGTAGCGGGCGATGAACTCGGGCAGCGCCGGCACCACGAAGTAGCTGGCCAGCGAGCCGTGCAGGTCCACCCGCAAACGGCCCTTGGGCGCCACCTGGCGGAACGCCAGCTCGGCCTCTTCCAGCTCTGCCAGCAGGCGCACGCACCGTGCGTAGTAGGCCTCGCCGTCCAGCGTCGGGCGTACGCGCCGGGTGCTGCGCTCCAGCAACCGCGTGCCCAGCCAGGCTTCGAACTGGTTGAGGCTGTGGGTCAGCGTGGCGCGGGGCAGGTTCAGGTCTTCGGCGGCCAGGGTGAAGCTGCTGCGCTCGAAGATGCGCACGAAGATTCTCATGGCGCGAACCTGGTCCATGCAGCCCCCTGATTGTTGGCGAAAGTTGAACAGTCAAGGCAACTCTGGCGCATTTATCGGGCTGGGTAAACATGTGAACCTCTGCTCCACCCCTACCCGACACAGGACATCCCCCATGAGCAAAACAGCCATTGTCACCGGTGCCTCCCGCGGCATCGGCGCCGTGATCGCCCAACGCCTGGCCCAGGACGGCTTTGCCGTGGCCGTCAACTACGCCAGCAGCGCCGCCGAGGCCGAAGCCCTGGTCAGCCAGATCAAGGCAGCCGGCGGCCGCGCCATTGCGGTGAAGGCCGATGTGGCCAGCAGCAGCGACATGCGCCAGCTGTTCGACACCACCGAGCAGCAACTGGGCAAGGTCGACGTGCTGGTGAACAACGCCGGCATCATGAAGCCCACCCCCGTCGCCGAGACCTCGGACGAGCTGTATGAGCAGATCTTCGCCATCAACACCCGCGGCACCTTCAACGCCCTGCGCGAAGCCGCCACGCGCCTGAACGACGGTGGCCGGGTGATCAACTTCTCGAGTTCGGCGCTGGGCCTCAAGCTGCCTGGCTACGCCATCTACAACGCCAGCAAGGCAGCAGTGGAAGCCATGACCCATGTATTTGCAAAGGAGCTGCGCGGGCGCCAAATCACCGTCAACGCCGTGGCGCCGGGGCCGGTGGCCACCGAGTTGTTCCTGACGGGGAAAAGCGAAGAGCAGATCCAGCACTTCGCCAAGCTGCCGCCGCTGGAGCGCCTGGGGCAGCCGGAGGATATCGCCGGCGTGGTGGCGTTCCTGGCGGGGCCGGACAGCGGCTGGGTCAACGGCCAGACCCTGCGCGCCAACGGCGGCATCGTCTAACTCACCCTCGTAGCAGCTGCCGAAGGCTGCGTCATGCACACAACCGCGTAGGCTGTGACGCGGCCTGCGGCCGCTGCTACGGGGGTTAGCGGACCATATGCAGGAACTGCATATGCCGCTCGTACTGGTCGAGGATGTCGTTGATGACCTGCTCGCGGGTGTAGCCCACCAGGTCGTAGTCCTGGCTACCCTCGGCCAAGTGCACCTCGGCGCGGTAGTAACGACGGTTCTTCAGCTCCTTGGTGCCCATGCCGCCACGGGCGAACGACGGCGTGAAGTAGCCGCGCATCTGCACCTGGTAGATGAACGGGCGCTCTTCGCCGTGGCCGATTTCCAGGCTGACCTGGTCGTGGCTGAGGTCTTCCTGAGTCACCACCTTCAGGCCTTTCTCGGTGAACACCGCCGAGACTTCCTCGATGGCCGGGCGCACCAGGGTGTCCATGAAGCGGTACACCTCGTCGCGCGAGGGGAAGTGCACGGCCTGGCTCAGGCGCTGGCGCCAGCCACCACGGCCGCGGCGGGCGTTGGTGGCCACCGGGGCCAGGGAGTACATCTGCGCGATCTTGCGCTGGGACTCCAGGTAGAACGCCTTGTGCAGGCCCCACATCATCGCCAAAAGAATCAGCGAGAACGGCAGCGAGGTCAGCACCACCGCCGACTTCAGCGAGTCGATGCTGCCGGCGAACAGCAGCCCGCTGGTGATGACCGCGGTCATCACGCCCCAGAACACCCGCAGCCACTTGGGCCCGTCTTCGTCGGCGTTGCCGCCACGGGCCGACAAGGTCGACAGCACCACGGTGCCCGAGTCTGCCGAGGTGACGAAGAACACGAAGCTGATGAACACCGTCACGGCAATCACCGTGCGGCTCCAGGGGTAGGTTTCCAGCAGCAGGTACAGGGTCTTGGCCGGGTCTGCCAGGGCCGACTGGCCGAGGGCCGTCATGCCGTGGTTGAGCACCATGTCGATGGCACTGTTACCGAAGATCGACATCCACGCCAGGGTGAAGCCCAGCGGAATCAGCAGCACGCCGAAGACGAACTCGCGAATGGTGCGGCCACGGGAAATGCGCGCGATGAACAGCCCCACGAACGGCGCCCACGCGATCCACCAGGCCCAGTAGAACACCGTCCAGTTGCCCAGCCAGTCGCTGGGCTTGTCGTAGGCGTACACGTCGAAACTCTTCGACGGCAGCGCGCCCAGGTAGTCGCCGACGTTCTGGATCAGCGTGGTCAGCAGGTGCTGGGTAGGCCCGGCGAACAGCACGAACAGCAGCAGCGCAACAGCCAACAGCATGTTGATGTCGGACATTACCCGCACGCCCTTGTCCACGCCGGAGACGGCGACGATGATCGCCGCGCCCATCATCAGCGTGATGAGGATCACCTGCACCCACTGGGTGTGCGGCACGCCGAACAGAATATCCAGGCCGGAATTGAGGTGCAGCACGCCAAAGCCCATGTCGGCGCCCAGGCCGAACACCGTGGCAATGATGCCAAAGCCGTCCACCGCGTAGCCGATGGGGCCGTTGATGCGCTTGCCGATCAGCGGGTACAGCGCCGAGCGCAGCGCCAGCGGCAGGTTATGCCGGTAGGCGAAGTACGCCAGGGCCATGCCCACGAACGCGAACACGCCCCAGCCGTGCAGGCCCCAGTGCAGGAACAGCAGCTGCATGGCCTGGCGCGCGGCCGCCTGGGTGCCGCCCTCGCCTTGCGGCGGCGTCAGCATGTGGGTCAGGGGTTCGGAGACGCAGAAGAAGAACAGGGTGATGCTGATGCCCGCGGCGAACAGCATGCCGGCCCATGACAGGTAACTGAATTCGGGCTCGTCGTGGTCGGCACCGAGCTTGATCTTGCCGTAGCCAGACAAGGCGGTGACCACCACGAAGACCAGATACAGGGTCATGGCCAGCATGTAATACCAGCCAACGGTGTTGGCGGCCCAGGTTTGCGCGGCGGTGAGCCAGGCCCCGGCTTGTTGCGGGAAGGCGATGACGACGATGCCGAACAGCAGGATGAAGCTGGCGGCGAAGTAGAACACCGGGGGGTTCATGCGGACGTTGCCGCTGGCGGGAGAAGACGAGGCACTCATTGGCAGTGCACCTCGAAAGGCGGGAAAGCAGCTGAATAGAGCGTTTTCAGCAAGGGATGACCTCCTGTAGAACGCGAATCGCGAACATCTTTTAAATTGAACAACCGTTCAATTTAACCACACAACCGCCCTCACACCAAACCGTAGCCGCTGCCGACAGGCTGCGCTGGCCCGCCTTCCAACCTTGATTTCCAGGGTGTATGGCAGGGCCAGCGCAGCCTTCGGCAGCGGCTACGGGTTACTTCTGCGTGCCGTCATCGTGCTGCAGGTTGGCCTGCGTCAGGTTGCTGCCCGGCGCCACGTTGCGGGTCAGCCACACGTTGCCGCCAATGGTGGAACCCTTGCCGATGGTGATGCGCCCCAGGATGGTCGCGCCAGCGTAGATCACCACGTCGTCCTCGACGATCGGGTGGCGCGGGTGGCCTTTTTGCAGCTGCCCCGACTCGTCCGCCGGGAAGCGCTTGGCGCCCAGGGTCACGGCCTGGTAGATGCGCACGCGCTCGCCGATGATCGCCGTCTCGCCGATCACCACGCCGGTGCCATGGTCGATGAAGAAGCTGGGGCCGATCTGCGCGCCGGGGTGGATGTCGATGCCGGTGGCCGAGTGCGCCAGCTCCGAGCTGATGCGCGCCAGCAACGGCAGGCCAGCGCGGTACAGGTGGTGCGCCAGGCGGTGGTGGATGATGGCGAGGATGCCGGGGTAGCACAGCAGCACTTCGTCCACGCTGCGCGCCGCCGGGTCGCCGTGGTAGGCGGCCAGCACGTCGGTGTCCAGCAGGGTGCGCAGCCCGGGCAGCGCCGCGGCGAAGCCCTGGATCAGCTGCAGCGCATGGGCGTCCACGTCTTCCTGCGCCTGCTGGTGGCGGGCGGCATAGCGCAGCTCCAGCCGGGCCTGGGCCAGCAGCGCGTTGAGCGCGGCGTCCAGGGTGTGGCCGACGTAGAAGTCCTCGCTTTCCTCGCGCAGGTCCACCGGGCCCAGGCGCATGGGGAACAGTGCCCCGCACAGCTGTTCAAGAATGCAGCGCACCGCTTCGCGCGACGGCAGCTGCCGGCCCCCCTGCTCGCCGCTGCTGCGCCCGTTCTCACGGCGCCACTGCTCACGCGCACCGCGCAACTGGCCGACGATGGACTGCAACTGCCAGTGGCCGTTCGCCGCTTGGGGTTTGTCGCTCACGATGGGGTACTCCTGATATGGCCGCCTGTTCGGCGCCCACTGTACGGTAGATTGTCGCACCGCAAAAAGAACGGATTCTGATGGGCGGTGACGTTATGAACATAAGCGCAGCCCGCCGTTCCGTCCCTCACAGGCGGGGATTTTTTGTGGGAGCGGGCTCTGCCCGCGAATGGGCCACCGCGGTGTTCTTTTCGCGGGCAGAGCCCGCTCCCACAGAAGCACAGGGTTGCCCCCCAATCTGTGCCTGCCTATAGTCCTGTTTCCCCCAACACCGGATTCCCCATGATCACGCAATCGCTTGCCCGCTTCCCACGCCTCGACCTCCTGGGTGCCCCCACTGCACTGGAAAAACTCGAGCGACTGTCACAGTGGGTCGGCCGCGATATCTATGTGAAACGTGACGACCTGACCCCGCTGGCCATGGGCGGCAACAAGCTGCGCAAGCTTGAATACCTGGCCGCCGATGCCCTGGCCCAGGGCTGCGACACCCTGATCACCGCCGGCGCCATCCAGTCCAACCACGTGCGCCAGACCGCGGCCATCGCCGCCAAGCTGGGCCTGGGCTGCGTGGCGCTGCTGGAAAACCCCATCGCCACCGACGACAGCAATTACCTGGGCAACGGCAACCGCCTGCTGCTGGACCTGTTCGACGCCAAGGTCGAGCTGGTGGAAAACCTCGACAACGCCGACGAGCAGCTGCAAGCCCTGGCCCGCCGCCTGGCCGACAGCGGCCGCAAGCCGTACCTGGTGCCGATCGGCGGCTCCAACGCCCTGGGCGCCCTGGGCTACGTGCGCGCCGGCCTGGAACTGGCCGAGCAGATCAAGGCCACCGGCCTGGACTTCGCCGCCGTGGTACTGGCTTCGGGCAGCGCCGGCACCCACAGCGGCCTGGCCCTGGGCCTGAGCGAGTCGCTGCCGCAGCTGCCGGTAATCGGCGTCACCGTGTCGCGCACCGACGAAGCCCAGCGCCCCAAGGTGCAGGGCCTGGCCGAACGCACCGCCGAGCTGCTGGGCGTGCCGCTGCCGGACAGCTTCAAGGTCACCCTGTGGGATGAATTCTTCGGCCCGCGCTATGGTGAACCTAACGCCGGCACGCTATCGGCCATCAAGCTGGTCGCCAACCAGGAAGGCCTGCTGCTGGACCCGGTGTACACCGGCAAGGCCATGGCCGGCCTGCTGGACGGCATCGGCCGCCAGCGCCTGGACGCCGGCCCGGTGATTTTCCTGCACACCGGCGGTGCCCCGGCGCTGTTCGCCTACCCGGGCATCTGGTCGAACTGATATAGCTGGAACAGAAGAAAGCTGAATTTTTTATTATTTTCAGCCATAACGACAGGCGGCGATAATCAGCCACCAACGCAAGGATGCGTGCCTTCCCTCACAACAACATATGGGGCATCACATGACTTTCTCTTCGTTGCGTCGCAATCTCCTCATTGCCAGCATGGGCCTGGTCATGGGTTCCGCTCTGATCGGCCAGGCCGTGGCCGGTGACGAGCTGAAATCCATCCAGGACAAGGGCAGCATCAGCGTCGGCCTGGAAGGCACCTACCCACCGTTCAGCTATGTCGACGAAAACGGCAAGCTCACCGGCTTCGAAGTGGAGTTCGCCCAAGCCCTGGCCAAGGAGCTGGGCGTGACCGCCAAGCTGCAGCCCACCAAGTGGGACGGCATTCTTGCAGCGCTGGAATCCAAGCGCCTGGACGTGGCCATCAACCAGGTGACCATCTCCGAAGAGCGCAAGAAGAAGTATGACTTCTCCGAGCCCTACACCGTGTCTGGCATCCAGGCCCTGACCCAGAAGAAAGACGCCGGCAAGATCGCCTCGGCCAACGACCTGAACGGCAAGAAGGTCGGCGTGGGCCTGGGCACCAACTACGAGCAATGGCTGAAGGAAAACGTGCCGGGCGCCATCATCAAGACCTACGACGATGACCCCACCAAGTACCAGGACCTGCGCGTTGGCCGTATCGACGCCATCCTGGTCGACCGCCTGGCCGCCTTCGAGCTGATCAGCAAGACCAACGACACCCTGGCCGTCTCTGGCCCGGCGTTCTCCCGCCAGGAAGCCGGCGTGACCCTGCGCAAGGGCGAGCCTGAGCTGCTGGCCGCCATCAACAAGGCCATCGACAAACTGCGCGCGGACGGCACCCTGGCCAAGCTGTCGCAGAAGTACTTCAACGCTGACGTGACCAAATGATTGAAGAAAGTCTGAAACTGGCGCTGGATTCAGCGCCTTTCCTGCTCAAGGGCGCCGAATTCACGGTGCTCCTGAGCCTTGGGGGCATGTTTTTCGGTTTGCTGCTGGGCTTCGGCCTGGCGCTGATGCGCTTGTCGCGCTTCATGCTGGCGCGCGGCGTTTCGCGGGTGTACGTGTCGTTCTTCCGCGGCACGCCGCTGCTGGTGCAACTGTTCGTGATCTATTACGGCCTGCCGCAGGTTGGCATCGAGCTGGACCCGCTGCCAGCAGCCATGATCGGCTTCTCGCTGAACATGGCCGCCTACGTCTGTGAAATCCTGCGGGCGGCCATCAGTTCCGTGGACCGGGGCCAGTGGGAAGCGGCTGCCAGCATCGGCATGACCCGGGGCCAGACCCTGCGCCGGGCGATCCTGCCGCAAGCCGCGCGCACCGCCCTGCCGCCGCTGGGCAACAGCTTCATCTCGCTGGTGAAGGACACGGCGTTGGCCGCGACCATCCAGGTGCCCGAGCTGTTCCGCCAGGCACAACTGATCACCGCGCGTACCTTCGAAGTGTTCACCATGTACCTGGCTGCGGCTGTTATCTACTGGGTACTGGCCAGCGTGCTGTCGGCGCTGCAGAACCGTCTCGAAGCGCGGGTGAACCGCCATGACCAGGAGGCCTGACGCCATGATCGTGGTGGAAAAACTGACCAAGCATTTCAACGGCAACGCCGTGCTCAAGGGCATCGACCTGCAGGTGGATGCCGGTGAAGTGGTGGCCATCATCGGCCCCAGCGGCTCGGGCAAGACCACTTTCCTGCGCTGCCTGAACCTGCTGGAAACCCCGGACAGCGGACGGATCCGCATGGGTGACATCGAGATCGACGGCAGCCGTATCGCCCAGCAGCAAGGGCTGATTCGTCGCCTGCGCCAGCAGGTGGGCTTCGTGTTCCAGAACTTCAACCTGTTCCCGCACCGCACCGCGCTGGAAAACGTGATTGAAGGCCCGGTGGTGGTCAAGAAGACCCCGCGCGCCCAGGCCGAGGCCCTGGGCCGCAAGCTGCTGGCCAAGGTGGGCCTGGCGGGCAAGGAAGACGCCTACCCGCGCCGGCTGTCCGGTGGCCAGCAGCAACGGGTGGCCATCGCCCGCGCACTGGCCATGGAGCCGGAGGTGATTCTGTTCGACGAACCCACCTCGGCGCTGGACCCGGAGCTGGTGGGCGAAGTGCTGGCGACCATTCGCAGCCTGGCCGAAGAAAAGCGGACGATGATCATCGTCACCCACGAAATGGCGTTCGCCCGTGACGTGGCCAACCGCGTGGTGTTCTTCGACAAGGGCGTGATCGTGGAACAGGGCGAGGCGAAAGCGTTGTTCGCCAACCCTCGCGAAGAACGCACCAGGCAATTCCTCAGCAAGTTCCTGGCCGGGTAAACGCTACCCCCGTAGCCGCTGCCGCAGGCTGCGCTGGCCCTTTGCCTCACTGAAGATCTCCGGTGAACGCGAGGGCCAGCGCAGCCTACGGCAGCGGCTACGCGTTTGGGGTACTGCCTGTAGGAACCGTCTGAACACAACCAACGGCAATCCCCCCACCTTGACCCCACCCTAGCGAGCACCTATGAAGGACGCCGGCCTTCAAGGAGAATCGCCATGCGCCTGTTCAACGGATCTGAACTCTTGCCCCCTGCCCTGCCGCTGCTGGCCAACCACGGCCTCGGCCTGCACGCCAGCCGCCACCTGTGCGCCGCCATCGAACCCTGGGAACACATGGACCAGGGCGACCTGCTGGAGCTGTTCTGGAACAGCTGCTTCGTCACCGCCCACGTCGTGCAGCCCGGCGAGCCTGGCCGCACCCTGCAACTGCCGATCCCGGCCAGCTTCGCCCTGAACGGCGAGGCGCACCTGTATTACCGGGTGCTGCGCGTGGGCCATCAGGCGCAACGCTCGCCGGCGCTGGCCTTCAGCGTGAAATTGCAGTGCCCGGGCAACCCGCTGCACGGCACCGAGGAAAACCAGTTCCTCGCCCCGCTGGAACTGCCCGAGGCAGTCTGCCTGAACACCCTCAAGCGCGGCGTGCCGTTCAGTGTCGAGCCCTGGCAGCACATGGCTGCGCTGGATTGCCTGACCCTGCGCTGGGGCGACCTGCGCCTGGACCTGCCGCCCCTGCTGCCAAGCCAGGTGGGGCTGCCGGTGAGCGGCCGCATCCCCAAGAAGGTCATCCGCGAAGCCGGCCAGGACGAGCACCTGGAGGCTACCTATTGCATCCTCGACCGGGTCGGCAACCCGTCTGGCTGGGCCCCTGCCCGGCAGGTACGGGTGTACCGCGACGCCACTTCTATTAATATTCCTAAAGGTTAGTATATTTAAACTTTATACACGATTAGGGTATATAAACCGGACCACCGGACCTGCGCATTTTCCGCCGCGACAACGCGGCGCTATTCCGCCGAGGGACTATCTGGTGACCGGTAAAAAGATCCTGCTCAACGCCTTCAACATGAACTGCATAGGGCACATCAACCACGGCCTGTGGACACACCCGCGCGACACCTCCAGCCAGTACAAGACAATCGAATACTGGACCGAGCTGGCGAAGACGCTGGAGCGCGGCCTGTTCGACGGGCTGTTCATCGCCGACATCGTCGGCGTGTATGACGTGTACCAGCACAGCGTCGACGTGCCGCTGCGCGAGGCCATCCAGCTGCCGGTCAACGACCCGCTGCTGCTGGTGTCGGCCATGGCCGCCGTCACCCGGCACCTGGGCTTCGGCCTGACCGCCAACCTCACCTACGAGCCGCCGTACCTGTTCGCCCGGCGCATGTCCACGCTCGACCACCTGAGCCGTGGCCGCGTGGGCTGGAACATCGTCACCGGCTACCTGGACAGCGCCGCCAAGGCCATGGGCCTCAGCGAGCAGGCCGAGCACGACCGCCGCTACGACCAGGCCGACGAATACCTGCAGGTGCTGTACAAGCTGTGGGAAGGCAGCTGGGAAGACGACGCCGTGGTCAACGACCCGGCACGCCGGGTGTACGCCGAGCCGAGCAAGGTGCACAAGGTGCAGCACCAGGGCGAGTTCTACCAGGTTGACGGCTACCACCTGTGCGAGCCCTCGCCCCAGCGCACGCCCGTGCTGTTCCAGGCCGGCGCCTCGGACCGTGGCCTGCTGTTCGCCGGCCGCCACGCCGAGTGCGTGTTCATCAGCGGCCAGACCAAGGCGGCTACCCGCGCCCAGGTGGACAAGGTACGCGCCAGCGCTGCTGCGGCAGGCCGGCGCGCCGAGGACATCAAGGTGTTCATGGGCCTGACGGTGATTGTCGCTGCCACCGAGGAAGCCGCCCACGCCAAGCACGCCGAATACCTGCAATACGCCAGCGCCGAGGCCGGCGTGGCGCATTTCGCCAGCTCCACCGGTATCGATTTCGCCCATTACGCGCTCGACGAGCCGATCCAATACGTGAAAAGCAACGCCATCCAGTCGGCCACCAAGAACCTGCAGAACAACGACTGGACCCGCCGCAAGCTGCTGGACCAGCACGCCCTGGGCGGCCGCTACATCACCCTGGTCGGTTCACCCCAGCAGGTGGCGGACCAGCTGATTGCCTGGCTCGACGAAACCGGCCTGGACGGCTTCAACCTGGCGCGCACGGTCACCCCGGAAAGCTACGTGGACTTCATCGACCTGGTGGTGCCGGAACTGCAGCAACGCGGGCGGTACAAGACCGCGTACGGCGACGGCACCCTGCGCGAAAAGCTCTTCGAGCACGGCCCGCGGCTGCCCCACAACCACATCGCCAGCGAATTCAAACACCCTATCCCGTAGCAGCTGCCGAAGGCTGCGTCAGCGCCCTACGCGGTTTCGCGCGGCGGCTGGGACGCGGCCTGGCGGCCGCTGCTACAGGGGCCTCATCGTATTTGGAGCCAGAACAACATGAACAAAATCGCTACCCTGCTGCTCAGCCTCGGCCTGGCCACGGGCCTTGCCCATAGCGCTGAAAACCCGCTGAAAATCGGCACCACCGCCGCCTTCGCCATCCCGCTGGAAGCCGCCGTGGCCGAGGCCGACAAGCAAGGCCTGAAGGTGCAACTGGTGGAGTTCACCGACTGGATCGCGCCCAACGTCAGCCTGGCGGCCGGCGACATCGACGTGAACTATTTCCAGCACATCCCGTTCCTGGAAAACGCCAAGGCCGCCGCCGGCTTCGACCTGGTGCCCTACGCCCCCGGCATCATCAACAACGTCGGCCTGTACTCGAAGAAGTACAAGAGCCTCGACCAGTTGCCCGACGGCGCCACCGTGGCCATCGCCAACGACCCGATCAACAGCGGCCGCGGCCTGCAATTGCTGGCCAAGGCCAAGCTCATCAGCCTCAAGGACGGCGTGGGCTACAAGGCCACCGAGGACGACATCACCGCCAACCCCAAGCACCTGAAGATCCTGCAGGTGGAAGCCGTGCAGCTGGTGCGCGCCTACGATGACGCCGACCTGGTGCAGGGCTACCCGGCCTACATCCGCCTGGCCAAGACCTTCGACGCCGAGTCGGCACTGCTGTTCGACGGCGTCGACCACCCTGAATACGTGATCCAGTTCGTGATCCAGCCCAAGGAAAAGGCCGATCCGCGCCTGGCCAAGTTTGTCGATATCTACCAGCACTCGCCGGTAGTCCGCGCAGCCTTGGACAAGACCTACGGCAAGCTGTACCAGACCGGTTGGGGAGGCTGACCATGAGCAGCGCCCAGCGCCTGACTGCAACCCGCCCGCCGGCCAGCGCCGAGCGCACCCAGCTGCACCCGGAACTGGCCAACGCCCACGTGCGCTTCATCGGCCTGGGCAAGACCTACCAGGGCCAGCACGGCCCGGTGCAAGCGCTGCAAGGCATTGACCTGAACATCCAGCGTGGCGAAATCTTCGGCATCATCGGCCGCAGCGGCGCCGGCAAGTCGTCGCTTATCCGCACCATCAACCGCCTGGAGCAACCCAGCGTCGGCCGCGTGCTGATCGACCAGGTGGACATAGGGGAATTCGACGAAGACCGCCTGGTGCAGCTGCGTCGGCGCATCGGCATGATCTTCCAGCACTTCAACCTGATGTCCGCCAAGACCGTGTGGCAGAACGTCGAGCTGCCGCTGAAAGTGGCCGGCATGAGCCAGGCCGAGCGCCACCGCAAGGTCACCGAACTGCTGGACCTGGTGGGCCTGGCCGACAAGCACCACGTGTACCCGGCGCAGCTGTCGGGCGGGCAGAAACAGCGGGTGGGCATCGCCCGCGCGCTGGTGCACGACCCGGCCATCCTGCTGTGCGACGAGGCTACCTCGGCGCTGGACCCGGAGACCACCGAGTCGATCCTGGCGCTGCTGCGCGACATCAACCAGCGCCTGGGCCTGACGATCATCCTGATCACCCATGAGATGGCAGTGATCCGCGACATCTGCGACCGCGTGGTGGTGCTTGAGCAAGGCCAGGTGGTGGAGCAAGGCCCGGTGTGGCAGGTGTTCGGCGACCCGCAGCATGCCGTCAGCAAGACCCTGTTGGCGCCGCTGCAACACGGGCTGCCGGCGGAACTGCAGGCGCGCATCCAGGAACAACCCGGCTCTGCCGCCGCAGCACTGGTGCTGGGCCTGCGCCTGAACGGCAGCGACGGCGAAGAGCCCGACCTGTCGGCGCTGTTCCACAGCCTGGGCGGCCGCGTCAGCCTGCTGCAAGGCGGCGTAGAACGCATCCAGGGTCGCGCGCTGGGGCAACTGGTGATTGCCGTGGCGCACTCGCCGCTGGCACGTGAACAACTGATCGAGCGCGCGGCCTTGTGGGCCGACCGCGTGGAGGTGCTGGGCTATGTGGGCTGAACGGCTGTTGCAAGGGATTCTCGACACACTGTTGATGGTTGGCGTGTCTTCGTTCATCGCCTTGGTGCTGGGCATTCCGCTGGCGGTGGTGCTGGTCACCAGCAGCAAGGGCGGCATTTATGAAGCGCCCGCCTTGAACCGCGTGCTGGGCGCCTTCGTCAACCTGTTCCGCTCGGTGCCGTTCCTGATCCTGATGGTGGCGCTGATCCCCTTCACCCGCCTGATCGTCGGCACCACCTACGGCGTGTGGGCGGCCGTGGTGCCGCTGACCATTGCGGCCACACCGTTTTTTGCGCGCATCGCCGAAGTCAGCCTGCGCGAGGTCGACCACGGCCTGATCGAAGCCGCCCAGGCCATGGGCTGCCGGCGCTGGCACATCATCTGGCACGTGCTGCTGCCCGAGGCGCGGCCGGGCATCGTCGGCGGCTTCACCATTACCCTGGTGACCATGATCAACTCCTCGGCCATGGCCGGCGCCATCGGTGCTGGCGGCCTGGGCGACATTGCCTACCGCTACGGCTACCAGCGCTTCGACTCGCAGATCATGCTCACGGTGATCGTGCTGCTGGTGGTGCTGGTGGCGTTCATCCAGTTTGGCGGTGATCGGCTGGCGAAGGTGTTGAACAAGCGCTGAGGTATCATCGTGGTCATCACCTTTTCCGTTGGCGACCGCGATGAAACTCGACCCCCAGGCCCTGCAACAGATCACCCAGACCACCCTGGGCAACTACAACCAGACCGCCGAGAGCTTCCGCGAAGGCACCCGCGACCACGACGTCAGCCAGAACATCGACGCCCTGCTGCGCCACCTGCAGGTGCCGGCGCCGGCGCAGATCCTCGATTTCGGCTGCGGCCCGGGCCGCGACCTGCGCACCTTCACCCGCCTGGGCCACATTGCCACCGGCCTTGACGGCAGCGAACGCTTCGCCGAAATGGCCCGCGCCGACAGCGGCTGCGAGGTGTGGCAGCAGAACTTCCTCGAACTGGACCTGCCCGCCGAACGCTTCGACGGCGTGTTCGCCAACGCCGTGCTGTTCCACATCCCCAGCCAGGAACTGCCACGGGTGCTGAGCCAACTGCACGCCACGCTGAAGCCGGGCGGGGTGCTGTTCAGCTCCAACCCCCGCGGCAACAACCAGGAAGGCTGGAAAGGCCCGCGCTATGGCGCCTACCACGATCTTGAGAATTGGCAGCGCGTGCTGGCCGAGGCCGGCTTCGTGGAGCTTGAACACTACTACCGCCCCACCGGGTTGCCGCGTGAGCAGCAACCCTGGCTGGCCAGCGTGTGGCGCAAGGACGCCGCCTGACGGCAGCTGCTACAGATGACCGCGTCGTCTGTATCGCGGCCAAGGCCGGCTCCTGCGCTGTCCATGGTAGGAGCCGGCCTTGGCCGCGATAGCATCACGCCGCTTTCTTCGGCTCCTTGACCTTGTACCAAGCCACATAAAGCGCCGGCAGGAACAGCAGCGTCAGCAGCGTGGCGCTGATGATGCCGCCGATCATGGCGTAGGCCATGGGTCCCCAGAACACTTCGCGGGCGATGGGGATCATGCCCAGGCTGGCGGCGGCGGCGGTCAGCAGGATGGGCCGGCGGCGGTGCTGGGTGGCTTGCACCACGGCGTCCCACGGGGTGTAGCCGTCCTTCTCGAAGATGTCGATCTGGGTCACCAGGATCACCGAGTTGCGGATGATGATGCCGATCAGCGCCAGAATGCCGAGGATGGCCACGAAACCCATGGGCGTGCCGGTGGGCACCAGCGCCACCACCACGCCAATCAACCCCAGGGGCGCGACGCTGGCCACCAGGAACATCTTCTGCACGCTGTGCAGCTGGATCATCAGGAAGGTCGCCATCAGGAACAGCATCAGCGGCACGACGCGGGCAATGGGGCCCTGGGCCTTGCCGCTTTCTTCGACGGTGCCGCCGGTGGCCACTTTGTAGCCCACCGGCAGGCTGCTGGCGAACTGGTCGATGGTGGGCTTGAGCTGAGTGACCAGGTCGGTGGGCTGGATCTGGTCGCGCACCGAGGCCTTGATGGTGATGGTAGGGTGGCGGTCGCGGCGCCACACCAGCGGTTGTTCCAGTTCATAGCGCACGGTGGCGAACGCCAGCAGCGGAATCGACACGCCATTGGGCGTCACGATCTGCAGGTTCTGCAGGGTTTCCGGCGAGCCACGCTCGGCGTTTTCGGCACGCCCCACCACGTTGATCAGGTAGATGTCGTCGTTGACCTGGGTCACCGCGGTGCCGCTGACGATGGTGTTCATCAGCTTGGCCACGTCTTCCGAGGACAGCCCCAGCTGCCGTGCCTTGTCCTGGTTGATGTCGATGCGCAGGACCTTGCCCGGTTCGTTCCAGTCATAAATGATCTGGCCGATGTGCGGGTTCTGGTCCAGCAGCGTGGCCAGGTCGATGGCGTGCTTGCGCACCTGGTCGATGTCCTTGCCGCTGACCCGGTACTGGATTGGCCGGCCTACCGGCGGGCCCATTTCCAGGGTCTGCACGTAGCTGCCAATGCCCACGAAGTCGTCGCGCAGGCGCTTGCGCAGGCGGTCCATCAGCGCCGCCCGCTCGTCCAGGCCCTTGCTGACGATCACCAGCTGGGCGTAGTACGGGTTCTCCAATTGCTGGTCCAGGGGCAGGTAGAAACGAATCGCGCCCTGGCCGATGTAGGTGCTCCAGCGGGCGATATCCGGGTCATCCTTGAGGCTGGCCTCCAGCTTGTCCACCGCCTTGCGGGTCTCGTTGATCGACGAGTTCTGCGGCAGGTTCAGCTCCACCAGCACCTCGGGCCGGTCGGACGAGGGGAAGAACTGGTTCTGCACGAAGCGCATGCAGAACACCGACAGCAGGAACAGCCCCACGGTGATCAGGATGGTCAGCCAGCGGTGGCGCATGGCCCACAGCAGGCCGCTGTTGAACACCCGGCCAATGCGCCCCGGCTCGCTGGAGTGCGGCTTCACGTTGGTGCTGAGGATGTGCACGCCCAGCACCGGCGCGAACAGCACCGCCACCACCCAGGACACCAGCATGGCCACCGCGATCACCGCGAACAGGGTGAAGGTGTACTCCCCTGCCGAGCTGGCGTTGAGGCCTATGGGCACGAAGCCCGCCACCGTCACCAGGGTGCCGGTGAGCATGGGGAACGCCGTGCTGGTGTAGGCAAAGGTGGCCGCCTGCTCCTTGGTCTCGCCCATTTCCAGGCGCGTGACCATCATTTCCACGGTAATCATGGCGTCGTCCACCAGCAGGCCCAGGGCGATGATCAACGCGCCGAGGGAGATACGCTGCATGGTGATGCCGCTGTATTCCATGAACACGAAGACCATGGCCAGCACCAACGGGATCGAACAGGCCACCACCAGCCCGGCGCGCACGCCCAGGCTGATGAAGCTCACCACCAGCACGATGATCACCGCTTCGAACAGGGCGCTGGTGAAGCCACCCACGGCCTCTTCCACCACCTGGGCCTGGTCGGAGACGTTGTGGATGCCCACGCCCACCGGCATATCGGCGGTGATCTCGGTGATGCGCTGGTGCAGGGCCTTGCCGAACGACTGGATGTTACCGCCGTCGCGCATGGCGATGGCCAGGCCGATGGCTGGCTGGCCGTTGAAGCGGAACATCGGCGTGGGCGGGTCGCTGTAGCCGCGCTGGATGTCGGCGACGTCGGCCAGCCGGTAGAAGCGGTCGTTGAGCCGCAGGTTAACCGCCGCCAGGTCCTTCTCGGAGGCGAACTGGCCGCTGGTGCGCACGGAAATGCGCTCGGGTCCGGCCTCGATCACCCCGGCCGGCGTCACCGCGTTCTGCGCCTGCAACGCCTGCACCACCTGGCGCTGGTCGATGCCCAGGGCCGCCAGCTTGCGGGTGGAGAAGTTCAGGTACAGCACCTCGTCCTGGGCGCCGATCATTTCGATCTTGCCCAGCCCCGGCACCTGGCGAATCTCGGCGCGGGCCTGCTCAACGTAGTCGCGCAGCTGGCGCATGCTCAGGCCGTCGGCGGTGAAGGCGTAGATCGAGCCGTACACGTCGCCAAACTCGTCGTTGAACGCCGGGCCCTGGATGCCCTGGGGGAAACTGCTGCGAATGTCGTCGATCTTCTTGCGTACCTGGTACCAGATCTGCGGGATGGCCTTGCCGCTGGTGGTGTCGCGCAGGTACACGAAGACGGTGGATTCGCCGGGGCGGGTGTAGCTTTTCACGTAGTCGAGGGAGTCCAGCTCCTCGAGCTTCTTCTCGATGCGGTCGGTCACCTGCAACAGGGTTTCGTCCTGGGTGGCGCCCGGCCAGCGGGTCTGGATGACCATGGTCTTGATGGTGAAGCTGGGGTCTTCCTCACGGCCCAGGTTGAGGTAGGAAAACACCCCCATCAACAACGCCACGAACATCAAATACCAGACGAAGGACTGGTGTTTCAGCGCCCAGTCGGACAGGTTGAAGCTTCCTTTCATTGCTTGCTGCCCTCGTCCACTTTGACCTTCTGCCCCGGTTTGAGACTGTTGACGCCGGCGCTGACCACGCGCTCGCCGGCTTGTACCCCGGCGCTGACAATGACCGAGTCCTGGTCACGGCTGATGACGTGCACCGCCCGCGGCGCCACGGTGTGGTTCTGCAGGTCGATGACCCAGATGCGCGACTGGCCCTCGGCCTCCTGGATGGCGCTGAGCGGCAGCTCCACCTTGGGTTCGATGGCCGAGCTCAGGGTCACGCCGATGGCCGTCCCCAGGCGGAACGCCGGCGGCGTGTCGGCCAGGGTCAGGCGTGCGCGGCGGGTGCGCGTGGCGCTGTCGGCCTGGGGTTCCAGTTCGCGCAGGGTGGCGGTGGTGCTGATGCTCGGCTCCAGCTGGTCGGCGACGGTGAAAGTCACGCCGGGCGGCAGCTGTTCGGCCAGGGACGACGGCAGGTCGATCACCGCTTCCTTGATATCGGGCCGCGCCAACGTCACCACTTCCTGGCCGGCGCTGACCACCTGGCCAGCCTCGACGTTCCAGTGCGTGACCACGGCGTTGTGGTCCGTGCGCAGTTCGCTGTAGTTGAGCTGGTCCTTGGCCTGGCTGACCGAGGCCTGGGCCTGGTCCAGCGACGCCTTGGTGGTTTTCAGGTTGGTCTGCGCCACGTCCAGTTGCGCCTGGGCGCCCACGCCACGGTCGAACAGCTCCTGCTGGCGGCGCGCGTCGGCCTGGGCGTTGATCCACTGTGCCTGCACCCGCGCCAGGTCGCCCTGGGTTGAACGCACCTGGTTCTGCAGGTCGGTGGGGTCAAGGGTGGCCAGCAGGTCGCCGGCCTTCACTTCGCTGCCCACGTCCACGGCGCGCCGGGCAATGCGCCCGGACACCCGGAAGCCCAGGGTGCTTTCGTAGCGGGCCTGGATGGTGCCGGCGAAGCGCCCCAGCTGCTCCATGTTCTGCGGGGTGATCTGCACCGACAGCACCGGGCGCACCGGCTCGGGCGGCGGTTCATTCTTCGAGCAGCCCAGCAGCGCCAGGCCCAGGCACAGCGAGGTCAATGCGCGGGTCATGGCTTTTCCTCGGCAGCGATTTCGACCTGCATGTCCGGGTGCAGCAGTTGCACGCCGGCCACCACTATCTTGTCGCCATCCTGCAAGCCGTCGCCCACCACCACCTTGCCGGTGAGGTAGCGGGCGACGGTGACTTTCTTCAGGCTGACCTTGTTCTGCGCATCCACCCGCCACACGGCCGGGTCGCTGCCGTCCTTGGTCAGGGCCGACCAGGGCAGCTCGATGCTGGGTTTGGCCGGCCCGCTGAGGGTGCCGCTGACCACCGAGCCCAGGTTCATGCCCGGCGGCAGGCCGGCCAGCGCCACTTTCACCTGCAGGGTGCCGGTCTGCGCCGACACCGCGGGCGTCACTTCGCGCACCTTGCCGGTGGTCTTCACCTTCGGGTCTTCGACCAGGCTGACCGGCACCTGCTGGTCGCCGGCGGGCTGCACGAACAGCGACTCATAGACGTTGAACACCGCGTCGCGCTCGCCGTCGCGGGCCAGGCTGAAGATCGGCACGGTGGCCTGCACCACCTGCCCGACTTCGGCCTGGCGGGCGGTGATGATGCCGGGCGCCTCGGCGATCAGGTCGGTGTAGCTCAACTGCTCGCGGGCGCTGGCCAGCTGCGCGTTGGCGGCGGCCAGGGCGCTTTGGCTGCTGCGCAGCGCGGCCTGGGCGGAGTCGTATTCGCTCTGGCTGGTGTAGCCCTTGGGCAGCAGTTTCTGCTGGCGCACGAAAGCGGCCTGGGTCTGGGTGACCCGCGCCTGCTCGGCGAACACCGCGGCCTTGGCCGAGTCGACGTTGGTCTGCAGGTCCTTGGGGTCGAGCTGGGCCAGCACCTGGCGGGCGCTGACGCGGTCGCCGACGTCGACCATGCGCTTGATGATCTTGCCACCCACGCGGAACGACAGCTGGGTCTGCACCCGCGCCTGGATGTCGCCGGTCAGGCTCACGGGCGCGGCAAAGTCGGTGCTCTGCACCGTCTGCACCTTCACCCTGGGCCGCTGCGGTTCCTCCGGCTTGCCCTGCCCACAACCGGCCAGGGTTGCCGCAAGGCAAGCACCCAACACCCAACCCAACCGAAGAGCAGCCATGCAGGCTCCTTTGCGTGCGCTGTTTTAGCTCAGATTCATTATGAGCCGTGAGGGTAGCTCAGGGTTCATCGTGCGGACAACTGCCATGTACGTGCGGTCATCCGCTGAAAACTTGTTCGAGGATTTTTCACCCCGGGTGGGATCTTTTTCGCACGGGCGTACTCGAAAACTTTCTGCCCGTGCCAAGGAAGTCCAATAATGAATAACAACGCCGTGAAAAAGCTCGACCCCCAGGACGTGATCAAACTGCTGGCGGCCCTGCGCCGCGCAATAATCCCCGTAGCAGCGGCCGCAGGCCGCGTCCCGAACGCCGCGGTGGGCCTGACGTGACGCGTGAAGGCTGACGCGGCCTCACGGCCGCTGCTACGGGGGATCCGCAAGGCAATACCCCACAGCCCTGTGCCGCGCAGTAATCCCCGTAGCAGCGGCCGCAGGCCGCGTCCCAGGCGCCGCGTGACGGCGCAGGCAATAAAAAACGCCGACGCTGTGTAAGCCGTCGGCGTTTTTTGCAGTGCAGCTCAGCTGGCGATCAGAACGCCGGCAGTACCGCGCCGTTGTATTTCTTGGCGATGAATTCCTTCACTTCCGGGCTGGTCAGGGCAGCGGCCAGTTTCTTGATGGCGTCGCTGTCCTTGTTGTCCGGGCGGGCAACCAGGTAGTTCACGTATGGCGAGTCGGCGCCTTCGATCACCAGGGCGTCCTTGGCCGGGTTCAGGCCGGCGTCCAGCGCGTAGTTGGTGTTGATCATGTCCAGATCAACCTGGTCCAGGGCGCGTGGCAGCATGGCCGATTCCAGCTCCTTGAACTTCAGGTGCTTGGGGTTCTCGGCGATGTCTTTCGGGGTGGCCAGGGCGTTCTTCGGATCTTTCAGGGTGATCAGGCCGGCTTTCTGCAGCAGGATCAGCGCGCGGCCGCTGTTGCTGCCTTCGTTTGGAATGGCAACGGTAGCGCCGTCTTTCAGCTCGGACAGCGACTTGATCTTCTTCGAGTAGCCGCCGAAGGGTTCCACGTGCACGCCGACCACGGTCACCAGGTGGGTGCCCTTGCCGTCGTTGAAGTTCTTCAGGTACGGCAGGGTCTGGAAGTAGTTGGCGTCCAGGCGCTTCTGGTCAACCTGCACGTTGGGCTGCACGTAGTCGGTGAAGACCTTGATTTCCAGGTCCACGCCTTCTTTAGCCAGGACCGGTTTCACCAGCTCCAGGATTTCAGCGTGCGGGACCGGGGTAGCAGCGACCACCAGCTTCTCGTTGGCGTTGGCAACACCCATGGTCAGGGCGGCGGCCAGGGCAGTGAACAGCAGAGCCTTTTTCATGCAATGTCCTTGATCAATAAGGTGCCAGCTGCGTATTTGGCCGGCTTGGGGCGGACAATACCGATATTTTTTATACCAAGACAATATCTTTTATTTCACTGCTTATGCCTTTTTAGTCATTTCCGGGCAATTGGCCATGTCAGCGCCCCGCGCATGGCTCAGCCGATCTGTTGCGCCACACGCAAGGCGCTGCGCTCCAGCAACGCTTTCAGGCCCTGGAGTGCCGAGCCAGAGCCCTCGCCGAGCAGTGCGGCAATCTGCCGCTCGATATCGGCCAGTGGTTCGGCCACCAGCGGCAGGTTCAGGTGCTCGGGCAGGATCTCGTCGCCGCTGCTGACCAGCAGGGCGAAATGAATGATGTTTTCCAGCTCGCGGGTGTTGCCCGGCCAGCTGTGGCGCTCGAGCAACAGCTGGGCGCTTTCGCTGATCAGCGGCACCGGCAGGTTCAGGCGCGCGCTGTAGATGCCGACGAAATATTCGGCCAACGACAGAATGTCCCCCGGGCGTTCGCGCAGGGCCGGCAGCACCAGGCGGCCTTCGCCCAAGTAATGGAACAGCCGCTCGTTGAACTTGCCGGCGGCCACGGCCTGGGCCAGGTCGATGCTGGTGGCGGCCACCAGGCGCACGTCCACCGGGCTTGGCTGCTGGGCACCGACGCGGGTGACTTCGTGGTTTTCCAGCGCTGCCAGCAGCTTCAGTTGAATAGGCAACGGCAGGTCGCCGATCTCGTCCAGGTACAGGGTGCCGCCGTTGGCCGAACCGAACCACCCTGCCCGGCTGCTGGCCGAGCCGCTATAAGCCCCGGCGCTGTAGCCGAACAGTTCGGCGTCGGCGTAGGTGGGGCTGATGGCGCCGCAGTTCACCGACACGAACAGCCCGGCGCGGTCGCTGGCGCGGTGAATGTGCCGGGCCAGCAGCTCCTTGCCGGTGCCCGTCTCGCCATGGATCAGCACCGGCAGGCTGCGCGGCGCCAGGCTTTCCAGCTCCTGGCGCAGCTGCCGCGAGCGCGGGTCGACGAACACCAGCGCCTTGGCGCGGATGCTCAGGGGGCTTTTGTCGGCTTCGGGGAAGGTCAGCAGCGGCTGGCCGAAATGTTCAGGATGACTCATGGCAATACTCCCGCCCGGGCGCATGGGCCCGGGCGTTTTTCAAATAAGTGGCAGTCAGGCGCTGCGCAGTGCGTGGGCCTGCAGGCGGGTTTGCAGGCGGTACAGGTAGGCAAAACCCTGCTCCCAGCGCTGGTGGCCGGACTTGACGTTGATGTGCCCGGCGCCCGCCAGGATGCCGGCCTCGGCGCCCCAGTCGCGGGCCATCTGCATGGCGCGCGGCACGCTCACGGCCGGGTCGTTGTCGGAGCTGACCACCTGGCTTGGGAACGGCAGCAGGTGCGTGGGCACGGGAGCGAAGTTGCGCAGCGCCGGCGAGCACGCCGGGCGCTCGACATCGGCCGGCGCCACCAGCAAGGCACCTTGCACCCGGCGCAACAGCGCCCGGGGTGCCTGCGCGGCCCAGTGGGCCACGGTGATGCAGCCCAGGCTGTGGGCAATCAGGATTACCGGATCGGTGCTGGCGCTGATGGCCTGCTCAAGGGCGGCCACCCAGTCCTGGCGTTGCGGCGCCAACCAGTCGGCCTGCTCTACCCGCGCGCTGTTGGGCAGGCTGTTGCACCAGTGGCTTTGCCAGTGGTCCTGGGGAGAACCTTGCCAGCCCGGCACAATCAGGTAGCGGATCGACTCGTTGCGCATGGCATACGCCTCCTGCATCGTTTGCGTTGAGGTCAGTATAGGGGCGGGTTATATATTCGTTAAGGAATAAGAAGCTATTTGTTAATAACTTATAAGGATATAAGAAAATCTGTCCGAGCCGCCTCGTAGCCGCTGCCGCAGGCTGCGCTGGCCCTGTGCCTCACTGAAATCTCCTGCACCCAGTAGGGCCAGCGCAGCCTGCGGCAGCGGCTACGGGTTGTGTGGTGCCCACTGGCGCAAAAAAAAGGGCCGCCCCCTGCCTGAGGAGCGACCCAAGAAACCACTGCAAAACATCACCGCTTGGTAATCACCGACAACTTGGTAATGCCCGCCTTTTCAATCGACGCCATGGCCCCCGCCACCTTGCCGTAGCCCACGCCGTCATCGGCCTGCAGCTGCACGCGCAGGTCCGGGTTCTTGGCCTTGGCCGCCTCCAGGTTCGACTCCAGCAGGTCGGGCTGCACTTCGTCCTTGTTGATGAAGAACTTGCCGCCACCGTCGATGCTCACCACCAGCGGGTCTTTCTGCTCAACCGGCGCCACCGAGTCGGTCTTGGGCAGGTTGATCGGGATCGAGTTGGTGAGCAGCGGCGCGGTAACGATGAACACCACCAGCAGCACCAGCATCACGTCCACCAGCGGCGTGACGTTGATCTCGCTCAGTACCTCATCACTGTCCTGGGTAGAGAAGGCCATATCAGGACGCCTCCTTCACTTTCTGGCCAGCACCGCCCTGGACGGTCTTGGTCAGGGCCGGGTGCAGCAGCACGCGGAATTGGCTCTTCTGGGCCAGGCTGTAGAAGTCGTGGGCGAAATCGTCGAGGTCGGCCACGGTCAGCTTCAGGCGGCGCAGGAAGTAGTTGTAGACCAGCACCGCCGGCACGGCGACGGCGATACCCACGCCGGTGGCCACCAGGGCCGAACCGATGGGGCCGGCCACGGTTTCCAGGCTGGCGGAACCGGCGGCGCTGATGCCTTTCAGGGCGGACATGATGCCCCACACGGTGCCGAACAGGCCGATGAAGGGCGAGGTGGAACCGATACTCGCCAGCACCGCCAGGCCGGTTTCCAGGGAACGGCGCTCGCGCACGATCTGCTGGCGCAGGGCACGTTCCAGGCGGTCCTGGTGGTTGATGGCCTGGCTCAGGTCCGCTGCATGGCCGGGCTCACCGACCTGGATGGCGGCGTAGCCGGCCTGGGCGACGCGGGCGGCGGCGCCCGGCTGGGTCACGGTCAGTTCGGCGGCCGAATCCAGGCTCGACGCTGCCCAGAATTGCTTGTGGAACTTGCGGTCCTGGTTCTTCAGGCGGCCGAACTGCGCGCCCTTGGCCAGGAACAGGCCCCAGGTGGCGACGGAGAAGACGATCAACAGCCAGATTACCGCGCCTTCGATGGAGGCAAATGGGGAAGCCAAAGTACTCATGATGTGTATTCCTTGTGTTAGCGCGAATTAGCGGATCTTGAAGTCGATGGGCACGCTGACCCAGCCGTCCTGGGCGACATCGCCCTGCTTGGCCGGTACGAAACTCCAGCGTTTGACGGCGGCAAGCGCGGCGTCATCGAGCTGGTCGCGACCACTGCTTTTCTGGATCTGAATCTCGCCGGGCTTGCCGGTGGCCAGCACATGCACCCGCAACAGCACGGTGCCTTCCCAGTTGCGGCGCATGGCCAGGGCCGGGTATTCGGGCGCCGGGTTGTGCAGGTAACCGGCGTTGGCCGAGGCCGGGGTTACCGGTTTCGGTGCGGGGGGTGCAGGCGGTGCCGGTGGCGTCGGCGCGGCAACCGGCTGTGGCGGCGCTGGCGGTTGTTCCACCGGCTTCGGCACGGGCTTGGGCAGCGGCTTGGCGACCTGCTTGGGCTTGGGTTTGGGCTTGGGCGGCGGCTTGGTGGCCAGCTCGTCCTCGACCGGTGGCGGCGGCTCTACCGGCTGCGCCACGGGCGGTGGCGGCGGTGGCGGAGGCGTTTCAACCACCGGCGGTGCCGGTTGGGAAAACTCGATGGTCATTGGCGGGATTTCTGGCGGCTTGATCGGCAGCGCGGCCAGCGGTTCCTGGCTCAGCCAGTAAATCACCGCGCCATGCAGCACCAGCGCAAACACGCCCAGCGCAATCCCTTCACGCCGGCTCAGTACACCCTTGGGGGTCGTGTGCAGACGCGACTGGGCCAACGGCGCACGGTGCGCGCGGCCCAGGTCGACCAACTCGCCGCCCGGTGCCTGGCGCCGTAGCGCCTGGGGTGCACTGGCTGCGGTCTGGACATTGCCCATTGTTGTACTCCTGCGGTCTTCAGCGATAGTGCGAGGGAGGCCTCGCGAGGCGAATCATCGACGCCCCACGCTTAGCGCTGAAAGTAATCTTTAAAGTTATACATAGACCTGTATGGAATATGCAGAACCCTGGTTTTGCTCCGGCCCTTGCCCTGCAAGGCCTGTAGCAGAGCGCTCGGAAGCCGATGCCTTGGGGGCATTGAAAATATTCCCCCAAGGCATGGCTTTCAGCGGCTGGCGCTGGCGTTTTTCAGCGCCGCGTCGGGGGCCAGCACGGCGGTTTCGGCGTGTGGCGTGCCTTCGGGCACCCAGTCGTAGGCCACCGGCAAGGCGCGGTACACCCAGTTGCTGATGGCGTCGCTGCCCGGTGCCTTGCCCTGGTAGGGGCTCACGTACTCCCAGACGATCTCGCCCTTGTCGGTGACCTGGAACAAGCGCCCGTTCATGCCTTCGTCGATCAGCGTGTTGCCGTTGGGCAGGCGCCGGGCGCTACTGATGAACGAGCTGTAGAACGCCCATGAAGGCTGTTTCGAGCTGGCGGCGGTGTACTGCCACACCACCTGCTGCTTGATGGGGTCGATCTCCAGCACGCGCGAGCCCGGGGTCAGGCCCAGGGGTGCCGAGGGGTAGCCGGCGGTGCCCTGGTTGTCGAACACCAGCAGGTTGCCAGCGCCCGGCAGCCCGGCCGGGATGATGTGCACGTCATGCTGGCCAACGAACTGGTCCAGCGGCCGCGGCACCTGCTGGGCGGTCTTGGGGTTGAGGGTCGGCAGGTTCGGGCCCAGGTGCCACACCACCTTGCCGCTGGCCTTGTCGATGATGGCGATGAAGTTGGAGTTGCGTGAGTCCAGCAGCAGGTTGTCGGGGGCGAAGCGCTTGTCGCCGGCGTCGAACCACTTGTTGGGGCCCACCACGCTGAGGTTGTTGATGTGCAGGTAGTCGGGGTTGTCGGTGGCGCGCACCAGCTTCAACTGCGCCGGGGTGAAGCCGAACTCGGTAAGGTGGTCGCTGGCCAGCCACTGCCATTTCACCTGGCCTTGCGGGTCTACCTCGTACACCACGTCGTCGATCAGCTGCGGCACCTTGAAGCCGGCCACCTTGTGCACCTTGTTGGCCAGCACCAGGGTGTTGCCGTTGCCCAGGCGGCGCTGGTCATGGTGTTGCTGGGCGGCGCCACCGGGGGCCTTGTCGCCCCATTGCCACACCACCTTGCCGTTCCAGTCCAGCTCGCCGACGCTCTGGTTGGCCAGGCCGTTGCCGGCCGCTCCCAGCGGGCCCGGCGCCTTGTCGCTGAGTTGCAGCAGCACGTGGCCGCGCTCGCCGCCTACCAGCCTGGGGTCGATGATGGCCGACGGGAAGCCGTTGTGCGGCCAGCTTTTCACCTCGTTGCCGTCCATGTCGATCAGGTGGGTCTGCTTGTCGGCACCGGCGAAAATCACGTACTGGTTGTAGGCCTTGGCCGGGTCGTAGCGGGTCACCCCGGTGGGGTACACGCTGGGGGCGGCCTGGGCCACGCTGGCGAACACGGCACTGGCCAGCAACGCTGTCTTGAAGGCTTTCATGATCACGTCCTTTGTTGTCAGAAGTCGTAGCGGGCGGTCACGCCCAGAGTGCGCGGGTCGCCAAGGACGCCGCTGTAGCCGCCGTTACCTTCGGCCCACAGGGTGGTGTAATAGGTCTTGTCGAAGGCGTTCTTCAGCCACAGCGAGACGTCCCACTGGCCCTGGCCGAGGTTGCCGCGAAAACCGGTGCTGAGGTTGACCAGGCTGTAGCCGGGGATCTGCGCGTAGGCGGAATCTTCCAGGGTGCCCACGGCGTGGGAGCGGTACGAGTAGCTGCCGGTGACGTACTCTTCCAGGCCACTGGCCCAGTTCCACTTGTATTCGCCGTTGGTGTTGAACGTGTACTTCGAGGCGCCCACCACCTGGTGCCCGGACAGGCTGCACGAGGCCGGCGCACCGGTCTGCTCGCTGACTTCCGGCGGGCATGGGGCGTCCTTGTAGGACATGTAGCGCACGTCGTTGTAGGCACCGTTGAAGTTCAGGGTCAGGCCCTTGAGCGGCAGCACCGTGCCATCCAGCTCCAGGCCACGGGAGCGCACGGTGCCGGCGTTGGTCAGGTAGGAGACGCGGTTGGCCGAGTCGTAGGCGTTGGCCTGGTAGCCGTTGACCGTGGTCCAGAACAGGTTGGCGTTGAGCAACAGGCGGCGGTCCCACAGGGTGCTCTTGAGCCCCAGCTCGGCGTCGTTGGCGCGTTCGGCGCCAATCAGCAGCGAGTCGGCGCCGGCGGTGGGCGCGCTGCCGACCGCCAGGTTGACGCCGCCGGACTTCTCGCCGTGGGTCAGGGTCGCGTAGCCCATCAGGTCATCGGTGAAGTGGTAGCTCAAGTTGACCATGCCCGAGGGGCTGGCGCTGTACAGGCTCAGGTCGCCGGAGTTGTAGGCGCCGGCGCGGCCGTTGCGCGCGGTCAGGGCAGCGCCGGTCACGGCGGCGCCGCCCACCGGGGCGTCGCGTTCCACCCAGGCGCTCTTTTCTTCATAGGTGCCGCGCACGCCGGCGGTCAGGTCCAGCTTGGGCGTGAGGTGCCAGGTGCCTTGGGCGAACAGCGCGAAGCTGTCGGTGTCGATGTGGCCGTGGCCAATGCTGGTGACGTTGGCCAGCGCGCCCGTGGGGGTGCCGTTCCAGATATCGGCCTTGGGCCCGTAGTAGGAGAACGACTTGTTGTCGGTCTTCGAGCCGAAGTAGTAGCCACCCAGCACGTAGTCGAACGCCCCGCCGGTGGGCGATGCCAGGCGAAATTCCTGGGACCACTGCTTGTCTTCCACCGACACGCCGGCGTTGTAGGCGGCAGGCACGTTGAGGCCGTCGTCGTTGCGCGGGGTGAAGTTCCAGAAGCGATAGGAGCTGATCGACGTCAGGGTGAAGTCGCTCGGCAGCTTCCAGTTGGCCTCCACCGAGCCACCGCCCTGGTGCACGGTCACGTGCTGGCTGTTGTCGAGGTTGACCTTGCGCGACCCCGGCTCCACCAGCGTGGCGCCCGCCGCCGCCGCGCGGGTTTCGTAGACGTTGAAGCCGTTGACGGTCGGCCCGGTGTTGAACAGCGTGCGGGTGCCGGAACTGGAGTCTTCCTCGTTGTAGTCGACGATGGCGCGCAGGCTGAAGTCTTCGTTGGGCTTGAACAGCAGCTGCCCGCGCAGGCCGTCGCGCTCGCCGCCGCCCAGTTTGTGGCCGTTGTCTTCGTTGGTGATGGTACCGCCGCTGTCGCTGCGGTACACCGACAGGCGCCCGGCCAGCTCATCGGTGATGGGCCCGGAGATAGTGCCCTTAGTCTGCACGTAGCCGTGCTGGCCCACCGAGCTTTCAATGGTGCGCTCGGGGGTGAAGCTGGGCGCGCGGGTGGTGATGTTGATCACCCCCGCCGTGGTGTTCTTGCCGAACAGCGTGCCCTGCGGGCCGCGCAGCACCGCCAGTTGATCGATATCCATCAGGTCAAACACGGCCATGCCCGGGCGGCCCAGGTAGACGTTGTCGATGTACAGGCCCACGCTGCCTTCCAGGCCGTCGCTGGCGGGGTTGTTGCCCAGGCCGCGGATCGACACGCTGGACTGGCGCGCGTGCATGAACGCCACGTTGACGCTGGGCACCAGCTGCTGCAAATCCTGGATGCGGTACACGTGCTGGGCTTCCAGGGTGCTGCCGTCCACGGTGCTGATCGGCGTGGGCACGTCCTGGGCGCTTTCCTCGCGGCGCCGGGCGGTCACAGTCACGGTCTTGAGGTGGGTGCCATCGTCAGCCGCGGCGCTGGCCTGGGTGGGGTCGTCAGCCGCGTGGGCCAGGGAAAAACCGGCGCTGCCGGCCAACAGCATGGCCAGCGGCAAGCGCTTGAGACGCCTGGCTGAAGTGGGCGCTGCAGGGGGTGACTGACGACTCATGGCACGGCTCCTTGGTGAGGGAACGGGGGGCCGGCATTCGATGTGCCGAGCGCTCCGCATATTCCCTTCAGTTATTTGCATATGTTTTTCTAGAGATTTACTGCATAAGTGATTGCCTTTATAAGGAGTGCACCGGATGCATAGCAAATGCATTTGCCCGATACTTTTAATGTGAAAAATGCATATAGACCTGCGCCAACTTCGCCACCTGATCGCCCTGGCCGAACACCGCAGCTTCGTCGCCGCCGCCGTGGCCGTGAACCTGTCGCAATCGGCGTTCAGCCGTAGCATCCAGGCCCTGGAACACGCCGTGGGCTGCCAGCTGGTGGACCGCGGGCGCAAGGAGCTGCGACCCACCAAGCAGGGCCAGGTGGTGCTCGAGCACGCCCGGCGGCTGGTCAGCGGCGCGCGCCAGCTGAGCAACGAGATCAGCCAGTTCAATGGCCTGGAGGCCGGCGAGCTGCGCTTCGGCTGCGGCCCGGCACCGGCCTCCTGGCTGGTGCCGGCGGCGGTCGGCAGCTTCATCGGCCGCTACCCCAAGGCGCGGGTGCATTTCCACGTGGATGACTGGCACAGCCTGAGCAAGCGCCTGCTCAGCGAGGAGTTCGAATTCTTCGTCGCCGACACCCGCCAGTTCGAGGCCGACCCGGACTACCACACCCACCGCCTGCGCCCGCGCAAATGGCATTTCTGCTGCCGCGCCGGGCACCCGCTGGCGCAGCAGGAATGGGTCACGGCCGAGCAACTGCTCAGCTACCCGCTGGCCGCCACCCTGCGCCCGCCGAACCTGCGCAAGGTGCTGGCCGACCTCAGCGGCCGCCCCGACTTTGCCCCTAACGTGGAATGCGAAAGCAGCTATGCGCTGCTCAGCGTGGTGCTGCGCTCGGACGCCATCGGCATCAGCGGCAGCTACAGCGATGTCATGCGTGGCGCCGGCGGCGAACTGGTGCGGCTGCGAATAGAGGGGCTGGATGAGCAACGCGAGGAGCTGTTCACCCGCTACGGCATCGTCAGCCGCGCGGGCTACCGGCTGTCGCCGCTGGCCGAAGCGATGATCGAGGAGATCAAGCTGGTGGATGAGCGCGATGAGGGCGGCACCACCTACGACATCCAGAACCTGGCGGTATAGGCCCTGCCCCCGTAGCAGCGGCCCCAGGCCGCGTCACAAGCGCCGCGGTCCGGCAAGCACGCCGCCGGACGCAGCCTGCGGCAGCTGCTACGGGATTTGCGTATGCAGGCAATGCATACAAAGTATTCATTGAATGCGCTTGCCGACTGGCCCTTCCCGATCGCGAAATAGTCGCTATTTCAGTGACTTGCGCAATCAGGAAGGCCCATGAAAAAGTTTTTCAAACCACTGCTCGGCATCGTCCTGGCCGGCCTGCTGGGCCAGGCCCAGGCGGCCGACCCCGTCACCATCCGCATCGGCACGCCTGACCAGGGCGCTGGCAGCGCGCCGTTCATTGCCGGCCCCGTGGGCCTGGCGCATATCCAGAAGCAGCTGGAAAACGAGTTCGCCGCCGATGGCGTGAAGGTGGAATGGCACTTCTTCAAGGGCGCCGGCCCCGCAGTCAACGAAGCCCTGGCCAACCAGCAGCTGGACTTCGCCTGGCTCGGCGACCTGGCCGCCATCATCGGCCGTTCCAGCGGCCTGCAGACCCGCCTGCTGCTGGGCGCCCGCGGCAACAACATGTACCTGGCCACCCGCGCCGGCAGCGACATCCACAGCCTCGCCGACCTCAAGGGCAAGCGCGTGGCCGTGTACCGCGGCACCGCCGACCAGTTGTCGTTCGCCCGCGCCCTCGCCGCCCAGGGCCTGAAGGAACATGACCTGCAAATCATCAGCCTGGACTGGAGCGCCGCCCGCGCGGCCCTGGCCAGCGGCCAGATCGACGCCACCTGGTCGGGCATGGGCATTCTCGCCCTGGGCGCGCAAGGCGTGCAGTTCCCGCTCAGCACCAAGCAGCTGCCGCGCCTGGCCACCACCCAGGCCGGCCTTGTCGCCACCCAGGCGTTCATCGACCAGCACCCCGACCTGACCCAGCGCCTGATCAACGTGCTGGTTAAAAACGCTGCCTACCTGACCGAGCCGCAGAACCAGGCGCCCTACAACCAGCTGATGGCTGAGCAGAGCGCCATCCCGGCGCAGCTGTTCGAGCAGGAAAGCGCCGGCGACGACCTGAAGTTCCGCGACTCGCCGCGCATCGACGCCTTCCTGCGCGCCAGCCTGCAGGACAGCGTCGACCAGGCCAAGGCCCTGGGCCTGATCCGCCGCCCGTTCACTGCCACCGACTGGGTAGAGCCGCGTTTCGTCGACGCCGCGGTGCAGCAGCAAAAACTCGACGCCTTGTGGCCCGCTTTCGACGCCACCGGCAAAGCCCTCTGATACCCCGGTACCGACCATGACCGCGATCAAGAACGTGCTGTACATCATGTGCGACCAACTGCGCCGCGACTACCTGTCGTGCTACGGCCACCCGCACCTACATACCCCCAACATCGACCGCCTGGCCGCCGCCGGCGTGCGTTTCAGCCGCGCCTACACCCAGGGCACCATCTGCGGGCCGTCGCGCATGTCGGCCTACACCGGCCGCTACGTCAGCAGCCACCAGGTGGCCTGGAACGGCGTGCCGCTGCCGCTGGACGAATTCACCATCGGCGATTACCTGCGCCCGGCCGGCATTCGCACCGCGCTGGTGGGCAAGACCCACGCCACGCCCAACACCGACGCCCAGCAACGCCTGGCCATGGCGCCCGACAGCGCCCAGGCCGAGCAGCTGAACGAGGTGGGCTTCGAACCCTACGTGCGCCACGACGGCCTGTTCCCCGACGACCCGATCTTCGACGGCAAGCGCGAGGGCGCACCCTACACCCATTACCTGCGCAAGCTCGGCTACGCCGGCCGCAACCCCTGGCACGAGTGGGCCAACGCCGCCGAGGGCGCCAACGGCGAGATTCTCAGCGGCTGGAAAATGCGCAACGCCCACCTGCCCGCCCGCGTGCCCGAGCAGCACTCGGAAACGGTGTACACCACCGACCGCGCCATCGATTTCATCAGCGAGCAGGCTGAACAACCCTGGTGCCTGCACCTGTCCTACATCAAGCCGCACTGGCCCTACATTGCGCCTGCGCCGTACCACGCGCTGTATGGCAAGGACCAGGTAGTGCCCGCCGTGCTGCCACAGCCTGGCCAGGAGAATGACCACCCGGTGTACAACGCCTTCCGCCAGCACGAGGAAAGCCGCAATTTCTCCCGCGAGGAAGTGCGCCTCAACGTGATCCCCACCTACATGGGCCTGATCAAGCAGGTGGATGACCAACTGGGCCGGCTGTTCGATTTCCTGCAAACCAACGGCCGCTGGGATGACACCCTGATCGTCTTCACCAGCGACCATGGCGACTACCTGGGCGACCACTACCTGGGTGAAAAGGAGTTCCTGCTGGAGCCGGCCGTGGGCGTGCCGCTGATTGTGCGCGACCCGCGTGCCGCCGCCGACGTCACCCGTGGCACCGTGGACCCGCGCCTGGCCGAGACCATCGACGCCCTGCCCACCTTCCTCGACGCGCTCGGCCTGCCACCGGCAGACCACCGCCTGGAGGGCCGCTCGCTGATTCCGCTGCTGCACGGCCAGCAACCGGCCTGGCGCGACTTCGCCGTGGCCGAATATGACTACGCCTTCCAGGCCCCGGCCCGCGAACGCCTGGGCCAGGCGATAGACCGGTGCCGCATGTACATGGTGCGCAGCGAGCGCTACAAGTACCTGGCCTACGACGGCCACCGGCCGCAGCTGTTCGACCTGGCGAATGACCCGCAGGAACTGCATGACCTGGGCACCGACCCGGCGTTGGCCGGGGTGCGGGAGCAGCATCAGGGGTATCTGTTTGACTGGCTGCGCGGCTTGAAGCGCCGCACCACCATCAGCAATCGCGAGATTGACGTGCGTGGGCAGCGCTTCCGTTATGGCGAGCCTGAGGAGGAGAAGCTGGTGCCTATCGGCGTTTGGTAGACCGCGCTGGCCCTGGACGCGGCCTGGCGGCCGCTGCTACGCAGATCCCGTAGCAGCTGCCGAAGGCTGCGTCGCCTTTAGACCCCCCGCGTAGTCACGCTACGCTGGCCCGCCACGCCCACCGGCACTTCGCCCTGCAGGGTCACGCGGCGCACGATGCGTTCCTGGGTGCCGTAGTCGTCCACCGCGTAGTGCTGGGTGGCGCGGTTGTCCCAGATGGCCACGTCGCCGGTGCTCCAGCGCCAGCGCACGGTGTTTTCCAGGCGCACCACGTGGCTTTGCAGCAGGCCGAACAGGTGCGCCGAATCGCTGGCGCTGTAGCCCTTGATGCGCTTCACGAAGTGCCCCAGCAGCAGGGTTTTCTCGCCGCTGATGGGGTGCACGCGCACCACCGGGTGCTCGGTTTCGTACACCGTGGAGGTAAACACCTTGCGGTAGTTTTCCAGCTTTTCCGCCGACACGTCGGGCTTGGCCGCGGCGTAGTCGTATTCGTTGCTGTGCACCGCCCAGAGCTTGTCAGCCAATTCCTGCAGGGGCGCCGGCAAGTCGTTGTAGGCCGCGGCGGTGTTGGCCCACACGGTGTCGCCACCGGCTGCCGGGGCAACCACCGAGCGCAGGATGGAAGCCTTGGGGTAGGCGTCGACGAAGGTCACGTCGGTGTGCCAGGAGTTGGCGCGCTGGCCGTCGGCGCCGCTCAGCTGCATCAGGTAACGGGTGCCGTCGCGCACCGGCACCGTGGGGTGGGCAATGGGCTCGCCGAGCAGGTGGGCGAAAGCCTCCTGGCTCTGGTCGTCGAGGTGGGCCTGGCCACGGAAGAAGATCACCTTGTGCTTCACCAGCGCGGCCTGGATGGCCTCGACGGTGGCGGCGTCAAGGTCGGCGCCCAGCTGGATGCCGCGGATCTCGGCGCCGATGCGGCCGGCAACCGGGTGGATATCCAGCGCAACGGCGGTGGGGTTCGTGGCGAGTGTGGCTGTGCTCATGGTTGGACCCTCTTCTCTCTATGCATATAAGCATTAGTTCTAGATGAATCACCAATGCTTCGTTGACGGAATAAGAGCTTGCATTTAAAACCTCAACCCACCCGCTGTACCAATACCTTCGACCTATTTTTCAAATGCCGGGAATGCATATGGATCTGCGCCAGCTGCGGTACTTCATCGCCCTCACCGAACACCGCAGTTTCGTCCGCGCCGCCGATGCCATGGGCATCACCCAGCCGGCATTCAGCCGTAGCATCCAGGGCCTGGAGCAGGAATTCGGCTGCGTGCTGGTGGACCGTGGCAACAAGGACCTGCGCCCCACCCCGGAAGGGCAGGTGGTGCTGCAGCACGCCCTGAGCCTGGTGCAGGGTGCCGCGCTGCTGGCCAGCGAAGTGACGCAGATGACCAAGCTCGACGCCGGCGAACTGCGCTTCGGCTGCGGCCCGGCGCCGGCCGTGCGCCTAGTGCCGGACGCGATATCGGCGTTCGTGCGCGCCCACCCCAAGGTGCGCACCTGCTTCGAGGTGAACAACTGGGAGAAGCTGAGCCGCGCCCTGAGCCGCGAGGAAATCGAGTTCTTCATCGCCGACATCCGCCACTTCGAGGCCGACCCCAACTTCCAGACCCAGCCACTGACGCCCAAGCGTGGCGCGTTCTTCTGCCGGCGCGGGCACCCGCTGGTGAACAAGGAGAGCCTGTCCACCAACGACATGTTCGACTACCCGCTGGCCGCCACGCTGATCCCGCCGGGGGTGCGCAAGCTGCTGGCGAACCTGAGTGGCAAGACCGACTTCAGCCCGCATATCCAGACCGAGCACATGCCGACGCTGATGAAGATCGTGCTCAATTCCGACGCCATCGGCCTGTGCTCGGAGGAGGGTTTTGACGAGGACAACCTGGAGGGCGAGCTGGTGCGGCTGCACTGGCGCAACCTGCCGCAGAACCTGGAAAGCCTGAGCGCGCGCTGCGGCATCGTCAGCCGCATGGGCTTCCGCCTGTCACCGGCGGCGCGGGCGATGATCGACACCATCGTGGAAATCGATGCGCAGCCTGCCGCCAAGGCGGGTTGAAGGTAGCCCACAGCCCATGCATGTGGCGCATGGGAAATATTCCCCGAATGCATTGGATGCCTTGCGCGCTTGGGCCTTAAATGGCACCTCTTATCTCCATATCTACCGTTAAAAACTTTTTATATATCAGATAAGAATAAGCAAATAGCCCTACGCAGTAGCCGACAACGGAGGTCTGACATGGCCCGCGAATCGCTTCTCAGTGTGCCCCTGGCAACGCCCCCCACCGCCCGCCGGCGCACCGGCCCTGGCCTGGGCCAACGCCTGCAACCTCTGCTGCTGCCCGCCGCGCTGTTCGTGCTGTGGTGGCTGGCCGCGCGCAACCACTGGATGAGCGAGCAGATCCTGCCCGCACCGGCGCTGGTGTGGCAGAGCGCGCTGGACCTGGCCGGCAACGACCTGCCGGCCAACCTGTGGATCAGCCTGCAACGGCTGTGCTGGGGCCTGCTGGCCGGCATCCTCGGAGGTGCGCTGCTGGGTGCCTGGATGGGCGCCAGCCGCCGCGCCGAGCGCCTGGTGCTGCCGACCTTCACCGCCCTGGCGCAGATTCCGACCCTGGCCTGGATTCCGCTGTTCATGGTGTTCTTCGGCATCGGCGAACTGCTCAAGCTGGTGGTGCTGATCAAGGCCATCGTCGTGCCGGTGACCCTGCATACCCTGGTGGGCGTGCGCGATGCGCAACCGCGGCTGCGCGAAGCCGCCGCCGTGCTGCGCCTGCCGCCGCGCCTGCTGGTGCGCCGGCTGGTGCTGCCGGCCGCCCTGCCCTCGTTCATGGCCGGCGTGCGCCTGGCTCTGGGCGCGGGCTGGTCGTCGCTGCTGGCGGTGGAACTGCTGGCCTCCAGCGAAGGCATCGGCTACCTGATGGTGTGGGCGCGGCAGCTGTTCATGCTCGATATCGTCTTCGTCTGCGTGGTGGTGATCGGCGTCATTGGCGTGGTCATGGACAAGGGCATCGCCCTGGCCGACCGCAAGCTGGTGCACTGGCCCCATGCCGCCACTGCGGCGCTGCCGCGTACCACCCGCAGCCAGGGCCTGGACCGCCTGGTGCCGTGGCTGCTGCCCGCCGCGCTGCTGGTGCTGTGGCAGCTGGCGAGCCAGCTGGCCTGGGTGGACGCCAACATTCTGGCCGCGCCGCTGGCGGTGCTGCACACCACCTGGGCGGGCCTGGCCGACGGCTCGCTGCTGACCGCCATGGGCCTCAGCCTGGGCCGCACCCTGGCCGGCCTGCTGCTGGGTGGCGGGCTGGGTTTTGCCCTGGGGCTGTTGCTGGGCCTGTCGAAACCTGCCGAGCGGGTGCTGGGCCCCAGCCTGGGCGCCCTGCGCCAGATCGCCATCTTCGCCTGGGTGCCGCTGATCACCGCCTGGTTCGGCCTGGGCGAACCAGCCAAATGGGTGTTCGTGGCCCTGGCGGCGTTCTTCCCGCTGTTCATCGCCACCCACCGCAGCGTCGCCAGCCTGTCGCCGCAGCTGGCCGAGGCCGCCCAGGTGCTGCGCCTGAGCCTGTGGCAACGCCTGCGCCGGCTGATCCTGCCGGGTGCCGCGCCGGGCATCTTCGCCGGCCTGCGCCTGAGCCTGATCTACGCCTGGCTGGGCACCATCGGCGCCGAATACTTCATGCCGTCCAACGGCGGCATCGCCAGCCTGATGCTCGGCGCCCAACAGCTGATGCGCATGGACCTGATCATGAGCGGCATGCTCCTGGTCGGCATCACCGGCGCCCTGCTCAACGCCCTCGGGCAACGCATCGAAGCGCGCGCCACGCGCTGGAGACACGCATGAACGCACTGACCCACCCCATCGTCAGCTTCAACCACGTCGGCAAGCAGTTCGACGTGGACGGCGGCACCCTGGAAGCCATCCGCGAGTTCAACCTGCAGATCGCCGAGGGTGAGTTCGTCGCCATCGTCGGCTCCAGCGGCTGCGGCAAGTCCACCCTGCTGCGCCTGCTGATCGGCCTGGACACCGATTTTCGCGGCGAGATCCAGGTCGACGGCAAGCCCGTGACCGGCATCGGCAGCGAGCGCGGCATCGTCTTCCAGGAACACCGGCTGTTCCCCTGGCTCACCGTGGAAGAAAACATCGGCCTGGGCCTGGTCAACGAGGCCCTGAGCAACGAGCAACGTCAGCGCCGCGTGCAGGACTTCGTCAACCTGGTGGGCCTCAAGGACTTCACCCGCGCCTACCCGCACCAGCTCTCGGGCGGCATGGCCCAGCGCGTGGCCATCGCCCGCGGCCTGGTGGCCAGCCCACGGATCCTGCTGCTGGACGAGCCGTTCGGCGCCCTCGATGCCCTGACCCGCCAGCAGATGCAGGACGAGCTGCTGGCCATCCGCGAGCGCGCGCGCATCACCACGGTGCTGGTCACCCACGACGTCGAGGAAGCGATTTTCCTCGCCGACCGCGTGGTGGTGATGGAACCGCGCCCGGGCCGCATCAAGCGCGTGGTCGAGATCGACCTGCCGCACCCGCGCCAGCGCAGCAGCTTCGAATTCCACCAGCTGCGCGAAGAACTGCTGCACGAACTGACCAGCGACGACCACTACGTCGCGCCCAACCCGGTGCAGATCCGCGATCTGCCGCCGGCTTTCATCGCCTGCTGAGCAAAGGAGCCGCACGATGCCCCAACGTCCCAATTTCCTGGTGATCCTGGCCGACGACCTCGGCTTTTCCGACATCGGCGCCTTTGGCAGCGAGATCGCCACCCCGCACCTGGACAAGCTGGCGCTGGCCGGCCTGCGGCTGACCGACTTCCACACCGCCCCCACCTGCTCGCCCACCCGCTCCATGCTGCTGACCGGCACTGACCACCACATCGCCGGCATCGGCACCATGGCCGAGGCGCTGACGCCTGAGCTGATCGGCAAGCCGGGCTACGAGGGTTACCTGAACGACCGCGTGGTGGCCCTGCCGGAGCTGCTGCGCGAGGCCGGCTACCAGACCCTGATGAGCGGCAAGTGGCACCTGGGCCTGACGGCCGAGCTAGCGCCCCATGCGCGCGGCTTCGAGCGCTCGTTCTCGCTGCTGCCGGGCGCGGCCAACCACTACGGCTTCGAGCCCACCTACGACGACAGCACCCCGGGCCTGCTGCGCTCCACGCCGGCGCTGTACATCGAGGACGACACTTTCCTGGATGAGTTGCCCAAGGATTTCTATTCCTCGGACGCCTTCGGCGACAAGCTGCTGCAGTACCTGAAGGAGCGCGACCAGAGCCGGCCGTTCTTCGCCTACCTGCCCTTCTCCGCGCCGCACTGGCCGTTGCAGGCGCCGGCTGACATCGTCGCCAAGTACAAGGGCCGCTACGACGCCGGGCCCCACGCCCTGCGCCAGGAGCGCCTGGCCAGGCTGCGCGAACTGGGCCTGATCGACGAGGCCACGGAGGCGCACCCGCTGCTGGCGTTGAACGCCGAATGGGCGCAGCTCGATGACCAGCAGCGCCAGGCCTCGGCGCGGGCCATGGAGGTGTACGCCGCCATGGTCGAACGCATGGACTGGAACATTGGCCGGGTGGTGGACTACCTGCGCCAGCAGGGCCAGCTGGACAACACCTTCATCCTGTTCATGTCCGACAACGGTGCCGAGGGCGCGCTGCTGGAAGCCTTCCCCAAGTTCGGCCCCGAGCTGCTCAGCTACCTGGACGCCCACTACGACAACAGCCTGGAGAACATCGGCCGCGCCAACTCCTACGTCTGGTACGGCCCCGGCTGGGCCCAGGCGGCCACCGCGCCGTCGCGGCTGTTCAAGGCGTTCACCACCGAGGGCGGCATTCGCGTGCCGGCGCTGATCCACTACCCGCCGCTGGCGCGGCAAAAGCAGATCGGCCATGGCTTCGGCACGGTGATGGACGTGACCCCGACCATCCTCGACCTGGCCGGCGTGCGCCACCCAGGCACGCGCTGGCGCGGCAAGGAGGTGGCGCCGGTGCGCGGGCGTTCGTGGCTGGGTTACCTGTCGGGCGAAACCGCCAGCGTGCACGACGACAAGACCGTGACCGGCTGGGAGCTGTTCGGCCAGCGCGCCATCCGCCAGGGCGACTGGAAAGCGGTGTGGATCCCCGGCCCCGTGGGCCCGGCCACCTGGCAGCTCTACGACCTAAGCCGCGACCGCGGCGAGGTGCACGACCTGGCAGCCAGCCACCCGCAGAAGCTGGCGGCGTTGATCGGCGAGTGGCAGAAATACGTGGAAGAAACCGGGGTAATCCTCAGCAAATCCCCCTTCCAACCCGACTAACCCCCGTAGCAGCTGCCGCCAGGCGGCGTCCGCAGGCACTGCGAGGCGTTTGCGGACGCGGCCTGCGGCCGCTGCTACGGGTTGGCTTGCGCTACCGGGGCGGTGGCTTCATTCGCCACCGGCGTATAGCGGTTCGCCCGCGTGAACGTGCCGAAATCATTGAAGCGCACGCCCATCTCCGCCATCACCTTGTGCGCCACGCCCGCCGTCATCTGCCGAATGTAGAAGGGTTCCTTCACCACAAAGTGGTGGATGCCGTGGGTGCTGCCGAAGTTGAAGCAGAACGCGTGCAGCGGCCACAGCCACCAGGCGTTGAGCACCTGGGTCTGCTGCATCACATTGCCCAGCTCCACGTCGCCGAAGTAATGCATGTTCGAGCTGATGAAGTGCAGGCAGAAGGTGCGCAGCACGTTGGGGCCGACGATCACCACCACCGCCACGTTCACCACCTGCATGGCCGCCAGCGTGCCCGCCGACCAATCAATGGGCGCGCCCAGCAGCCAGGCCACGCCGTTGGCGGCATGGAAGCCGAGGAACACGTACCAGGTGCCCCAGTTCAGCAGCGCCAGCGGCGCATAGACCCGCAGGGTGCGCTTGAGGATGCTCCACTTGTGCGCCCAGGTCTTGGCCCGCAGCATGCGGATCAGCGACGACATCACGTTGTCGCCCACCATCAGCAGGCGGACGATGCCCCAGGGCTCGCCGTTGGTGATGGCGCGCTCTTCCATGTCGGTCTCGGTGCCCGAGACCTTGTGATGGTTGAGGTGCAGGTGGCGGCGGATCCACGGGTTGATGGTGCTTGGCCGCGCCAGCCACACCAGCGCCAGCATCAAATTGTGCGGCACCCGCTGCTTGCGGAAATACATGCTGTGGATCAGGTCATGTTCCAGCTCGTGGGTCAGCGAAGCGAAGAAGGCGTTCAGCAGCAGGCACGCCCACCAGGCCATGTAACCCTCGATGTAGAGCGCCGCGCTGCCGATCATGCCGGCCAGGGAGAAGGCCAGGATGCTGGCGCCGATGGCGTCCTGGTGCTTGAGTATCGGGTAGCGGCGGCGCAAATCGTCACCCTTGGCCATCACCACCTGGCGAATATGGGCGCTGCGTTGCTGTGCATTCAGTCTGTCGGGGCTTGCACAAGTGCGGTCCATGCTTCCATCCTCTTGTTATGGATGGAACGACTCTGACTCAGAATCAGCCAAGGAACGCTAGCCATGGACGCCAACCTGTTGACCTCAGGCGCCATTCGTCATGACTGAACCGACCACGCTTGCCAGCTGGACCCGCGCCTTGCGCAAGCAACTGGACGCACTGGGCCTCGACAGCGCCACGCTGTGCGAGAAGGCCGGCCTCGACCTGCAGCACATGGACGACCCCAAGGCCCGCTACCCGCTGTCGGCCACCACGCGCCTGTGGCAACTGGCGGTGCAGGCCAGCGGCGACCCGGCCATCGGCCTGCGCGTGTCGCGCTACGTCAGCCCCACCACCTTCCATGCCCTGGGCTATGCGCTGGTGGCCAGCGAGAACCTGCGCGAGGTGTTCGAGCGCATCGTGCGCTACCACCAGGTGGTCAGCGACGCCGTGGTGCCGCACCTGAGCCGGGAAAATGGCCGCTACGTGTTCCGCCTTGAGGTGCCCGAGGGCAGCCCGCCCCCGGCGCCCGAGGCCATGGACGCCTTCGCCGCCATCTACGTGCGCACCTGCCGCAACCGCCTGGGCCGCGACTACGCGCCGCTGGGGGTGTGGCTGACGCGCCCACCGCCGGCCGACCCGACGCCCTGGCACACGGTGTTCCGCGCCCCGGTGCACTTCAACGCACCGCACAACTGGCTGGAGTTCGCCTGCGTGGACTTCGAATGCCACCTGGACGACGCCAACCCCGAGCTGGCCGAACACAACGAAGCGGTGCTCAACCGCACCCTGGAGCTGCTGCACCCACTGACCTGGGAACGCCGGGTGCGCAACGCCATCGAGCACCACCTGCCCAACGGCGTGCCCTCGGCCGACCAGATCGCCGAGTCCATGCACCTGAGCCTGCGCAGCCTGCAGCGCCACCTGGCCGACGAAGGCTGCCGCTACGACGCGCTGCTGGACCAGTGCCGGCAGAACCTGGCGCTGGCCTACCTGCGCGACGCTGAAGTCACGCTTACCGAGATTGGTTTCCGCCTGGGCTTCGCCGACGCCAGCAGCTTCAACCGCGCGTTCAAACGCTGGACGGGGCTGTCGCCGGGGCAGTTCCGCGATCGGATGGTGTGAACCCCAGGCTGAACACCGTGGCCTGCGCGTCACTGCTGACCGTCACCCGGCCGCCATGCAGCTGCATGATCGACTGCACGATGGCCAGGCCCAGGCCGCCGGAGTCCCCCGGCTCCGCCCGTGAGGCGTCGACCCGGTAGAAGCGGTCGAACAGGCGCCCCAGGTGCTGCGGGGCGATGGGCTGACCCTGGTTGCTGACGGTCAGTTGCGCATCGACCCGCGCCAGGACCACCGTGCTGCCAGGCGTGGCGTGGCGCACGGCGTTGGCCAGCAGGTTGCCCAGGGCCCGCTGCAACAGCTGCAGGTCGGCGTCCAGGCAGCCATGCAGTTGGTTGTCCAGGCGCAGCTGGCGGTCGTCGGCCAGCGCCTCGAAGTACGCGCACAGGTCTTCGCCCAGCTCATGCAGGTCCACGGCCTGGAGGTTGAGCAGGCGCTGGCCATGGTCGGCGCGGGCCAGGAACAGCAGGTTCTCGACCATGCGGTTGAGGCGCTCGAACTCTTCCACGTTGGAGGCCAGCAGCTCCTGGTATTCATCGCTGCTGCGCGGCTGGCTGAGGGCCAGGCCGTTGCTGCCTAGCAGGTTGTGCAGGGGCGTGCGAATCTCGTGGGCCAGGTCGGCAGAGAACTGCGACAGGCGCCCGAAGCTGTCGTCCAGGCGCGCGAGCATGCCGTTGAGGGCCTGCACCGGCTCGTGCAGTTCCTTGGGGATGGTGCGCCATTGCAGGCGCCGGTCGAGGCTGCGCAGGTCGATCTGCGCCACGGTGCGGGCCATGTGCCGCAGCGGTAGCAAGGCCCGGCGCAACAGCAGCAGGCCCACGGCGAACGCCAGCAGCGCGCCGGCCCCAGCCGCCAGGTACACCCGCAGGCGGTAGCTGGCCAGCATCGCTTCGCGCTCGGCCAACTGCTTGCCCACCACCACGGTCAGCGCTTCGCCCCGTGGCCCCTGGGCCTGGCCGGCCAACAGCAGCAAGGGCGTAGCGCCCGGCGCACGCCAGTCGTGAATATCTGCAGGCTGCGGGCTGCGTTGCTCGGGGATCGGCGCTACCTGGGGCACCTGCTGCCCGCGCGGGTTGATGGCGATGACCGGGGAGCCATCGGCGCGGTTCACCAGCAACAGACTTTCCTGGTTGCCGAGCATGTTCTGGTAGAGCCGGGGGCGCTGTTGCAGAGCGTCGAGGCTGTCGCTGTCGTGCAGCAAGGCGCGCACCTGCTCCAGGCGGCCCAGCAAGGCCTGGTCGTCGCGGTAGATCAGTTCCGCTTCCAGGCTGCGGTACAGGAACACCCCGGCCACGCCCAGCACCAGGGCGCACACTGCCGCGAACGCCAGGGCCAGGCGCCAGGCCAGCGACGGGCCGCGGCCCGGCTCACTCATCGGGGCCGTCCAGCTGGTAACCGACGCCACGCACGGTGTGGATCAGCTTGGGCATGTAGGGGTCGTCGATTTTCGCCCGCAGGCGGCGCACGGCCACTTCGACCATGTTGGTGTCGCTGTCGAAGTTGAGGTTCCACACCTGCGAGGCGATCAAGGTGCGCGACAGCACCTCGCCGCGGCGGCTGGCCAGCAGCTGTAGCAGGGCGAACTCCTTGTTGGTCAGGGCAATGCGCTGGCCGGCGCGACTGACCCGGCGGCGCAGCACGTCCAGCTCCAGGTCGGCGATGCGGTAGTGCTCGACTTCGCGCGTAGGCCCGCGGCGCAGCAGGGTGCGCACCCGCGCCAGCAGTTCGACGAAGGCGAAGGGCTTCACCAGGTAGTCATCGGCGCCCAGTTCCAGGCCGCGCACCCGGTCCTCGATGGCGTCCTTGGCGGTGAGGAACAGCACCGGGGTGTCGCCGCGCTGGCGAATCAGCTTGAGCAGCTGCCAGCCATTGAGCCCGGGCAGCATGACGTCGAGGATGATCAGGTCGTAGGCCTGTTCCTCGATGAAGTGCCGCCCGTCCAGGCCATTGAGCGCCACGTCCACGCTGAACCCGGACTCACCCAGGCCCTTGGCCAGGAACCGTGCGGTCTTGGCTTCGTCTTCCACCACCAGCAAATGCATCGTACACCTCGTTTGCGCAAGCCATAGGCTAGGCCGCTTGGGCGCGCTTGCCCATTACAAAGTTGTAATCAGGCTGACGGGGTTCTGTGGGCATGCGCCCAGTAGCCTGCCGGCACCTGATTAAGGAGCTGTCCCATGCCGCTCAAACCCTTGCTGTTCAGCCTGGCCGCCCTGGCCTCCCTGCAGGCCCAGGCCGCCCTGCCGCAGCACCCCGAGCTGGACCTGGCCAACGCCCGCCGGCTGGTGGACGCCGCGCCCTGCCACGCCGCCATCGCCGTGCTGGACCGCGGTGGCAACCCGATCCTGGCCCAGCGCGCCGACGGCGTCGGCCCGCACAACGCCGATGCCGCGCGGCGCAAGGCCTACACCGCGCTGTCGACCAAGACCCCTACCCGCCTGTTCGCCGAGCACGCCCGCAACAACCCCGAGGCCGCCAACCTCAATACCCTGGGCGAGCTGTTGCTGCTGGGCGGCGGCATTCCGCTGTTCGAAGGCCGCGAGCTGGTGGGCGCCCTGGGCGTGGCCGGGGCCGGCGGCGCCGAGCAGGACGAACAATGCGCAACCACAGCCGCCAGCGCCCTGGGCCTGGCCATTCACCCCTGAAGGAACTACCGATGAAACTGATGCTGGCCCTGGGCCTGAGCACCCTGTCGAGCCTGGCCATGGCGGCCAACCCGCTGAGCGTGCACGTGTTGAACCTGGAGAACGGCGTGCCGTCGCCGGGCGTGGAAGTGACCCTGGAGCAGCACGTGGGCAAGGACTGGCAGATGCTGGCCCACGGCACCACCAACGAACAGGGGCGCATTGCCGAGCTGTTCCCGGCGGACCACACCTTCGTGCAGGGTGAATACCGGGTGGTGTTCAAGACCGGGGATTATTACAAGCGCACCGGGCATGAAACGTTCTTCCCGGAGATACCGGTGATCTTCCAGGTGAAGCAGACGGATCAGCACTACCACATTCCGCTGCTGCTGAGCCCTTATGGCTTCAGCACGTACCGCGGTTCGTAAAAAGCCCCCCTACCCTCTGTAGCAGCGGCCGCCAGGCCGCGTCACAGGCACCGCGGTGTAGCTGATGGTCCGCGTGGGCCCGACGCCGCCTTCGGCAGCTGCTACAGGGTTGCGGCGTGCTTGAGGGCGTTGAGGTTGAGGATTTCGATCTCGCCGTAGCTGAGCCGCAGCACTCCCTGCTGTTCCAGGTCCTTGAGGATTTGGTTGGTAGTCTGCCGCGACAACGACAACATCATCGCCAACTGCTCCTGCCCTAGCCGAATAACCCGCCGCGCCCCCTCCACCTCGCCGTACCCCTGGGCAATCATCAACAACCGATGCGCCAGCCTTGGCGCCGCCGCCAGCAGGCTTTGCTGCTCAAGCATGACAAACGCCAACCGCAGCTTCTGGCTCATCAACAGGGCAAAATCCCGCCACCAGGCCGGCGTTGCCGCCAGCATCGCCAGCAACGCACCCTGAGGCACCCACACCAGCACGCAATCTTCCTCGGCATAGGCGTCGTGGGTACGCGGCTGGCCGTCGAACAGGGCGATCTCGCCGAACCACTGCGGCGCTTCCACCAGCGCCAGCAGGGCCTCCTTGCCCTGGGCATTCACGGCGCCAATGCGCATCGAACCTTCCACCACCGCGTACAACCCACAAGGCGCATCGCCGCGCTGGAACAGGCAGCCGCCTGCCGGCAGGCGGCGCACTCGCGCGGCCGCCAGCACACTATCCTGAAGCGTAGGTGGCAAGTGCGCGAACCAGTGCCCGGTGAGCAGGCGCGGGCGCCAGGCGGTGACGTCGTTCATGAAGCCTCTCGTACAGGTTTGTCGGCTAGCCGACAGAGCATGGGCCAGCGAACGGGCATGATCAATCATCACCCACCCTGAGGGCACAACAATGAAAAACCTCGTGCAGCACCTGAGCCAATACGCGGCCTACCACCGCGACCCGCGCAATATCGCCAGCCATTTCATCGGTATCCCCATGATAGTCGTCGCCGTGACCGTGCTGCTGTCGCGGCCCGGCGGCTGGCTGGCCGGCCTGTGGGTGAGCCCGGCGCTGTTCGTGGCGCTGGCCTCGGCGTGGTTCTACCTGCGCCTGGACAAGCGCTTCGGCGCGCTGATGACGCTGCTGCTGGGGCTATGCCTGTGGGCCGGGCAGGCGCTGGCGGTACAGGCCACCCTGGTGTGGCTGAGTGCGGGGCTGGGGCTGTTCGTGGTGGGCTGGGCGATCCAGTTCGTCGGCCACTACTGGGAGGGGCGCAAGCCGGCGTTTGTGGATGACGTGGCGGGGTTGATCGTGGGGCCGTTGTTTGTAGTGGCGGAGGCCGGGTTCCTGCTGGGGCTGCGTACCGATCTCCAACTGCAGATCGAAACCACCGTAGCCGCTGCCGAAGGCTGCGCTGGCCCTGTGCTGCACTGAAGATCTCCAGTGTAGGTGAAGGCCAGCGCAGCCTGGCGGCAGCGGCTACGGGTTGCGCGTCTAGATGGCTGCAACCTTCTGCCAGACCTTGGGCTTGAAGAACAGCGTCTCGCCCTTGGCCAGGCCGGTCAGGCTGTCGTGGTCCTTCACCACTTCGGCCTCGATCAGGTCGGGCTGGCCTTCCACCTTCAGGGTCACCCGGGTGGTGGCGCCCAGCGGGCGGATGTCGCGCACTTCGGCAGCGTGGTGGCCCTCCACCTCGGAGCGTGACAGCGACACCTCGTGCGGGCGGAACAACACGTGGTTGTCCTCGCCCAGGTGCAGGCGGTTGGAATCCCCGAGGAAGTGGTAGACGAAGTCGCTGGCCGGGTTTTCGTACACCTGGCCCGGCGAGCCGATCTGCTCGATCACGCCCTTGTTCATCACCACGATGCGGTCGGCCACTTCCATGGCTTCTTCCTGGTCGTGGGTGACGAACACCGAAGTCAGGTTGATGTCCTCGTGCAGGCGCGCCAGCCAGCGGCGCAGCTCCTTGCGCACCTTGGCGTCGAGGGCGCCGAACGGCTCGTCCAGCAGCAGCACCTTGGGCTCCACCGCCAGGGCGCGGGCCAGGGCGATACGCTGGCGCTGGCCGCCGGACAGCTGCTCGGGGTAGCGGTCGGCCAGCCAGTCCAGCTGCACCATGTTCAGCAACTCGTGGACCTTCTCGGCGATGCGCGTCTCGTTGGGGCGCTCGCCCTTGGGCTTCATGCGCAGGCCGAAGGCGACGTTGTCGAACACGGTCATGTGGCGGAACAGCGCGTAGTGCTGGAACACGAAACCGACGTTGCGGTTGCGCACGTCGGTGCCCGACACGTCTTCGCCATGGAAGACGATGCTGCCGTCGTCCGGCGTTTCCAGGCCGGCGATGATCCGCAGCAAGGTGGTCTTGCCGCAGCCCGACGGGCCCAGCAGGGCCACCAGCTCGCCACTCTGGATGTCCAGATTGATGGAGTTCAGGGCCTGGAAGGCGTTGAAGCGCTTGCTGACATTACGAACTTCGATCGACATGAATTATTCCTCCGCTGCGCTGTGGCGCAGGCGGTTAATACGGTTCTCGCTCCACTGCTTGAGCAGCAGGATGAAGAGCGCCATGACCAGCAGAAGGCTCGCGACCGCAAAGGCGGCGACGTGGTTGTATTCGTTGTAGAGGATCTCGACGTGCAGCGGCAAGGTGTTGGTGACGCCGCGGATGTGCCCGGACACCACCGACACCGCGCCGAACTCGCCCATGGCCCGCGCGGTGCACAGCACCACGCCGTAGATCAGGCCCCACTTGATGTTCGGCACGGTGACATGCCAGAACATCTGCCAGCCGTTGGCGCCCAGCAGGCGCGCGGCCTCTTCTTCCTGGGTGCCCTGCTCCTGCATCAGCGGGATCAGCTCACGGGCCACGAACGGCACGGTGACGAAGATGGTCGCCAACACGATGCCCGGCAGGGCGAAGACGATCTGGATGTCATGGTCGGCCAGCCACGGGCCGAACAGGCCCTGGGCGCCGAACATCAGCACGTAGACCAGGCCGGCGATCACCGGCGACACCGAGAACGGCAGGTCGATCAGCGTCACCAGGATGGCCTTGCCACGGAACGAGTATTTGCTCACGCACCAGGCGGCGCTGACGCCGAACACCACGTTGAGCGGTACCGAGATGACCACGGCGATCACCGTCAGCTTCAGCGCCGACAGCGCATCGGGCTCAAGGATGGCGGTGAAGAACTCGCCCACGCCCTTGCTCAGGCCCTGGGACACGACGATGAACAACGGCAACAGCAGGAATACCGCGAACACCAGCCAGCCCAGGCCGATCAACACCGTGCGCGACAGTGCGCTGCCACGGCGGGCGGCGTTGGCGCTGGTAGCAGCAATGGAAGATGCAGACATGTTCAGCGCCTCCTTCAAGGGGTTTCGATGCGCCGCTGCAGCAGGTTGATCAGCAGCAACAGGATGAAGGAAACCACCAGCATCATCACGCCGATGGCGGTGGCGCCGGTGTAGTCGTACTGGTCCAGCTTGACCATGATCAGCAGCGGCAGGATCTCGGTCTTCATGGGCATGTTGCCGGCGATGAAGATCACCGAACCGTACTCGCCCACGCCGCGAGCGAACGCCAGGGCGAAGCCGGTGAGCCAGGCCGGCAGCAGCGCCGGCGCCAGGATGTAGCGGAACACCTGCAGCGGCTTGGCGCCCAGGCAGGCGGCGGCTTCCTCGACTTCACGGGGAATGTCGGCCAGCACCGGCTGCACCGTGCGCACCACGAACGGCAGGGTCACGAAGGTCAGCGCCAGGGTGATGCCCAGCGGGGTGTAGGCGATCTTGAAGCCCAGGCTCTCGGCGAACTGGCCGACCAGGCCGTTGGGGGTGTACAGCGCCGTCAGGGCGATGCCGGCCACGGCGGTGGGCAGCGCGAACGGCAGGTCGATCATGGCATCGATGATCTTGCGCCCGGGGAAGCTGTAGCGCACCAGCACCCAGGCCAGCAGCGTGCCGATGATGCCGTTGACGATGGCCGCGCACAGGGCGGTGCCGAAGCTCAGCTTGAGTGCCGCCAGCGTGCGCGGCGAGCTGACGATGGCCCAGAACTGGTCGAAGGTGAGCTGGGCGGCATGGACGAACATCACCGCCAGGGGAATCAGCACAATCAGGCTGAGGTACACCAAGGTGTAGCCCAGCGTCAGCCCGAAGCCGGGTATGACGGGGGAGATACGACGCGACATAAGTGTCCTTGGTCAGAATGCTGGTAATGCAGTTTGGCCCCATCGCGACCAAGGTCGGCTCCTACGCCGATTTGGGTAGGAGCCGACCTTGGTCGCGATGGGGCCAGTGAATTACTGCGCCTGGTAAATCTGGTCGAACACGCCGCCGTCGTTGAAGAACTTGGGCTGTGCGGTTTTCCAGCCGCCGAAGTCCTTGTCGATGGTGGCCAGGCTCTTCACTTCCTGGAACTGCTTGGAATACTGGGCCGCCACGTCCTTGTCACGCGGGCGGTAGAAGTTCTTCGCCGCAATCTCCTGGCCTTGCTTGCTGTACAGGTGCTCCAGGTACGCCTTGGCGATGGCTTCGTTGCCTTTCTTCTCGGCGTTTTTCTCGACCACGGCCACCGGCGGCTCGGCGAGGATCGACACGGACGGCACGACGATGTCGAACTTGTCCTTGCCGCCGTCTTCCTTCAGCGCCAGGTAGGCTTCGTTTTCCCAGGCCAGCAGCACGTCGCCCTGGCCGTTGTTGACGAAGGTGATGGTCGAGCCGCGGGCGCCGGTGTCCAGCACGGGCACGTGCTTGAACAGGGTCTGCACGTATTGCTTGGCCTTGGCTTCGTCACCACCGTTGGCCTTCAGGCCGTAGGCCCAGGCAGCCAGGAAGTTCCAGCGCGCACCGCCAGAGGTTTTCGGGTTCGGGGTAATCACCGAGACGCCGTCCTTGATCAGGTCGTTCCAGTCATGGATGCCCTTGGGGTTGCCCTTGCGCACCAGGAACACGATGGTCGAGGTGTACGGGGTACTGGCGTCCGGCAGCTTGGTCTGCCAGTTTTCCGGGAGGGTCTTGCCCAGCTTGGCGATCTCGTCGATGTCGCCGGCCAGGGCCAGGGTCACCACGTCGGCGCGCAGGCCGTCGATCACGGCGCGGCCTTGCTTGCCGGAGCCGCCATGGGACTGCTTGATGTCGACCCTGTCGTCGGGGTGGGCTTGCTTCCAGAAGTTCACGAACTCGGCGTTGTAATCCTGGTACAGCTCGCGCGTCGGGTCGTAGGAAACGTTGAGCAGCTCGTAGTCCTTGGCGACCGCAGAGCCTGCGAACAGCGCACTGGCGAGCGCCGCCAGCGCGTAATGACGGATAGACATGGTGAAGCTCCTGGATGACTCTTGATTATTATGTTGGCGTTGTTATGGCAAAATCATTCAGCTGGGCTTGTTGCCCGGATTCTGCAGGCGGAATTTTTCCTTCCGCTCGATTTGCACCACTTGGGCGTTGTGGACGGTGATTTCCACGGCGCCGAAGCGCAGGTCACGCAGCGCGCTCTGGATTTCGCGCAGAATGGTTGCTTCGTCCTGACCGTCGACGCTACGCAGAGATGCGCTCATGATCATGCTCCTTGGGTGAGAGTTGCCTTGAGCGCCATAGTAGATAGGCAGGGTTATACTTAAAAATACTATTTAAGAATGCCCATATAACCAAATTTCAAACCGTGGGACGCGGCCTGCGGCCGCTGCTACGGGGGCCACACTCAGGTATGTAGCAGCGGCCGAAGGCCGCGTCAGGCCCAACGCACATCCGCGGCCGGCACCGGCCGCCCGAACCAATACCCCTGCCCCAATTCGCACTGCTGCTCCAGCAGGAACTGCGCCTGTTCCGGCTGCTCGATGCCCTCGGCGTGCACCTGCATGCCCATGCTGCGCGCCAGGGCGATGATGACCCGGACGATGGCGCCATCGTCCTCGTCCAGGGGCAGGCCAGCGACGAAGCCCTGGTCGATTTTCAGCTTCTGCACCGGCAGGCGCTTGAGCCGCAGCAGCGACGAGTAGCCGGTGCCGAAGTCGTCGATGGAGAGGCGCAGGCCCAGCTCGCGCAGGCGGTGCATCTGCTCCAGCGCCGACTCGGGGTCTTCCATCACCGCGCTTTCGGTCACTTCCAGCTCCAGGCGCGCCGGGTCCAGGCCGGTTTCGGCAAGGATGCGTGCCACCTGCTGGTACAGGTCCTGGCGGCCAAACAGGCGGCTGGAGACGTTCACGGCGATAAAGTCCAGCGAATGCCCCTCGGCCTGCCACTGGCACATCTGCCGGCAGGCGTTGGTCATTACCCAGGCATCGATTTCGGCGATCAGGCCGCTGCGCTCGGCGATGGGGATGAACTCGCCTGGCGGAATCAGGCCACGCTCGGGGTGCAGCCAACGCACCAGCGCCTCGACACCCACCAGCTGGCCGCTGGCCAGGTCGTGCACCGGCTGGTAATGCACGCGCAGTTCTTCCTGGGCCAGGGCGCGGCGCAGTTCGGCGGTCATTTCCACGCGCTGCTGGGCGTGGGCGGTCAATTCTTCGGTGTACAGCGCGTAGCCGCCGCGGCCGTTGCCCTTGGCCTTGAACAGCGCCGAGTCGGCGTTGCGCAGCAGTTGCTCGGGGCCCAGGGCGTCATTGGGGAACAGGCTGATACCGATGCTGGCGCTAATGAACAGGGTGTGGCCGTCGAGCAGGAACGGCTGCTTGAGGCCGTCGATGATCGACTGCGCCAGCAGGGCCGCGTGGGCGGCCTGGGGCGAGTCTTCCAGGAGCACGGCGAACTCGTCGCCGCCCATGCGCGCCAGGGTCATGCCGTTGCCCAGCAGGCCCTGCAGGCGCTCGACCACGGCCTTGATCAGGTGGTCGCCGGTGGCGTGGCCGAGGCTGTCGTTGATGCTCTGGAAGTGGTCCAGGTCCAGCAGCAACAGCGCGCAGCCACGCTTGTTGGCCTGGGCGGCGGCCAGGGTCTGCTCGGCGCGGTCATGAAACAGCAGGCGGTTGGGCAGTTCGGTCAGCGGGTCGTGCTGGATGAGGTGCGCGCGCTCGCGTTCGGAATGCTTCAGCGCGCTGATGTCGGAGAACACCGCCACGTAGTGGCTGACGTGGCCGGCGTCGTTGGCAATGGCGCGGATGGTCTGCCACTGCGGGTAGATCTCGCCGCTCTTGCGCCGGTTCCAGATCTCGCCGCTCCAGCTGCCGGTCTGCTCCAGGCTGTGGAAAATCTGCCGGTAGAAGTCGATGCCATGGCGGCCGGACTTGAACTTGCTGGGGTTGTGACCCAGCACTTCGTCCTCGCGGTAGCCGGTGATGTCCATGAACGCGCGGTTGACGTGCACGATGCTGCCCAGCCGGCTGGTCACCAGCACCCCTTCCAGGGTGCTGTCGAACACCGCCGCGGCCATGCGCAGGCGCTCGCGCTGGATGCGCCCGGCGTCGCCCAGGCCGAACCAGCGCAGCAGCCTGGCGCGGGCCAGGAAGATCATGGCGGCGGTGGCCAGCACCCAGACATAGCCGTTGATCAGCTGCCAATGCAGCTGGCGCGCCGAATCATCGAAAAGGCTGCTCAATATTTGATCAGTCAGCACCAGCCAGATGACCGAGGCCAGCAGGTAGAGCAAGGCGGCCCGCAGGGCCCCGCGAGAAGTACCAGGCATAAAAATGGCGAAGCCCATACGAAAAGATTGGGATTATAAAGCAGAAACATTCAGCCACTCTTATCTAAAACCCGAGCTGGTTTTATCTGCTTACATGCCGATAATGCGACGTGCTTCTAATTTTTTCTTTGACGAGGGCCCTGCAGCCTATGTGGTACAACGGTTTTCTTGACCTGTCAGCCTGGCAATTGGTGGCGGTCACCCTGTTGATGACCCATGTGACGATTGTCAGTGTCACCATCTACCTTCACCGTTATTCCTCCCACCGTTCGCTGGAACTGAACGCCGGGCTCAAGCATTTCTTCCGTTTCTGGCTGTGGCTGACCACGGCGCAGAACACCCGCGAGTGGACCGCCATCCACCGCAAGCACCACGCCAAGTGCGAAACCGTCGATGACCCCCACAGCCCGGTGATCAAGGGCCTGGGCACGGTGCTGGGCCGCGGCGCAGAGCTGTACCGCGCCGAGGCGCAGAACGCCGAGACCCTGCGCATTTACGGCAAGAACTGCCCCGAGGACTGGATCGAGCGCAACCTGTACTCGCGCTACCGCCTGCTGGGCGTGTTCCTGATGCTGGCCATCGACCTGGCCTGCTTCGGCGTCATCGGCCTGACCGTGTGGGCCATCCAGATGATGTGGATTCCGTTCTGGGCCGCCGGCGTGGTCAACGGCCTGGGCCACGCGGTGGGCTACCGCAATTTCGAATGCCGTGACGCCGCCACCAACCTGGTGCCGTGGGGCATCATCATTGGCGGCGAAGAGCTGCACAACAACCATCACACCTACCCCAACTCGGCCAAGCTGTCGGTGCGCAAGTGGGAGTTCGACATGGGCTGGATGTGGATCCGCATCCTGTCGTTCATGCGCCTGGCCAAGGTGCAGCGCGTGGCGCCCATCGCCCACCGCGTCGAGGGCAAGGGCCACCTGGACATGGACACCGCCATGGCCATCCTCAACAACCGCTTCCAGATCATGGCCCAGTACCGCAAGCTGGTAATCGCGCCGCTGGTGACCCAGGAGCTGTCGCGCGTGGATGCCTCGGTGCGCCACCAGTTCCGCCGCGCCAAGCGCCTGCTGTCGCGCGAAACCAGCCTGCTGGACGACCGCCACCAGGCGCACATCCAGAGCATGCTGGAACACAGCCACGCGCTGAAGGTGATCTACGAGAAGCGCCTGGCGCTGCAACAGATCTGGGCCCGCACCAGCTCCAACGGCCACGACATGCTGGCCGCCATCAAGGACTGGGTGCACGAGGCCGAGGCCAGCGGTATCCAGTCGCTGCGTGATTTCGCCACCCAGCTCAAGACCTACTCGCTGCGCCCCGCCCACGCCTGACACCGTCCATCGGCGCGCCCCGGCAAGGGGCGTGCCGCTTGGAACTTCATTACAAAATATTAATCCTACGAATGATCGCCTACGCGGCGGGACCTGACGTGTGCGCATGCCAGGGCCCGGCCCCCGTGACATTCGAGATTTCGTGATGATGGTCAACAAACAACCACAGTCGCCGTCCTTCCCCCCGATGCCAGCCGCGGCCGAGACGCTGCTGGCACTGATGCACGCCCAGGGCGAGGTGGCCCGGCTGAGCGAACGCGAACAGCTGTTCAGCTCGTTGCTGGTCAGCGTCAACGCGGTGTTGTGGGCCTTCGACTGGGAAGCCCAGCGCATGATCTACGTCAGCCCCGCCTACGAGCGCATCTTCGGCCGCTCGGCCGGCCTGCTGCTGGCGGACTACAACGAGTGGCGCGACAGCATCTACCCCGACGACCTCGACTACGCCGAGCGCAGCCTCGCCGAGGTGCTGGAAAAGGGCGCGGTGGAAGACCGCGAGTACCGCATCATCGGCGCCGACGGGCAGATTCGCTGGCTCAGCGACAAGTGCTTCGTCAGCCAGCAGAACGACCCGGAGCAGCGGGTGATCGTGGTCGGCATCGCCGAGGACATCACCGAAAAGAAGCACCTGGAAGGCGAGCTACAGCGCCTGGCCACCACCGATGTGCTCACCCAGAGCAGCAACCGCCGGCACTTCTTCGAGTGCGCCCATCGCGAATTCGAGACCGCGCGCCTGCAGGAGTCGAACATCTCGTTCCTGCTGCTGGACATCGATGACTTCAAGATCATCAACGACACCTACGGCCACCAGGAAGGCGACGTGGTGCTGCAACGCATCGCCGAGACCGGCCGCGCCGTGCTGCGCCGGGGTGACCTGTTCGGGCGCATTGGCGGCGAAGAGTTCGCCGCGGTGTTCCCCGGCTGCTCGCCCGAGGTGGCGCAGCAGATCGCCGAGCGCCTGCAACGGGAGATCCAGCGCCTGAGCTTCAACCATGACGGCCAGGTGTACGGGGTTACCGTGAGCCAGGGCCTGACCGGCCGCAACGAGGACGACGAGCTGCTGGACAACCTGTTCGCCCGGGCGGACGCGGCCATGTACCAGGCCAAGCGCCAGGGCAAGAACCAGATCGTGGTGGGTTGAACGCGCACGACTGCCCGTAGCAGCTGCCGCCAGGCGGCGTCCGGGCATACCGCAGTGTTCCTGGTAAAACGCGGTGTCTGGGGACGCGGCCTTTGGCCGCTGCTACGGGTTAATTGCGGCGTAGGCGTGTCAGTTCTGGCAGGCTCATTTTCAGTAGGCGCGCGGTCTTGCCGTTGGCGATGGGCTCCAGGCTTTCTTCCGGGCCCAGGCGCGCCAGTTGCCCCGCCAGGTTCATGGCCAGCGTATCGCGCCCGTACACGCCACCACCCAGGTGGTAGATAGCCGCGATCAGCTCCCGCAGCTCGATCGGCAGGCGCCAGCGCGTACGCAGCGCCGAGCCGTAGGCCGCGCCAAACTCCTTCAGGGCCTTGTCCACCTGCCCCTCCTCCAGCACGCCGCCAGCCAGCCGCCACTCCTGCAGCGCGCGTAACAGCGCCAGGTCGCCCAGGCAATGCAGCAGGCCGGCGCAGTAGCAGCGCTCCTGGTCCACGTCGAGGTTGCGCGCCAGGGTGCGGGCGTACTCCGCCGCGTGCAGCGAATGGCTCCAGAACCGCTCGGCATGCTGCGACAGCTCGGGGTCTGACAGCCGCGCGCTGCGCTTGAGCGCCAGGCCCAGGATCAGGTTCATGCTCTGCGTGGCGCCCAGCTTCTGCAGCGCCTGCAGCAGCGTCTGCACCGGCGCGTCGCTGTGGTGAGCGGCGCTGTTGGCGGCCGCGATCAGCACTGCGGTGATCTGCGGGTCGGTGCGCACTTCCTCTTCCAGCTGCCGCAGGTTGAGGCCCTGGGGGTTGAGCGCACGCTTGATGGCCACCTGCACGTCGGCCATCAGCGGGCCGCCGTCGGAGTGCTGCCGGCGCTCTTCCAGGAACGGCTCCAGGCGCATGCCCGGGGCCAGCGCCGGAATCTCGCACACCACCTCCTGGCCCACAGCCAACAACAGGCCGTGCAGGCGTTCCTTGAGCGAGTCCATGTTCAAGGGCTTGGTCAGGTAGGCCGTTGGTGCCAGGGGCACGGCTTCACGCACGCTGGCCACGTCGCTGCGGTCGCTGATGAGAATGAACGGCAGGTTCTTGCGCTGGCTTTTCTGCCGCACGTTGCGCAGCAGGTCCAGGCCATCGACGCCGGGCAACTCGCGCGCGGCAATCACCAGGTCAGGCCGGCGCTGCAGCAACTGCAGGGCATCCTGGCCGTCGGTACACACATCCAGCTGCGCGTCACAGCGCACGCTCAACAACATTTGCGTCAGCAGGTCCCGGGTCCAGGGGTCTGCTTCGGCGATCAATACCCGCGGTATTGCCGGGCTATCCTGCGCACTCATGGCTATTACTCCGAAGGCCTTGCCTACAGGTTATCCAGACATTACGCGGGATGCCTTCGTTCAACGCAAAAAAAAACCCGCCGAAGCGGGTTTTTTTGTTCATCGCGTCACACTTTTACGCCAATTCGGCGAAGCACTCTTCGATGATGGCCAGGCCCTTGTCCAGCTGCTCGTCTGGCGAGGTCAGCGGAACCAGGATGCGCAGGACGTTGCCGTAGGTGCCGCACGACAGCAGGATCAGGCCCTTGTCGCGAGCCTTGGCAACCACCGCGGCCACGGCTGCGGCGTTCGGCTTGTGGTTGTCGGCGCCTTCGAACACTTCAACGGCAATCATGGCGCCCAGGGCACGCACGTCACCGATGATCGGGTGCTTGGCCTGAATGGCCTTCAGGCCGGTCACCAGGCGCTCGCCCACGGCCTTGCAGCGGTCGAGCAGGTTCTCTTCCTCGAACACTTCCATCACGGCCAGGGCCGCAGCGCAAGCGATCGGGCTACCGGCGTAGGTGCCGCCCAGGCCGCCGGGGGCGATGGCGTCCATGTACTCGGCCTTGCCGCACACGCCGGCCAGCGGGAAGCCGCCAGCGATGGACTTGGCGAAGGTGGTCAGGTCAGGCGCGACGCCCATCTGTTCCATGGCGAAGAAGGTGCCGGTACGGCCAGCGCCGGTCTGTACTTCGTCGGCGATCAGCAGGATGCCGTGCTGGTCGCACAGGGCGCGCAGGCGCACCATGAACTCTTTCGGCGCGACGTAGAAACCGCCTTCGCCCTGCACGGGCTCCAGGATGATGGCAGCGATGTCACGCGGCTCGGCATCGTTCTTGAACACGCGCTCGATGCTGGCGATCGAGTCGTCGATGCTCACACCGTGCAGTTCGTTCGGGTACAGGGCGCGGAACACGCCGCCTGGCATCAGGCCCATGCCGGCCGAGTAAGGCACGACTTTACCGGTCAGGCCCAGGGTCATCATGGTGCGGCCGTGGTAGGCGCCGGTGAAGGCGATCACGCCAGCGCGGCCAGTGGCGGCACGGGCGATCTTGACGGCGTTCTCTACCGCTTCGGAACCGGTGGTCACCAGCAGGGTTTTCTTGGCGAAGTCGCCCGGTACGCGAGCGTTGATCTTCTCGCACACTTCCACGTAAGGCTCGTAGGCCAGTACCTGGAAGCAGGTGTGGGTCAGCTTGTGCAGTTGAGCTTCAACGGCAGCAATGATTTTCGGGTGTACGTGACCGGTGTTCAGCACGGCGATACCGCCGGCGAAGTCGATGAACTCACGACCTTCAACGTCGGTTACGGTAGCGTTCTTCGCCGAGTCGGCAAAGATCGGGTGGATCTGACCAACGCCACGTGGAACGGCTGCCTGGCGGCGTTGCATCAAGGATTCGTTTGTCTTGCTCATGTTTTCCTCATTCACCGCTCATCGGGCGGCGTGGTTCAAGGATCAAGCAGCGGGGGTCAACGGCGACAGCATACGATGATCGACTGTCACGGCCTCCCGGCCACGAAAAGGGTGTTGCGGGTGCTGCATGAAAACCGCCGGGACGTCGCTCTCGCGCCCCGGCGGCTGGCTACCGCTGCGGATCAGACCGAAATGCAGAGGTATTTGATTTCCAGGTAGTCTTCGATGCCGTACTTGGAGCCTTCACGGCCCAGGCCCGACGCCTTGATGCCGCCGAACGGCGCCACTTCGTTGGAGATCAGGCCGGTGTTGATACCCACCATGCCGTATTCCAGGGCCTCGGCCACGCGGAACACGCGGCTCATGTCACGGGCGTAGAAGTACGACGCCAGGCCGAACTCGGTGTCGTTGGACATGGCGATCACTTCGGCTTCATCTTTGAAGCGGAACAGCGGCGCCAGCGGGCCGAAGGTTTCTTCCTTGGCCACGGCAGCGTTCTTCGGCACGTTGACCAGCACGGTCGGCTCGAAGAAGTTGCCTTCCATGGCGTTGCCGCCGGTCAGCACGGTAGCGCCTTTGCTCAGGGCGTCGGCGATGTGTTCCTTGACCTTGGCCACGGCCTTGTCATCGATCAGCGGGCCAGTGGTGGTGCCCTCTTCCAGACCGTTGCCGATCTTCAGTTTGTTCACGGCCACTTTCAGCTTCTCGGCGAACGCGTCGTAGACACCGTCCTGCACGTAGATGCGGTTGGCGCAGACGCAGGTCTGGCCGTTGTTGCGGTACTTGGAGATGATCGCGCCTTCGACGGCCTTATCCAGGTCAGCGTCGTCGAACACGATGAACGGCGCGTTGCCGCCCAGTTCCAGGGAGACCTTCTTAATGTCCTTGGCGCATTCGGACATCAGCTGGCGACCGATTTCGGTCGAGCCGGTGAACGAAAGCTTGCGTACGATCGGGTTGCCGGTCAGCTCGCTGCCGATGTCGCCGGCGCTGCCGGTGACTACGCTGAACACGCCTTTGGGGATGCCGGCGCGCTCGGCCAGTTCGGCCAGGGCCAGGGCCGAGAACGGGGTCTGCGAGGCAGGCTTGAGCACCATGGTGCAGCCAGCGGCCAGGGCCGGGCCGGCTTTACGGGTGATCATGGCGGCCGGGAAGTTCCACGGGGTGATGGCCGCGGTAACGCCGATTGGCTGCTTGATGACGATCAGGCGCTTGTCTGGCTGGTGGCCAGGGATGGTGTCGCCGTAGACGCGCTTGGCTTCTTCGGCGAACCACTCGATGAACGAGGCGGCGTAGGCGATTTCGCCCTTGGCTTCGGCCAGCGGCTTGCCTTGTTCCAGGGTCATCAGGCGAGCCAGGTCGTCCTGGTTCTCGATCATCAGTTCGAACCAGCGGCGCAGCTTGTTCGAGCGTTCCTTGGCGGTCAGTGCACGCCAGGCCGGCAGCGCCTTGTCGGCGGCTTCGATGGCGCGGCGGGTTTCAGCGGCGCCCATCTTTGGCACGGTACCCAGGATCTCTCCCGTGGCCGGGTTGTTGACCTTGATGGTCTGGCCGTTGTCCGCATCTGCCCACACACCATCGAGGTAGGCTTTCTGGCGGAACAACTGAGCGTCTTTGAGCTGCATGTCGGCTTCCTTAACAGCACCGTGCGCACACGGGGCAAATTGTTGATTGTTCGAAAGGCGTTCCTAGTGGAACTGCCGTCAGGAAATCATATGCCGGGCAAAACACCAAATGCGCACAGGATGTTACCCGTGCGAGCGCAGCACCGGACTGGGGGAGCGTTTGAAATCTCAAACGAATCCTAGGAGCAATGGGGGTAAAGGACAATAGGCTGTTCGGAAAAAAGAACAAAATTCCCCCCAACGGCACTCATTTCCGACTGGCGCAGCCCTTGGACCCGCCCCTGTGCGAAATCATCCACACGTCAGCGCAATAGACGCCCACCCCCGAGATGGGTATCATGGCGCCCGCTTGCACTTGTAGCTCAGCTGGATAGAGTACTGCCCTCCGAAGGCAGGGGTCGTGGGTTCGAATCCCGCCAAGTGCGCCATATAGATGAAAAAGCCCCAAGGTTTGCGCCTTGGGGCTTTTTTCGTTTTGGGATGGGGCGGGTTCGCGATCCGGCGCCGCAGGCAGATTACCAAGCTCTCTTCCCGGCATTACTCTTCGATACCGTCCTCACTGACAAGGCGAGCGGCAAATTCTCCAAACGAAGAACAAAGGGGCGTCTCAGCATGACGTTGGTTTTCTTCGAAGCCCAGGTCCGGGTCGAAACTGTCAAGGGCGTAAAAAGTCACCTGCCCGTTGCTCATGTTCAAGCAAAATAAGTTCCCACCCCAATCGTTGGCAAACGGAAGCAAATGCTCAGGCAACACACTTCTTTCTACCAACGAGTTGTAGCTTGCGAGAACGTCGCCTTTTGTGGAGACGCTTTCCCCTGCAACTTCTCGAAAAGCGGCCACTTCCATGGGCTCATCGCCCGTATTGCTGACCCAGTACGTTCTGGAGGGAACACCGCCGTTAAACGCTAGGTAGTGCTCACGAAAGGTCGGGGGGAAGCGGTAATTCAAAGTATTTTCGAACCGGTCAAAATCGCTAGGTTTCAACGGCTTTCCACATTGGCTAAAGTATATTTTTTCCATTCAATTTCCCTTTACCCACTGCGCGCCACACGGTGTGGCCGTCGGCTTCGGTAAGCTGCTGCGGCCGTGGCGGTGGTCTAGCAGACGAGGCAAGAGCGGCTCTCCACGTTCAGAGACTTTCACTTCCACGAAAATAAAAGCTTTGGGGATCAGCGAATTTTCCTACAGAAACTTCCTCCCGTTGCGACTTAAAAAATGTAGTCCTTCCTATTAAATTGCCCATCCTATTAATTTTTGGAGAGATACTAATGGGGTGGACAATGGAAACGAAATCAGTATCAGACAAGCTCGGCGTTGAGGCCCAGCGGCGGTGGGCTACATTCCAAAACGCAGTGCAAAACCTACAGCTACATCCACAAGAGGCGGCATCATTGGTCAAGGATGCCCGATTCAAATGCCTCAATACCAAATGCAACCAGTACCAGATCTTACTTAGCTGCACCGACCGAGCCATCTTCAGGCTGGACGAAAAGGCTCGGATAGTCAGAGTACTGCAGGTAGGCTGCTAGACAGGGATTGAAGCGCAAAATGCACATACACGGCTGATCATGGGCGCATGCCACATGGCTCGCCGGATGCAGGCCGCCAGACGCCTGCATCATGGGCCTGGGATTAGTGCGCCGGGCGCTGCTGCAAATAATCAGTCAGGAAATACTCCGGATTACCCTCGGACGCCAGTGCACTATCAGCCGCGACCTTGATGGATTGGGTTTCTCCCGGCAGGTAGACCTCTGCGTAACCGTCATCGACAATCAAGGCGATGAACCGCTTGCCATTGATCAGCGTTGAATAGCGCACGTCCTTGAACGTCTTCTCTACATCCATCTTCTGGATGCGCTTGTCCCAATCATTGTCGACACCCGTGATCTGCACCAGCGCCTGGTTGGCGGTGCGTTCGCCAACGCGCAACGTCCAGACCTGGACCCCTTGGGCGCTGCTGTAGGCATCGACCTTATTGGCGATGGGTGGGCGCGCAGTTTCAGCTACCGCCGCAGTGGCGCCGAGCAGCAAAAGGGCGAGGAGCGTGGCTAAATTCCATTTCTTCATAATCGTTCTATTCCTTGATGGGTGCAGGCGAATCGGTGCGAACGGGAGGCCAGGCTCCCAGGCACGCGGAGCACATGATACGTCATATTTCGCGGAACCTGGCTGCAGCCAACGGGCATGGCAATGTGCCAAAACCTCTTGCGGATCCAATTCAAAACTACCTAAACTCCGCGCCCTCGAAACTTACGCCTGCAGCCATCTTCGCGGTAGGCATCGCTTCAAGGGCCTGGCGCCAGACGCCAGCGACCCCAAGTAACACCCGGTCGAATGGTTCGATCAGGAAATTCCACAAGGAGTGGACATGAGCACCACCGAGCAACTGCAAACCCCTTCCGTCAGCCCGAAATGGCAAGAACGTTTCGCCTTCTTCGAGCAGCATGGCGCACCCAACGCTCCTGGCTTCAGAGACGCGCTCAAGGCCCTTCCCAAACCCAAACAACGCTTGATGACACTGAACATCGTCGCCTTCTTCTTCGGCGTGATTTATTTCTTCGTCCTGGGGCTGTGGAAGAAAAACCTTTCGCTGCTCGCCATCATCGTCGCCGTCAGTACCCTCATCGAGTTCGCGTTTTTTGCCGCCGGCCATCCCATGCCTCGCCCGCTCAACACTGGGCTGAACGTTGGCTTCGCCACCCTGTACTCATACTCCGCCAACTACGCCTACTACCTGAAAAAGGTGAAGGGCTCGCAAAGCTGGAATCCCTTTGAAGGCATGGGCTGGCGCTAAGCCTGCAGCTGCGCTTATTCGCCAGCGCAAGCCGCTGGCAATCATGGAAGACAATGGAGATACACGTGAAAAGCACCCCTATCCTGGCGGCCATGACGGCGGCACTCTGCCTCGCGTTGGCCGGCTGCGGCAACAACGAAAAACCCAAGGCTACCCAGGCACAACAGCAAGCAGCGGCGAACCAGCAAGAGACAGCAAAGTACAACCTGTACGTGGACGCAGCGAACCGCAGTGAAGACTTCGCCGACACCCTCAACAAGCACATCGAGCTGTACGCCAAGCCCCTCGCATCGGGTAAGCCGCTGGCAAACTACAGCATGTTTACCAGCTATTCGGTGATCAATGCACAGAAAGCACTGAAGAGCGCCCTGGCCCTGCAACCGCCGATGCCTGAACTGGATGGCCCAGCGACGGAAATGCTCACGGCCTTGGCAAAGCTTGCCCCCGTGCAGGCCGAATTGAACAGCTACGCCGACTCCAGCGGCTTCCTCGCCGACAACGGCAAGAAAGCCCGGGAGCTCGAACCTGCCTTCCAGGCGGCGATGCTTGATGTGGCCAAGGCGCAAGCCAAGTTCTACGACGGGATCAGCGCTCGCGACGAAATCAACACCAAGACCGCATTCGAGAACGCCCCGAAGGACACTACTGCCTACTATCGTGCCGGCGCCATTCTGTACTCGAAACAGGCTGCACGCCTGTCCACGCCATTCTTCGAGTCTGCTGGCGGCGCGCAGGAAACCGCCGCCTTCGAACAAAGCCTGAACCAGTCCGGCGACATGATCGAACAGTGGGACAAGAAACTGCGCGCCAGCAACCCCGCCGGTTGTTCAGCAATGATCCAGATCAACGACTTCCTCAGCCGTGGGCGCTCGGCGATCCGCAATGCCAAGCAGGGCCTCTACACACCACACGGCGACAAAATGATCTGGAAACTCACCAATCCGCTGCCCAGTGACGCGGCACAGTTCAACCGCGGCTTCGCCAATATGATCGAGGGCATCAACCAGAACGGCTGCGCCTGAAGCCGCCGGAAGCAGAAAGCCAGCCACTGGCTACCACCGCCACACTGGTGGTGCCGGTGGCCAGGCACGCGAACAATGGCGCGCGTAGCGGATAGTCGGGCAACAGCCAGGCAAGGATCAGCAGCCCAAGGCAGGCAGCCAGCACGTACCGCACGGCCCGCCCGGGAACCGCTACAGCCAGCAGGTTAACGGCCGCGACGGCGTAGAAAATCAGGTACGCCGCCATGCCGATATCCACGCCACGAGTGACAGTGCCTCCCCAGTGTCGGTACAGGCTGAAGCTCCAGCCCCAAAGCAAGGCGTACAACACGATAGCGCTGGCGTGGCAGCCCAGTTTGATAAGCAGGTCGCGTGGTGGCTGCATCAGGTGCCGTTGGCTCCGGGGGTTATGGGTAGGAGAAACATCGTGCTGCGGATTGGGGGTTGCCGGCTGGGGTACTAAGACAGGGGGCCCCGAGGCCTTACTAGCTGCAACCCAACGCTTGATCTGCATCACAGGCAACCTTGGCGGTGATTTGCTGAAGGCCATCCTTGCGAATGGCTTTGCACTTTATTTCCGCCACCCGCGCACCGGCTTGAGTAGTGACCGTTACCCCCGCGACCTTGGAATTACCAGGCGAGCCCTCGCCATCGTAATGGCTGTAAACCGAATAGGTATAGGAGCCATTGTCGAAGCTGATCTGGGAGTAATCCGTCTGATAGCGGAAATAATGGTTACTCCGGAACTTCCCCAGCGATTGTTTAAGTTGCGCCGGGTAAATCAGTTCCGGGCTTGGACCCCGACCGAAGCGGTACTGCAAACCGGTAAGTTCGCCATCTGCGTCGTAACCGCCACACATCACGATCTGTTTGCCACCACGGGTGTCACACTGGAACAGAGCAACACTGTCGACGCATAGGTTCGCCGGGGCGTCCGATAAGGTGTTTGCCGGTAAAGGAGAGCACGAGCTGATGTCATGGCACGGCACCTGCTGATCGGTACCGGTATTGGGCATCAGCAGCTCAGCCAACATACCGTAATCCATGAGCTGGAAAGGCTCGCTCTCATCACCACGGGCGACCTCAAGGGCCACAGGCGTGGTGAGCGATGATCGGTCATAGACCAGGTAGACAGGCTGGCGGCCCAGGCTGCGGCTGCGTGCGCCTAGGCTGATCCGTGTCTCGGGCCATTGAGTGGTGAGTTCACCTATCGAAGCGTATACCCGTATCACCTCAACTCCCCGAAGGTTCGCATCGACCACACGAACTGGCCTCCCCGGGTCATCGCCCCCCCCTCGAAACACATTCGGTTGAAGTTGCTTGCGCCATTGTTCCTCGAAGCTCGACAGCAGATCGGTATAGCCTGAGTTCAACGGTGCCTCGAGCCCGCACACTGCTTTGGCAATCAGGGCACCAGTCATTCCATCCCGGATAGAGGCATAGATACAATCGACCACCAGGCCCGCCTTATTATGAGCCAATGTGAAGTACGCCTCGTAGGGGTGCCCTGAAGCGACGGCATCATAGTGCAAAGCTGCACGGCCATTGAATCTCACCAACGTCCGGGTGTTCTCGCCTTGTGTGCCGAGCACATCCTTGACCAACGCGGCGCCCCCATCCCAAGATGCTTTCAAGATCCCATCAGGCATTGCCCAATACTGGCCGGAACGGTAGGCGCCCAGCCCTTTTACCGTTATTGCAGCGGCATGGGCAGTGGAACCCGCTAGGGCCAGCAATATTACAAAGCACCGTGTTGCAAAACGCACTCAAACACCTCCCAGATTATTTTCACGTTGTTGCGTGGTATTCATTTTCTGCGGGTTGACGCCGTTCGCGCTGAAGTCGGCAAGCCGCGTGCAACAAGCGATACGGGCAACTTCGACGTTCTGCGGGGCCGCCGCGGAATGTGGCAGCGCAGGTAGCTGTTCGCGCCACGGCTCCTCCCAACTGGCAATGCGGTACAGCACCCAGTCCGCTACCTGCGGGTCCCAGCGGAAGCTGTACTCCATCTGCTGGGCCAGGTGTACGTGGAAGTCGAGCATCAAGCTGAAGCGGTCGGGGAAGTCGCCTGGCACCAACCCACCGTCACCAAACTCGAACAACCTGGAGCTGCTTTGGCCTGTGGCAGTGCGGGTGACAGTCAGGCGTGACAACTCGTCGGTCTCGGCGTGCTGTTGGTAGGTGTAGGTGCCCGCGCTTGAGGCGCTGCCCGCCTGGGCACCGGTCACGGCGCAGGCACCCACTAGCAGGGCGAGCAACAACCTCATGGCGTGAACTCGACCGCAGTGTTGGCAGGGGGCCTAGCCAGGCGTTCGGCGACCCTGGCAGGGACTCTGCCAGCGTCACCTTTGCGCACCATGGCTTGGCGATAATCGGCGTAAAAGCGCTTGGCCAGGCCTTGCTGCCCCACGGCCCAATACGAGTCGGCGATGTTCAGTTTCAACCGAACCCGGTCAAGGGCGATGCTGGACAAGCGCCGGTAGATGTCGAGCGCCAAAGCATGTTGGCCGCCCTGGGCGAGGTAAAAACCGATGTCGTTATACGCCGCGACGTTCTTCTCCGGGGGGTAGCAGGCCATGTACGAACCGACGCCGGCAAACAGCAAATACAGAGCGCTTTCCGTCCGCCCTTTTTCCGAACCAAACGTACGTGCCTGCGCGACGAACTGCCCTGGCGGCTGAAGCCCGTCTTTAAAATCCCAGATGGCACCCTCTGATGTTTTCCACCGATTACCGTCCCAACGACCGTCACACTGGTTGATGGAGGCGCTGGCCAGCACGCATCCCGTGTCCATGGAAACCGCATCGCAGGCGTTCTGTTCGGAGTTCACCGGCGGCTCGCCTGGTGGGTAAACGAGGCCAAACGCCTTGCGCTCGATCAGGACGGTTTTTTTGTCTGGCGACAAATAGCCAGTGTCCGTTTCAGTCACGGTGCCGTCATTCGCGTCACCGGGTGCACCGGCAAGAAAGTACATCCGCAACGGAGCGCCGGCGCCATGAAACTCCAGCGTGCGCCACCCACCAAAGTGCTCATCCCAGTGGCTGAACTCCAGCCGGTGCCCGGCAATGCCGGTAATCGTCGCAGGGAATGGGTCGGCTGGGCTGGAGGCGTACGCGGGGCCGGCCATTACGGTGGCCGCCAGGGTGCAGATAAAGGGCAAGGCAAAGGCAGTTCTGAAAGTCATGGTGACGGCAGCGAAGTCCTTGTCGCGGGTTGCGCAGTATAAAGGAGGCCGGGGGGCGGCGGGGCCTGTGCCGCGCCAGAGGTTTCGACCGAGGTCAACAAAGCGAGATTGGTTTGAATATTGCTGGCTATGCCTGTCATAGACTCAACATCCAGCAATACCCTCACAGAGCACCCAACCTCGGATTTCTTTATTTTTCTTGGTCACGTAGCGTATCGACACCCAGCCTGCAGAGAACTTTTCCTGCAAAACCCGGTCCCCTTTAATCAGGTACATACCCGTGTCCCCCGACGTGGATTGCATGGAATAGATAGGTACCTTAGCGCCGACGGTTCGTGTAATTGGTACCCCGGGGGCCCACTGGCGATAACTGGCACGGGTTAACTGCCGCAGAATGTCTTTCCGTGTCTTGAATGGGTAAGTATAAACATGACTCTCAACATTGCCGCGAAACTTAATGATATCGGCGCCACTTCCGAAGTACTCACTAAGTGCTTTATCCTGAACAAAGCTACCGTTGTCTCGACGGTAGGCCAGCACCGTATAATAGTCGCTGCCTAAACTGACCCCGCCGCTCGCTCGAAAGGCGACGCTGTGAATTAAAAACAGTTCTTGCTCGCCCTCACTGGTATTAGCCATGAAGGCATCTTGTATCTGCCCAGCATCAGCGATGTATGGCAACCGCTCGACGAATTTTAGCGCTCCCGTTGAACTGTTCAGGAAGCTTATGCTCAGCCCCATGTCTGGATGTGGGGAGCCCTCTTGTTCCAAAACCGGCTTCATCCCGAACACGACCGTTCCCCCCGGGACTGCAAGTGGAGGGAATGGGGGGCTTTGCGCATCGGCATACCCGACACCCGAACTAATGAGGCCGGCTAAAAAAACGAATACCTTCGGGATATGCAAAAGACTTGTGTAAAGCTTCCTCATTGGCAATTACCTTTCCAGATATATCAATCTCATCACGCCACCGTCAAAATCATAATACCTGGTATAAAAACCAACCGGTACCTCCTTGCCATTTTGGTCTTTCTCTGTACCCTGCCCGACACCCGCAACTATAACCAGCCTGCTATCTGCTCGCGTACTGAAGTCAAAATTGTGCTCTTCGTCTTCATCGCTTACCAAGTACGCGTCGGGAAAGCCTGCAACCACTTTTCCTGTCTGCACATCGAGGATCTCGGCGCACATTGTCCCACCTCCACAATCCATGGAGTATGCAACGTAGTGCCCCGCCAGGTTAGGTTTATGCTGTGCCATTTTCTCTCTAGCACTTTCCCATATTGGGTTTGCTTTGGAGGCACTTACGTAAGCATGATTGGATACAGCCCGATCAGCCCGAACCGAATAGCTTTTAAAGACTGGAATGTGCTCTTCTGCATACACTGACGTAGACCAATTAAAGGAGACCAGTATAAAAACAAGAAAATATCGAACGTACGCCACCATTTATTTTCACTCATCTAAAGCCACTACCGCTTGGTTAAGCGGTAGTTTATGCATACAGTAGCAAAAGCGGGACACGCCTGAACGTGCCCCGCAGCAGAATAATCAAACTAGTCCACTACAGACTTCATGCACTTAAGATCCGAAACACTAACCGCTCTAGGGTGATAGAGAAATTGCTCATCTCGCCCCTATGCCAACCACTCTTCCACCGACATGCCTCTACCGCAAGCAACCACCAAGACTACCTCGCATCTACAACCTCTTTAATGTAGCGCTTAATAGAAGATGCATCTTTATAATTAAATTTTATCACCTCACCCTCTTGGTAGCCATCCATACCAAACAAAGAGTCGTCATTACTTATCTCTTTATTTGGAACAATTTCGTCATTCACACCACGGCTGTAGGCGAAAACATGGTAGAGCCTTCCATAAGTACCGCCCCCCCTACTATTCACCCCCCACGAGACCAGAACAACGACATGTTTTTTACCCCTAATAGGGTAAGAAAATACAGAATCAACGGTAAGCCCCGTCCCACCATCGTCATAGGCATCTACTCGCCTACGTATCCGCCCCCCGTCCTTATTAGTGCTTTCCAATATGAGGGCTAACGTTTTATGAGCCTCATTGATCTTTTCCACCCAGAGCTTACCACTGGGAAATACATCCGTCTTGAACGGCCCTTGAACAATATCGCCAAATGCTGCAACTGAATCAGCCCGGACACCAACTGCCTTAAGTGAAAATAAAGCAACCCCAATGAAGAGCGCAGTTTTCAACCATTTCATACCGTTACCCCCATCACGCCTGCGACCGCCTGAAATCTTTTACTATGACTACCCACATACTCTGCCCCTCCATAACCAAATTACTATTTTTCACGCTCATCGACTCGCCGAGGGACTTTGAGTTTATTGCCGCCTGAAATCATAGCCTTCTTGTATGCTTGTCAGCGCTGATCATTTTGTTATTAACCAATAGAACATGCAGATATTAATAGAGGTTAAAAAGCCCTCATTAGTTTTCATTGACATCTGCATGGAGCCATTCCGGCTCGCCCAATAAACCATTAGAATCACATTACCCGCAACCCAATCAATTCAACGTTTTTAAGTAATTTTTGATAGCAGCTGCATTTTTGTATAAAAACGACTGGGGCGAGCCTTCTTGATAACCCTCGATTCCCGTCATATGTTTGTCGAATCGAATTTTATTATTTGGTACCAGGCCACCGCCCCCGGGCTCATAAGCGTAAACCTGATAGTAATCGCCATAAGTACCTAACCCACGACTGGTAAGCTCCCACGAAACCAAAACAATCACATTTCTCACCCCCCTTACAGGGTAAAAAAATACGGTATCCACTTTAGGAGGTGAGCCTGCCACATCATACTTATCTACAAGCTTCCGAGTTTTTTTACCTGTGCCATCGGTGATATCCAACACCAACGAAACGGGATATTCTCTGTCGTCGGTGGAAAGCACAGACACCTCCCCACCCTGAACCATGTCGATCTTGAAAGGCCCTTGAATCGTGGGGCCGTTAACATAATAGCCATCCTCATGCGCAAAACACGCAACAGAGAAGCACAACGGCAAAATAAAACATAACTCTTTATAGAAATTCTTCATTTCACCCCAAGTAATGCTGCCAGTTGCATTTTTTATGAGAGACGGTAGGCATTGAATATCGGCATTTTATTGACCCTCTGCAAGACACCTACCGTCGGACAGAGCAGGCTTAACACTTTTATTACCATCTACATACCAGTCAGACAGCAGTGAACTTTCACAGTAAGTCGATTTACCCTTATCATAATAAAACGCCACTAATTCATCCGCCATTGCGCCCTGACTTGGAGAGAACAGTTTTATCTTAAATAGTAAATCAGGGAAATTGCTTCCTCTCGCGAAAGAAGCGGCAGGCCTACTACTAAATTCGCACGGAGCCCCATTAAATAGTGAGTAAGCCTTGTCAGAACTCAACACATAGATAGAACAGTTTTTCACTGAGTCCACAAAGGAAATAGCGCTCACATAGATCCCTCCCACCTTAACCGTCCCACCCGGGAAAAACCGGACGTCTCCAGCCCTCATCTCACTATCCGTAGCAACCCTAGCGACCATTGGTGCAGGAAGCATCGAGAGGTAGGAGATCGTTTCGGCCGAACACACATAAGGGACTGAGCCAGAAAGCATGAGCCCGAACAATGATGGTAGTTTTTTCATGCAGATCCACATCAAATCAAGTAAATACTTGAAGCCATGAAGTTTCACCTCTCGCCGACCAAGTTGCAGGATTCCGGACTCATTGAACCAAGTTGGAAAATTTCAATCGGCGACACAATCTCGATATAAGCCGCATCGCCGCACTTAAAATTCTCGAGCACTGAAACCACAGCAAGAAAAGCGGCTCCCGGCAAACTCACTTCAAGCGCCCCGTAACTCTTCGAAGTATTCTTGCAGCCGCCTCGCCTGCATCTGATAGCCCAACCGTGCCCTAGCGAACTATTCGCACCCTCTGCCCCTGTCCCCCTAAACCAAATCACTACTTTTCGCGCTCATCAACTCGCTGAGGGACTTTAAGCTGATTGCCCGTTGCAACCATAGCTTTCTTGTATCCTTGGTAGAATTTCCGAGCTTCGTTTTTTTGATCTGTAGCCCACAGTGAATCAGCCATATTAAGTTTTAACGGAATCCTATCTGGCGCGACTTTCAGCAAGCTCTTATAAAGCTCAATTGCAACCCTATGATCTCCACTCTCAGATAGATAAAAACCAATATCATTGAGAGCCGCCACATTTTTTTCCGGAGGGTAACAAGATAAATAAGACCCGACCCCCATATACATATACATAGTCAGAATATCAGGACGCTGTTCTACAGAGGCAGCCTTAAACGCTGCGCTCAGTTTTTGGGGCGACATCGGCAAGTCCACAATCTTTAGAGCCGACCCATCTTGAAGTCTCCAGGCACCTTCATTCCACGACCCAACGCATTGTTCAGCATCACCGGAATACTGCACACAACCGGTATCCATTGAAATAGCGTCACAGGATGTATGCTCAGAATTGAACTCTTGGCCAGAACCATTATCAACCAGGCCGAAAACCGTTCGTTGCACCATCATAACTCGTCCATCCGGAGACAACATATTCCTGCGACTGGACGAAACTACCCCCGCCCCAGGGGCACTTCTGGATTCGGGCAAATCGTAAATCTGAAAATTAACATCGCCCTTCTCAAATACCACACTTGCCCACCCTCCATGTTTATCATCCCAATGGCTAAAACGTAAAGTGCTACCATTCACTCCGTTAAATTCGTTTGGCTGCTCAGCAGCCCCCACGAGGGCAGTCCAAAATACCGCCCATAAAAAAACAATCACATTAAACATTAAGAGCCGCCTTTAATTTGTTAAAACGAAGAACACCATCAGTCATATTACCCCTACCATGACCATAAACATTAACTATTTCCGCCTCATAAGCGGCGTGACTATCCCCCCAAGAGTCAACATTTCTACTCACCGCCGGATGCGCACTAAAGAATGAGTCGAGTGCACTTTTTAGGCTATATACTACATTATTCGGCCGATTCACCAACTCGTCCAGAGCTGTTGCACGCCCGAGCACTCCCTTGAACAACTCACCGATTGTGAAATCATAACCAATAGGCTTTTGAGCAAGAACCGCCCTGAGCTGTTCTACGAAGTCTGTTATTTGTAGACGCACATAGTTTGGCTTCGCGATAGCACAAGCCATCACCGCGACAGGCTTGCAGCTTATGACGCTCAAAAATGTAGCTTGGGAGCATCCCTCTCTAATTTTTTGTGTTATTTTTTCCAGTTCAAGACGTTCGCCACCAGCATAACTATCATGCTGATAGTACAACTTCGGGATATCAGAATCAGGATCCAACCGCCAGCCTTGTTTTTCAAACAGCTCCTCATATTCATCAGGATGCATCTTTTTAAATTTATTAATCTGCGTAGGTAATTGTCCCTTCCCGGTAGGTGCTATCGTCTTTTGCATTGCCCCCGCAGTTAATATCTGATCATCATATGACTGAACTGAGCTGATTGCCCCCTCGTTCTCGCACATCACGTCAATGATACGTTTTTCCTCCGCAGTAGCTCCTCCGCTCGCCAAAACACTATTCCATAAAGGCGAGTCTCGCAGTTTATCAGTCCCCCAGTGGGCAGGCCCGTAATGAGTCCCCCATCTTGTAACCTTAACTTGCGCATTGCATGTACATTCTTTTTGCAATGCCACAAAGTTTGTCAGCACTGCCAAAGCGTTCAGGTGGTATGCCTTCCCTTCCGCCTCCACCCCCTCCTTCCCCGCTAAATCCCCCCACCACGCCAACCCCTCAATCCGCTTCTTCTCCGCCACCCAATTCACATTAGGCTGCGCAGCCGTATGCCCCATCAACGTATCCAGCGCATCCCATTTGTCCGCCTTGTACAACCACTCACTCTCATACTTCGTCACCAGCTGCGAAATCGACTGTGCAAACCATGGCTTCGCCAGGGCTGCGCGGATTTCCGTGCCGGTGAGCTTGTTGTCGTGGTCGGTGTCGATGATCTCGTACAGGCGCGACTTGGCGGGGCCGCTGATGGAAGCCGAGACGTTGGACGCGTAGGTAGCTTTCTCCTCCTCCGTCAGTGCATCGAGCGCATGAAGGTACGCAGCCAGGTGGTCGGCGTTGCTGCCGGTTTCTTCGATGAAGTCGAAGCCTTCCCACTCCCACGGGTTGTGGCGCGGGGTCATGATGTCCTGTTCGCGCAGCCAGCCACTGATGGGGTTGCCCTGGGCATCGCCCAACAGGCCCTCGATGTGCCACCAGAGCGTGGGGGCAGTGGTGCTTTGGGAGGTGTCCTTGATCTTCTTTTCAGCCGGCATGGCTTCCAGCACGCTCACGGGGATGATCAGATCATAGCCAACCACCACATGGGGGTCGCTGACTTTGGGCGGGTTGGTGGCGCTGATGTCGGCGCGGTGGGTGATGAGATTGGTGTTCTTGTAGATATGCAGCAGGTTTTTCTGGTCGGCCGGTAGCGCTGCGGCTTTGCTGCGGCTTGTGGCGACAAAGGCCTGGGCATCCTCACAACTGAACACTTCGATGTGCACCAGGTTGCGCGGCGCGCCCTCGTCGTGGCTTTGGTACTTGCCGGCGTAGCCGATGGTTGCCCCAGCGCTGATGGTCACCGGGGTATCGAGTACCACCACGCTGCCCATGGCCTTGGGTTCGCTCTTGGCTTCCAGGGACGGTAGCCACACGTAACCTGGCACATTGCCAGTGGCATCGGCAGTGAGTGCCGGCATGGGGGTGCCACTGATTATTTGCGTCAGTTTGCGGTATTTGCCTGAAGCCCCGGCTTCGCTGATGGTCAGCTCGGTACCGGCGGGAAGCACGGAAATCACGCTGCCGCTGGCCGCAGCCGTACTGCGTACGTTCAGCCCCTTGGCGGCGCCTGCAGGGGTGTCCTTTGCTTGCTCGCCGATCAGGTACTGGTCGTTGCCCTGGCTGGTCATCTCGTTCTTGTAGACCCAGCCGCTGCCTTCGGCCAAGCCACTGGCAGCTGGCGATACGCTGGCGATTTTCAGCCATTTGCCATCGGTGCTCGCCTCGCCCGTAGTCACCGTCGTGCCGCGTGGCAGTGTGGTGAGTATCTGGTCATAGCCCTCGCTGCCTTTCGGTGCAGCACGTACGTTGAGGCCCTGGATTTTGTCGGCGACATCCGCCTTGACGCGGTACGTACCACCACTCCAGTAAGATGGCCTGGCCAGCGAGGGCGTGGCGTTGTAGCCCGCCATATCCACCAGGTGCATATACAGGCTGAAGAACGTCAAGGTGGGCCCCGCAGTGGGCGCAGGCGCAGGGGTTCCTCCGGCCGGTGTGGCGGGTGCTGGAGGCGCAGGCACTTCCAGCACATGCTTTACCAGCACGAACCCCGTCGAGGCCACCGCGTTACGGTCGGCGTAGGCCGTAACCGGGTAGGCTTCGTCGATGCGATAAGCGATGACCTGGCCATCGGCGATGCAACGCACTTCGCTGTGCTCCGAAACCAGCCCGGTGGCTTCGTCAAAGTGCACGCCGCCATGCCACAAGCCGTTGCCACCCAACGGGTAGTAGCCGTCCTTGGCCTTGGCCAAGGCAGCGTAATACTGCTGCGGATCGGTGGCTTCAACACCACCTACCTTGAACGGATACGCCCACTTTTTGACTTTTACTGGTTCTGTCATTTCTTTCGTTACCTGATCCTGTATGGCTGGCGGTCAGCCCGAGAACTTCACCATGCGCACGGGCTTGGCCGTGGTCTTTTCAATCGGCGCATTCACCAACGCCGTCTCCGGCACCTGCCCCGCCTTATCCGCATCCGCCGCCCCCGGCAGCACCGGCGGCTTGATACCAATACCGGTACCACTCCCCGCCGAACCGCCGGCGTTTGCCAGAATCTGCGGGCCCACCATAGTGATACCGCCGGCATCCAGCTTGATAAAGCTGCCGCCCGCTTTCACGGTCAGTTCCAGCCCGGCCTCGATGACGATCTTTTCCCCGGCCTTGAGATGAATTTCGGTGCCGGCATCCACCAGTTGTGCAACGCCCAGCTTCACGTGTTGGTTGTTGCCTACCGTAAGGTGGTCGTCCACTTTCACTTCGCCCTTGCGGTCGGCGAAGGTGGTGCGGTGTTCCTCGGCCTTGAATTCGCTGTAGCTGTTGGCTTCCACGGTGTCGTGACGCTCGTTGCCGACGCGGATCTTCTGGTCGTTCTCGATGTTTTCGTCCCAGTTGCGCTGGGCGTGGACGAAGATCTGTTCCTGGCCTTTCTTGTCCTCGATGCGCAGCTCGTTATAGCCGCCACCACCGGGGCTGCTCAGGGTCTTGAAGACGCTGCGGGTCTTGTTCGCCGGCAGGTCGTAGGGCACCTTGTTTTCGGCGTGGTACAGGCAGCCGGTAACCAGCGGCTGGTCGGGGTCGCCTTCCAGGAAGCTGACCAGCACTTCCATGCCCACCCGCGGGATGGCCACGCCGCCATAGCGTTCGCCGGCCCAGCTGGACGATACGCGCAGCCAGCAGCTGGTCTTGTCGTCGGCCTGGCCCTCACGGTCCCAGAAGAACTGCACTTTCACGCGGCCGTACGCGTCGCAATAAATCTCTTCGCCCTTGGGGCCGGTGACCACGGCGCTCTGGCTGCCCAGCACGCGGGGCTTGGGGTGGGCCAGGGGGGGGCGGTAGAACACGTCCCAGGGGGTGGCAAAGAAATGGTTGCGATAGCCCTGGTGGAAGTCGTCCTTGTTGTTGGTGACGTCGCTGGTGACGGACTCTTCCAGCACCTGGGGCTGCTTGCCCTCATGGAAGACTTCGGTCAGCAGCCACAGGGCGTTCCATTCCTGCCGGGGGTGCTCGGACATGGCCATGAAGTGGCCGCTGACCAGGCGGGTCTCGTCGCCCTTGCCTTCGGCCAATTGGTAGTCGGCGCGGTGGCGTTCCAGGGCACGCTGGCTCAGTTGCTTGCCACGGGTACGGTCGATGAAGCGGCCCGGGTAGTCGTAGTCTTCCAGGTCTGGCTCCTGGCTGGCTGGCTGCGTGGGCTTGTAGGCCGACTCCATCAGCAGGCGCGGCTTCTCGAAGTTGTAGTCGCGGCGGGTGACACGGCTGGTACGGGTTTCCAGGCGCACCTTGAAGCGCTTGATCACCGGCTCGTCGGCAACCATGCCGGTGTCCTGCACGTAGGCGGTGGGCTGGCCGAGCTTGGGGAAGAAGGTCTGGTCGTCACCAAATACCAACAGATGGCCGTCGCTGCTGTGCTCGAAGTGGTAGTGCACGCCCTCTTCTTCGCACAGCCGCTGAATGAAATGCAGGTCGCTCTCGTCGTACTGCACGCAGTACTCACGGTCAGGGCACGGGGTGCCCAGGTTGAATCGGTAGGCATCGCTCTGGATGCCATGTTCCTCCAGGATCTGCGCGATGATCCTGGGGGCGCTCATCTGCTGGAAGATGCGCTGGTTGGTGCGGTGCGCCAGGTACGCCAGGTGCGGCACCAGCACGATGCGGTAGCGGTGCAGGCGCTTGCCCGCGTCGCCCTGGGCCACCTGGTAGACCTGCCCGTGGATACCATGGCCGGCTGGGTCGTAGGCCAGGAACGCCTCTTTGTGCAGGATGGTTTCCAGGTCGATGTCGGAGCGCTCGCTGACCAGCTCCACCTCGAAGCGGTACGGCCGGCTGATGCCTTCGCTGCCCGTGAACTCGAGCACCTTGAAGTCCACGTCGGCGCCGTCGATGCTCAGGCTGAAGTGGGTTTCGTTGCTGGGGTTGAACATTGGTGTCTCCCTGTCAGGGTGTTATCCATGACGCTGGTTGAACCAGCGCTGCAGCCAAGTGAATGAAGGCGCCGCGATGGCGTCGTGCAGTTCCTGCATGCTGATGCGCCGTGCCTGGGCATCCAGCGCCAGCGCCAGCCGTAGCGCCGGCCAGGCCTTGGCCGGCAGGTTGCGCGGGCGCTGTAGCTGGTAGCCCAGGCGTTGCTCCCTGGCCTGCTGCGCGCTGAGCCGGCTGAAGGGGTGCTTGCCCCCTGCCAGCTCGTAGATCACGCAAGCGGCGGCGTACACGTCGGTCGCCATCGACAGGGGCGCGCCTTCGAACAGCTCGGGGGCCGCGTACCCCGGGGTCCAGGCGTTGAAGCGTTCGCGGCTCAGCTGCGGCAGGCCGGGCAATACGCCGGCCATGGCCTGGCCCAGGCCGAAGTCGAAGAGGCGCACCCCGGTCTCGCCGAGAATGACGTTGCTGGGCTTGATGTCCCCATGCAGCACCCCCTGGGCATGGGCATGGGCCAACGCCTCGAGCATGGCCACGACGATGCCGCGCAGTTCATGCCACGGCAGCCCCAGCGGGCGCTCGCACAGCAGCCGGTCCATGGGCATGCCACGAATCAGCTCCATGGTGAAATAGGCCTGCCGGCAGCCTGGGTCCACATCGAAGTGATGCACACGCACCACATGTCGATGCAGCAGGTGCCGGGTCAGGGCGAACTCGCTGTAGAGCAGCGCGCCCGCGTCCGGGCACTCGCCAATGTCCTCGCGCAGCAACTTGATGGCCACGTAGGGATCGGGGTCGCCACATTGCTGCTGCAACAGGTCGCGGGCACGGTAAACCATGCCCATGCCGCCGGCGCCCAGCAGCCCCTCCAGGCGGTAGCGGCCGCCAAGCAGGTCCGGCAACGGCCCCACCGACCTGGCGGGCGGGGGTTGCGACGGCTTGGCGACACTGGCCGCAAACGCGAAATAGGTGAGGTTTTCACCCGCGTCGGCGAAGGCCAGTGGGTCCTGGACCGCTGGGTTGTAGCCACTCACTGGCGAACCACCACGCCGGTCAGGTTATCTGCCGCGCGGGTGCGCATGACGTTGTCGAACATGCGCTCAAGGGCGATCCCCGGCAGGGGCATATTCAATGCCTTGCCCATGGACTCTTCGCTGAGGCATTGGTAAAGGCCATCACTGCACAGCAGGAAGGTGTCGCCGTGGCGTACTTCCAGCTCCAGAATTTCCAGCTTGAGCTGCTCGCTGGCCCCTAGCGCCCGGGTCAGGGCGTTGGCCCCGGGGCGCCCCGCGGCCTCTTCCGGGCTCAGGCTCTGCTCGTTGATCCATTGCTGCTTGAGCGAATGGTCCCGGGACAGCTGGAACAGGCGGTTGCCGCGCCACAGGTAGCAGCGGCTGTCGCCGGCCCAGATGCAGGCGGCGCGGTTGTCGTGCAGCAGCAACGCCACCACGGTGGTGCCCATGATGCTGTCGGCACGGTCGGCCACCACGGTCAGCTCCTGGCCCAACCGCCGGTTCACCCAATGCAGGCACTGGCGCACCTGGCGCAGCTGCTCGTCGAAGTCACCTTCGAGCATCAGCTCATCGAGCGCCGCCACCACCATCTGGCTGGCCAGGTGGCCCGACTGATGCCCACCCATGCCGTCGGCCACCACCCACAGGCCGCGCTCGGGGCGGTCGAGGAAGGCATCCTCGTTCCGCGCCCGGACCTTACCCTTGTGGGTAAGGCCCGCGCTGCACCAGGTGTGCATGACCGGCATCAAAGGGTCACCGGCATGCGGAAGCTGCGCACTGCGCTGAGGTCGAACGGGTTCGGCGAACGCTGGCTCAGCACCAGGTAGTTGGCGCGCATGCCACCGACGTTGGCCTTGATCATCAGCACGTCGCGGCCGCTCTGGTACTCGGTCTGCATCAAGTCGAACAGGCGGAACAGCGACCAGGGGCCGGTGTCTTTCTGGATGCCGATGGCCTTGCCGCTCAGTTCCTCCAGCACCAGGCTGGTACGCCCGTCGTCAGCATCGGTTGGCCATTTGAAAGCCACCGGCACGATCGGCCCATGGCGGTAGACCATCTGCTGGTCACCGAACTTGAACTCGGCGCGGCCCACGTTCGGGTCCATGGTGTAGGGCTCGAGCTTGAACTGCACCTGCGGCTCGTTGGGGTTCTCGGCAAAGAAGCTGCGGCGGATGGTCTGGATGTTGCCCATCTGGTCGAGGAACATTTTCGACATCGGCAGGCTGCGGCCGTCCACGCTGCGCAGGCGGTAGTTGCCCGCCTCACCGCTGACGAACGGCTTGAGGTAGCTGTCGAAGAAGCGGTCGGCAATACCCTGGGCCTTGAAGAACTCGCGGAAGTCGTTCAGTGCCACGTCGCTGTTGCTGTGGGCGAAGAACGGGTAGCGCTGGCTGATGGCCTTGGAGTAGAAGCTGTACAGCTCGGCCTGGTAGTGCTGGTTGATGAACTGGTAGCTGTCGTGAAGCACCAGCATCCAGGTGTCTTCAGCCATGTTGTTGAACCACATGCTGATCGGCCGTGGCAGGCGCGACGCCGCATTGCGCAGGCTGTTCAGCGCGTCACGCTGGCCGCTCATGCGGTTTTTCGACATATCGTACGCGGCCTGCTCCGGCTGGCTGGCACGGGCCAGGCCGGACAGTTGCAGTTGCAGGTCATTGAGGGCCTGCAACACCGGCGTCAGGTCGGCAGCCGGGCCGTTGTTGTCGTCCAGCAGGCGGTGCAGCGGCTCGAACCGACGCTCCAGGGACTTCTTCGCGGTATCTGGCAGGTTCTTGGCCATCGCCTCGCCAGCCTGGCCGGCTGCGGCGGCGGCAGCCTTGCCCAGTTTGCCCAGCTTGCCACCGACCTGGTCGGCCGCATCGCCTGCGGCGTCCGCGTCCAGCAGCGCCGGGAAACGGGTGTTCTCGCGAATTTCCACCAGCAGCTGCAACAGCGGCGAGTTCGCCGAGGTCAGGCCTGCCAGTTGGTCGGCGCCGTCCTGGGCATCGGTGAAGGCGTCGAGGTTGACCTGGTTGACGGCCTCGCTCCAGTAGTTGGCGTAATCGCCGAAGTACAGCTGCTCAAGCTCCACCATCAGGCGGCGCATGTCCATGCCGCTCAGGCTGCCGCCCTCCCCCAGCACCCAGTTGTCACGCAGGATATCGCGCACCAGGCTGGCGCCCTGGGTGATGAAGTACTGCTGATAGCCTTTCTGCGTGTAGAAACCGGGAATCACGTAGTCGGTGCCGCTGAACAGCGCGCCCTGCGGCCCCAAGTGCTGGCTGAAGCGGTATTCGGGCAAGTCGCGGGCCTGCTCGCGCAGCACGCGGTACACCACGGTGGCCAGGGACTCGCTGCGCAGCACCTGGCGGGCCTGGGCTACCAGCGCATCGTTGAGCGGGTACACGAAGGGCTGCTGCAACAGGCGGCCGAAGTGTTCATTCAGGCCCGCCTGTACCTGGGCGTTGCCCGGGTAGCGCTGGGACCAGTCGGCGGCCATCCAGTCCTTCAAGGTGGCTGGGTCGCGGCGCTCTACCAGGTTCAACATCAGGTAGGCGCGCAGGCTGCCCAGCAGGCGGTCGCGGTTGCCCATGTTGGCGCGAATCTGGCCTTCCAGCGTGTGGGCCACGCGTGGCAACAGCTCCTGGCTGAGCTCGCGGTGGTAGGCATCAACCAGCTTGGGGTTGCTCGGTTCACCCTGGTACAGGCCACCTCGCTCACTGTACGCAGCGTCACCTTTGGCGGGGAACACCTGGCTGGCCGCATAGCGCGTGTCGAGCACCGGCAGCACCGCCATTGCATCGTCCTGGGCGCTCAAGCCGGCGTGTTGGCGAGCCTGCTGCTCGGCCAGGCCTTTTACCTTTTCAAGGCTGGAGTCGTTGGCAGAAAAGCTTCCCGCCCACGCCAGCCCGAACAGGCCCATGCAGGCCAAGGCACCGGCGTACAGCGCACGCTGGCCCCAGTTGATGCGGCTGGTCTCACGCTTGTCCAGGCCCGCCAGCTCGGCTTCAGGGAAGATGACCCGCGCCAGCAGGTTGTAGATGAAGCGCGCCCGGCCGCTGTACATCATCGGCAGCGCTGGCCCGTCTTCCTGCTGGCCAGCGGTTTTGCTGAAGTGCGGCGCGCTGGTGAGGTAGAAGCCGCGCAACTTGCTTGGGCGCTGGTAACGGTTGCCGGTGAAGGCGGCGTCCACGAGGATGCCCAGGCTCGAGCCGATCAGGCCCACCTGCATCGGGAAGTCCAGAATCAAGCCGCGCCGCTGCGAATCGCGCTCCTGGTGCAGGCGCGAGACCACTTGGGCATTGAGGCGCGTCAGCAGCTCTTTGAACTCCTGGTTCAGCACTGTCACGTCCGCACCGTGCTGGCCCTTGCCGAAGCTGGCGCCCAACACCTGCTCCGATTCCTCGCGGGACAGCTGGTCGAAGAACGCCTCGAAGCCCACCACCTGGTCAGCCTTGGTCAGCACCAGGTAAACCGGCACGTCCACGTGCAGCTGTTGGTGGACCTCCTGCAAGCGGTTACGAATGACCCGCCCCATGGCAACCATGGCGTTGCGGTCGCCGCTCTGCAGCATGGTAACCGGGATAGTCACCAGCACGCCGTTGAGCGGGCGGCTGCGGCGGCGCGACCGCAATAGCCCCAGCAGGGTTTTCCACGCCGCACCGTCGACCTGGGCGTCGCCCTGGTCCATGTAGCGGCCGCTGGTGTCGACCAGCACGCCATTGTCGGCAAAGTACCAGTCGCAGTGTTCGGTGCCGGTGGCGTCACGGCTAAGCTTGCGCTCCACCTTGTTCAGCGGGAACTCCAGCCCGGAGAAATCCAGCAGGCTGGTCTTGCCACTGCCTTGGGGGCCGATCACCAGGTACCAGGGCAGGTCGTTGCGCCAGCGCTCGCTGCGGCCACGGTACAGGCTGGAAGTCTTGAGGGTGCGCATGGCCTCCTTGAAGCGCGCGCGCAGGGTGTGTTCGGCTTCAGTGATGGCCTCGTGGCGCTTGATCTGCACCTGGCCGTCCTCGCTTTCCTCCACTTTTTTCTTGCGTACGGTGCTGCGCCAGCTGACGAAGACCATGAACAAGCCCCACAGCAGGAACAGCACGCTGATGCTCAGCAGCCGCGAGCTGGCGCTTTCCCAGAATTTGTAGTCATCTACCGCCAGCAATGGGCCGGCGAACCACACCAGCAGCGCCGTTACCAGCACCAGCAACAAGGTCCACACCCAGGTCTTGCACAGGAAGGCCCACGTCTTTTTGAAGAAGTTTTTCATTACACGTCCCTGATATTACGACTTGGGCTCGACCACTACCGGGTCGACAGGCTCATAGAGTTTGAGAACCGCCTCGCGCTTTTCACTCAGCACATAGGCAAACCCGGAATACATCACCGCCAGGCACACCACGGTCAGGGCCACTACCAGCCACCAGGGCACAATGCGCACCAGGCCGCGACGGGGCTCGCTGATACCCTCCCAATGCGGGGACAGTTCACGCGGAACATCGCCACGCATCTGGCGAATCTGCCGGTACAGGTTGTCGCGGATACCCTCCAGCTCGATGATGCCGCGTGCCTGCACACGGTATTTACCTTCGAAACCCAGGGATAGGCAGATGTACATCAGCTCCAGCATCGGCAAATGCCGAACCGGGGTGCGGCCCACGCGTTCCAGCAACTGGAAGAACTTCTCGCCCCCGAACGTTTCATTGTGGAAGCTGCTCAGCAGGCTGAAGTCCGCCCAGGCGCCCTCGCTGCCCCAATCGGTGGTCACCACGGCTTCGTCTGCCACGGTGCACAGCACGTAGCGCGCGCTGAAGACCTCGCTGTTATCCACCCCTTCGCTCGAGGCATGGGCCACGAACCGTTTGATGTGCGCGGTCAGCTCGTCTCTCAAAACGCTCAGGTCCCGTTGGCCTGCACTGTTCTTGAGTTTGACGATGGCCGAAAACAGGGGCGCCGCGGCCGACACCAGCGGGTTGATGCTGATGTTGAAGCTTTCATCTGCGCCGCGGTTGGCGGCATAGATCAACCGTTCTTCAAGCTCTTCGTACCGCGGCGGCTTGGCAAAATCGGTCAGCGGCTCGTGGTGCGGGCGGTCTCCGTCCTTATTCACCAGAACCGTCGGTTCATCCTGCTGGTAGTCCATTTCCGTATTCATTGTCATGAGTTCCTGATAGCCCAGAATGTCAGCTCAAGGTCGGAGAATTCGCTCGATACGTGGAAGGCGAAACCGCCAGAGCGCTCCAACTGGGCCAGCTCCTCGGCACTGAATTCGAGGACGAAGTAAGTCTTGTTCGAGTGGAACGGGATCTGCCGGGGGGCCACGGGCAATGGCCGCACCTTGATACCCGGCAGGTTCAGGTTGACCAGTTGGCGAATGTGCTCCACCGGGCCCACCTTGAGGTGCGCCGGCAAGCGGTGGCGCAGCTCTTCGGTGTCGCAGCTGGCGCTGGCAGCCAGCACGAAGGACGAGGTGCCCAGGAGTTTGTGGTCTTGAAGGGCCGCCACGCGGATACCGTACTGGCGGTCTTGCAGGATCAACTCGATGGCGTGCTGCTCCAGCACCATCGACAGCGCCTGGCGGATGGATTCCATCAGCTTGCGATAACTCGCACCCTGGTCGCTGTGCTGGTAATGGCTGTCGATTCGCGGCCGCTTGCTTTCATTGGCGAAGGTGGACAGGTCCCCCAGCATCGTCAGCAGCGTGCGATACAGCTCTTCGGGATGAACATGCTCCATGCCCAGGTAGTGGCGCAGCAACACGCCCGTACGGTTGATCAACTGCAGCATGAGGAAGTCCCCGACCTCCGCACCGCCGACCTTGCCGGTGGAGCGAATACGGCCTGCCAGCACGTCGCCGCGGTTGTCCAGCATGCTGATCACTTCCTTGAGGCAGGACTGCAGGTAGGTGGACGCATGGGCGTGGATGTACGTGGGGGCAAACTCGGCATCAAGGCTGATGACACCGTCTGGCGAGGTGTCCAACACGTTGCAGATTTTCAGTTTCACGTAGGCCTGGTCATTCTGCTGCTCGCCCAGCAGCAAGCGAAAATCTGGGCGTGCACAGCTGACCTGGCTGCTGGAATCGTCGCCGGCGTTGGAGTCCGAGACATCCATTTCATAGGCGATATAACGTGCCAGCACATCGCGGTCGGTGCCACGGCGCGCCTCGACGTGGTTGCCGGTCACCAGTGGTAGCGCCAGGTATACCGGGGTGTTGCCGGTGTTGGGCGGTACATCCAGCGCCAATGGCTCGCTGTTACCGTCCAGGTTGAAAAGGCTGCCATCGGGCAGCACGCCGCTGGCCTGGCTGACCACCAGTTTGCCCATGCCCAGGAACTGCAGGTCGATTTCCAGGTTCAGGAAGCCCCACGAGTAGCGCTCCAGCAGCTGGGTGCGGGACTTCAACTGGTGATCGTAGTAACGGTCGTTGTGCTGGAAGTGCTGCGGGCGCAGCAACATGCCTTCCTGCCAGATGACTTTATGGGCATTCATGAGCGGTCATCCGCCTTGGCCAGTTTGTCATCGGGGTTGTGGATGCCGTCCTTGTCCAGGGCCAGGTTGATCTTGGTCAGCTGTTGCGCATCCACCGGGATGATGTAGCGCCACTGGGTCTCGGGCAGGTCGCGGTATGCCGCCAGCACACCAACGTAGCGGCTGCCGCTGTCCACGGTGAGCTTCAGTTCCTGGGTTTCGCCGGGGCGAAGTTCGATTTCTTCGCTGGCTACCAGGTCCTGCGCCAGGATGTCCTTGGCGCGCTCGTACAGGCTGAAGAAATCAGCGTTCTGGAACGCCACCGGGTGCTTGAGCTCGATTAGGCGCAGCACGATGGGCGACGGTCGGCCATTGAGGTCCGGGTTCAGTTGGTCACCGGCGCTGAGCTTGAGGTCCAGCTTGGTTTCGCTGGAATACGGTGACAGGGCCGAACAGCCTGCCAGCAGGATGAACGCCGCGGCGCTGATGAATGATGTGAGACGGGTCATGCGGGTCATCCCTGATGTTCGGTGTGGAGGGTGGCGATCAAGCGCACCTGTTCGTCGTAGGCCTGGGCGAAATCCCGCGCGATCAGCCGCTCGCTGAAGTCATCGTCCTGGCGCAGCGCCTGGTGATAGCGGCCAAAGGCGCGCCAGCGCCCGCCAGCGGTGGCGAACAGTGGTTTGCTGCCATCACGCTCGAAACGCAGCGCCAGCTGTTGCGGGGCGAAGTGTTCCATGCTGGCGCGTACAGCGGCGCGGCTCGCCACCAGCAACGCCACCTGATGGGCTTGCAGGTCGCGGAACGCGCGGGTGATGGCCTGCTCGCCCGAGACCTGGCCGGGACGGCTGGGCTGCAACATGGCCTGCAGCGCCTCGGCGCTGTCCACGGCCTGTTTCAACGGGTTGCGCGTGGCCATCTGCACGGTGGTCTGGGGCAGGCGCAGCTCGTTTTTCAACTCGCTACGGGTGCGCAGGCTCTGCTGCAGGCCACCCACACTCTGTGCCAGCAGCCCTGCGGCCTTGATGGCCAGGGCTTCGCGGGCTTCGTTGTCCATGCCTTGCAGGTCAACACCCAGCGCCTGGCCGAAGCGGGCCCAGAATTGCTCCGCCAGTGGCTCGGCTACCGCCGCCGGTGCCGGGGCAGCCGCAACGGGCTCGGCGGGGGCTGGCACCAGTGCCGGCACCGTCAGGTTCTCCATGTCGATAGACGCGTAGTCAGCGCGCTGCCTGGCCTCACGGTGCGGGGCCATCAGCGCCGCCAGGTCATCGTGCTCGGCGTGCTGCCGCTCTTGCTGGTCCAGCGCCACCAACGGGTCCAGGCTGAGGAAAGCGTCATCGGGAATCAGGCCGCTTGCCACCTGCGGGCGCCCCAACTCCACATCAAGGGCCACCGCGTCGCGGATCACCCGCGCACGGATTTCGAAATCGCACAGGCGGAACACACTGCCGTGCTCAACGCGGAACGGTTCGCCCTTGGGCAACTGGATACCCGAGGCGGTGAACATACCGTTGCGGCTGACATCGGTCAGGTAAAACACCCCACGGTGGAAGGTCACCTTGGCGTGCTGGCCCGACACGTGTTTCTTGGCGTCCGGGATGACCCAGTCACAATCGCTGGCCCGGCCGATCACGCCGCCGGTTTCCTGGAAGGTACGGCTGGCGGCGTGATGGGGAATCATCTGCCTGGTGTTCTGAATCTCGAGGACCAGTTCCATGTGTGAAGCACTCCTTGCGGTCATTTGCCGCGATTGACCGCTTGTGGATCACCCAGCGGGCGGTATTCGTTGTCGTTGAATTTGTAGTTGCCGGTGCAGGCGCTCAGGCCAAGCACAAGCGCCAGCAGCAATGCGGCGGTCTGCCATGGACGGACAGGCATCAGGGTTTCTCCATGAAAGCAAAAAGGGAAAAGCGGGCAGTCATTCCTGAAACTCGCGCAAATCGACGTTCAGGCGGCCCAGGCGATAGAGCAGCGTGCGGCGTGGCAAGCCCAGCTGGCGCGCGGCCAGGGTCTGGTTGCCCTCGTTGCGGCGCAGGCAACTGAGCAGGTAGGCGCGTTCCACGCGCTCCAGGTACTCGCGCAGGTACAGGGTGCTGTCCTCGGGATGGGCCTCGGCGCTCACGCTGAAATGCTCGGCCAGCAGCTCGTCGCCTTCGCACAGCAGCACCGCGCGCTCGACCATGCCCTTGAGTTCACGCACGTTGCCGGGGAAGGTGTGCACCGCCAGCTGCGCCAGCGCTGCCTCGGACCAGCCCAGCGGGGTACGGCCGATGAAGGCACAGGCAGTAGCGGCGAAGTGGCGCGCCAGCACCACCACATCGTCATCGCGCTGGCGCAAGGGCGGCAGTTCGATGGGGAATTGCGCCAAGCGGTAGTACAGGTCCTCGCGGAATTTGCCCTGGGCAACCATGCTGGGCAGGTCGCGGTGGGTGGCCGCAATGATGCGCACGTCAATCTTGTGGGTATCGTTGGCGCCCAGTGGGCGAATCTCGCCCTCCTGCAGCACGCGCAGCAGCTTGGCCTGCAAGGACAGCGGCATGTCGCCGATTTCATCCAGCAACAGGGTGCCGCCGTCGGCCGCATCGAACAGCCCCTGGCGGTCACGGTCGGCACCGGTGAAGGCGCCCTTGCGAAAACCGAACAGCTCGCTTTCCAGCAGGTCCTCGGGAAAAGCCGCGCAGTTCTGCACGATGAACTTGCTGGAGCGCCGTGGGCCACATTCGTGCAGGGCGCGGGCCACCACCTCCTTGCCAGTGCCCGTCTCGCCGGTAAGCAAGATGGTGTAGGGACTGTGCAGCACCTTGCCAATCAGCTGGTAGGTCTTGCGCATGGCCGGGCTGTTACCGATCAGGCCGTAGCCGCTGGGGCAAACGGCGGAGTCCGGGGCCGCCAATACCGGCGGCTGGATCTGGCGGGCCTTTTGCCGCAGCGCCAGCTGGGAAAGCACGAACGCCCCCAGGGTGCCCATGGAGTCGGCGAAGCCGCGCAGTTCACCGTGCTGCAGGCTGGCACACACCAGCAACCCCTCCACCACGCCCTGATCGTTACTCAATGGCACGCACAACAACGCTCGCCACTGCCCGGCACAGGCTGGCAGGAAGGTTGTCTGGTAGACGCCGTCCCCCAGGGAATCAAGGCACAGCACGCGGTTCTGGCAGAGGCTGAACTGCAGCAGCTCGTCGCTGTGGTAGTCCGTGGGCCGCCGGGCGCTCTCGGCCGCCTGCAATTCGCCCTGCAGGCATTGCGCACTCAGGCCGAGGTTGCTGTGGCCAGCGTCCAGCAGGTAGACCTGCGCCAGCTCGCACCCGGTCAGTTGGCTGGCCAGGCGCGCGAAATCGCCGAGCAGCTGCGCCCGCTCGCTAACCTGCGCCAAGGAAGCGAACGCACCCAACAGCTGCTCGGCATAAGCCAGCGGCTGGGGGACCTGGTTGAACATCACTCCCACCTCAGGCGAACTCGCAGACAACGGCGCCGTCGCTGTCGAGCGTGGCGTGCACGTGCTTCAGCGCATCCCCAGCCGCCATGGCATCGAGCAAGCGGTCAGCAATCAGGGGTAGCAGGTGCGAGTCCAGCAGGTGATCAATCAGCCGCGCACCGCTGTCGCTTTGGGTGCAGCGTTGGGCCAAATGGTCCACCAGCGCGGCGCAATGGCTGAAGCCCAACTGGCGACGCGCCAGGCGGTCGCCCAGCCGGCCCAATTTAATCTCCACCAGCTCGCGCAGCACCGGCCCACCAACCGGGTAGTACGGCACCACCCGCATGCGCGCCAGCAACGCGGGCTTGAAGTGCTTGCTCAGCGTCGGCCGAATGGCCTCTTCCAGGGCTTGTGCGGTAGGCCGCTGGCCGTCCTCGCACATCGCACTGATGCGGTCGCTGGCAAGGTTGGAGGTCATCAGGATCAGGGTGTTGCGGAAGTCGATCTCGCGCCCTTCCCCGTCGTTGGCCACGCCCTTGTCGAAGATCTGATAGAACAGGTTGAGCACATCCGGGTCGGCTTTTTCCACTTCATCCAACAGCACCACGGAGTACGGTTTCTGCCGCACCGCCTCGGTTAGCATGCCGCCTTCGCCATACCCGACGTAGCCGGGTGGCGCACCAATCAGGCGCGACACGGTGTGCTTTTCCTGGAACTCCGACATGTTGATAGTGGTGACGAAACGCTCGCCGCCGTACAACAGGTCGGCCAGCGCCAGGGCTGTCTCGGTCTTGCCCACGCCGCTAGGGCCAACCAGCAGGAACACGCCTACCGGCGCATCGGGTTTGTTCAGGCCCGCGGCCGTGGCACGCATGGAGCGGTCCAGTGCATGCACGGCCTGCTCCTGGCCGCGGATGCGCTGGCGCAGGTCCTGGGCGAAACTGGCGACCTTGGCATTGTGCTCACGGGCAAGCTGGCTCAGGGGCACACCGGTCCAGGCACTGATGACTTCGGCCACCAGGCGCGGGCACACCTCAAAGCTCACCAGCCGCTCAACCTGCTGGGCAGTGGTCAGGGCCACGTGGGTGTCGTGCAGCTGCGCTTCCAGGCCGGCGATGTCTGCCGGCTCATCGGCCTCGCTGCCCCGGGCTTCAGCCAATTGCTGGCGCACGTCCAGCAACTGTTCGGCCAGGGTTTTCTGCTCGGCCCAACGGGCTTGCAGTTCACCCTGCTCACGGGTCGCCTGCCCAAGCCGCGCCTCAAGCACCTGCAAGGCCGCAAGGTCTACTGGCAAGCCAGCTTCGGCGTCACGGCGCAGGGCCTGGCGCTGGCGTTCGCCCTCGGCCAGCTCGCCACGCAGGCGCTCAAGGCTTTCAGGGGCGGCCGCCAGGCTGATGCGCACGCGCGCGCAGGCGGTGTCCAGCACGTCTACCGCCTTGTCGGGCAACTGCCGCCCGGCCAGGTAGCGTGCCGACAGCTCGGCGGCGGCCACCACGGCATCATCACGCAAGTAAATGCCGTGGCTCTTTTCATACACCTGGGCCAGGCCGCGCAGAATGGTCACCGCCTCGGTCACCGTAGGCTCGTGCAACTGCACCGGCTGGAAGCGGCGGGCCAGGGCTGGGTCTTTCTCGAAGTATTTCTTGTATTCCGCCCAGGTGGTGGCGGCAATAGTGCGCAGCTCGCCACGCGCCAAGGCGGGCTTGAGCAGGTTGGCCGCGTCCGAGCCACCGGCCTGGCCACCAGCACCGATCAGCGTGTGGGCTTCATCGATAAACAGGATGATGGGCTTGGGCGACGCCTTGACCTCGTCGATCACCCCCTTCAGGCGCCGCTCGAACTCGCCTTTCACGCTGGCGCCCGCCTGCAGCAGGCCCATGTCCAGGGACAGCAGCTCTACCCCCTTGAGCACCTGCGGCACTTCGCCTGCGGCAATGCGTGACGCCAGGCCTTCAACGATGGCGGTCTTGCCGACCCCGGCTTCACCGACGACGATGGGGTTGTTCTTGCGGCGCCGGGCAAGGATATCGACCATCTGGCGAATCGCCGAATCACGGCACAACACCGGGTCCAACTTGCCGTCACGGGCCTGCTGGGTCAGGTTGTGGGTGAATTTACCCAGCAGCGATTCCCCGCCGGCTGCCGGCTTATCGCAAGCGGGCTCGGCTTTCTGGGCCAGGGCAAAATCGCGCAGGCGCTCGCTGTTGAGCCTGGCCAGCAGCGGTTGGTAGTGGCTGCCGGCGTAGCGCATGGGGTTGCGCAGCAGGGCAAGAATGAGCGCGGCCTGTTCGACCTGGCTCTGGCCCAGTTCCAGGTTGGCCACCAACAGCGCATCCTGCAGCCACTGCACCAGTTCGGGGGCGAACACCGGGTTGCGCGATGCGTTGTGCTCAGGGCGCGGCTGCAAGGCCGTGGCCAGCTCAGCCGGCTCTACGTCGGCGTCCTGCAGGGCCTTGGCCAACAAGCCTTCGGGCCGCTCCAGCAGGCCCAACAGCAGGTCCTCGACCAGGATCTTGCTGCCGCCGCGGGCGACGCAACGTTGCGCCGAACCTTCCAGGTCACGGCGGGTGTCGGCGTCCAGCGCCTTGATGAGTTGTTGCAGATCTACGTTGATCATGTTCATTGGTCCTTAATGAATTCGGCTGCCGAGGGTCACGACCCCGTCGGCACGCTCGTGTCCAAGCCAGCTGGTCCAGCCGAGGCGGCAGGCGTTGTGCTCGCCAATGCGCAGCTCACGGATCTCTTCGTGCTTGAGTTCCAGGCGCAGGTCGTAGTCCAGCGGGTCGCGCAGGGTGAAACGCACCAGGGCGCACAGCGGTTGATAGCCCAGGCCAATGGGCAGGAATTCGTGGAAGCGGGTCCAGGTCAGCTCGCGCACGTGGATGCGGAACTTGCCACCCCGGTCACGCACGCGTTCACCCAACACCAGGTCTTCGCCAAGCATGCTGTTGGCCCTGCCCAGGCGGTTGCGCTGCTCTTCAAGAATTTCCACGCGCCGCTCCACGCACTGCTCGATCGTCAGCTCTTCGTGCTTGAAGTAGTAACGCAGCACCGACTCGATCAGTGCTGCGGAGTGGGCCCGCAGGCTGAGCAGGCCCAGGTAGGGCAGCAGTCGCTTCCAGTTCAAGTCCTCGGCGCGGCGAATGTCTTCGCCACCCAGGCCGATCAGGGCGAACAGCTGCTCGGAAAACGGGTCTTTCGCGCCACTTTCAAAGCGCGCGTTGTAGCGGTACTTACGCCAGATGGGCAGCATCAAGCGCTGCAGGCGGTGGTGGAACAAGTCGAGAAATTGCCGGGTCGGGTTGCCATCCTCGCTATCCCCCAGCGCTTGCTCACCGTAGAACGCCGGCAAGGGCGAACTGGCGCCGAACAGGCCAATCAGGTTGAAACGCAGGCGCGCGCGCAGCTCACCGTGCTCTTCGAAAAAGTGCACGCGATCGACATCGCTGCCGGGGAAACCCAGGCTTGGGTTGGCCTCGAATTCGACATGGTCATACAGCTGTTCTTCGCTCAGGTACGGGTAGTTTTCACGCAAGCGATCCACTACCAGCAGCACGGCCTGAAACAGCGAGTACTCGCGTATTGCCCGTGTCAGCCCGCTTAGAGCAGGGGCTGCAGGCCCATACGTGGTGTCCATTGGTACACCTCTCCCTGTGTGCTTTTGACCCTCAGTTCGTGAAACGAATTGAGGCTGGCGTAGAGCGCAAAAAATTCGTTGAGCACCGAGGCGAAGACGAACAGGTCGCCCTCCCCTACGTACCCTTCCGGATCAATAGTCAGTTCAGTGCGCAGGCCGCGCAGCGGCAGGCCCTTGTGCAACCGGTCGACATGTTGGTGCTTGACCGCCTTCAGGCCACCGAGCAGGCGCTTGCTGACTTTCTCTGCGTGCTGGTCGTAGTAGCGCGGCAGGTCATACGTTTCGAGGATGACCTTGAGCGCCTCCACGTTGGCCAACGACAGGTAGTTCAGCGACATGTTGCTGATCAGCTTCCACAGGAAGTCGCGGTTGATCGGCGGTGCGTAGCTGGGCGTCGCGGCGGTGATATTGCGAAAGCGCAAAAACTCGGGGGTGTTTTCAGCCCCCAGGCAGATGTCCCCTTCGCGCAGGCGCAACGGCAAGTTCTGGTTGGTGCACACCAACTCGATGGATAAGGTTTCATGCGCCTCGGCATGGCGGATGGCGAAGCTCAGGTACGTGTCCATGCCCTCGTGCAGCAGCGAACTGCGCTGGCGCACGCTGTAATGCGGGCTGGCGTTGGGCACATCGAAGCTGGGGTCGTGCTCGAAGGACTCGAACGGCACGTAGGGGCGATAGCCCACGCCACCCGGCAGCCACCCCGTGATGGACTCCACCGAGAACACACCGCAGTTCTGCAGGTCGTATTCGGCCGGCAGCAGCAGGTACTCATCCTGTTTGCCGTCCAGGCGGATCGGCAGCGCGTCATGCTTGAACAGGTTGACGATGGGCGTGCAATGCAGCTTCACGTTATCCAGGCTCGGGCGCAGGCGCTGGATGCCGCTTTTGCGGATATTGAACCGCAGCTCCAGGCCGCGCACCTGGTCCTGCAGGGCTTCGGGGAAGCTCTTGAGCACGTCCAGGCCATTCAGGTCGACGAACAGGAACTTGTCCTGGAAGGCGAAGTATTCCTGCAGGTAGCGGTAGCCGCGGAAGGTGTTGAGCGGATACGGGATCAACGCCTCTTCTTCCGCAAAGCCCACTGGCGCGACCTTGTTGGCGCCAAGTTTGAAGCTGATATCCCGGTCATTCACGCCTGTGAAAGCCTTGCCATTGGCATCCACCGGCACCAGTTCGATGCCTTCAAGGTTGCGCAGCAGGCACAGGTAGAGCATCTGGCTGATGTACCGCTCGCCTGCCAGGTGCAAGCGCATGCGCTTGAGTTCAAGCTCGGCCAGGAAGCCGGCGCACGTCATCTCGGCCCGCAACGTCAGCACCGCACCATCACCCTTGGCGGCATAGTTCAGGGCCTTCAAGTCCAGCGGCAACACTTCGGTGTCGTAGCAGGTGCGGAAGCGGCAGCGCACACCGTCTACCGGGCGGCTTTCCACCGGGGTTTCACGCGGCACCATCAGTGCCGGCCCGGCTTCGGTCAGCGGCTCGAACTGCAACACGCTGAACGAAGGCAGCGGCCGCATGTAATTGGGCCACAACAGGTGCATCAGCGAATGCGTCAGCTCTGGCAGCTCGTCATCCAGCTTCTGGCGCAGGCGCCCGGTGAGGAAGGCGAAGCCTTCCAGCAAGCGCTCCACGTCCGGGTCCCGACCACTCTGGCTGAGAAACGGCGCCAGCGCCGGACTACGCTCGGCGAAACGCCGGCCGAGTTGGCGCAGTGCGGTGAGCTCGCTTTGGTAGTAGTGGTTGAAGGACACTGTTGATTACCTTTAAAACTAAAATTAATAACTAAAAGACACGTGATTCACTTCAGCCGCGAAACTGCATGTAATCACGCCAACCGACAGGTGCTTGCGCAAGGAACTCCTGTTGCTGTTCCGGACAGCGGGTTGACCAAAACGGTTGCCAGTAATGGTCCCAATAAAATTCTGCATCGCCCTGCAGGGCGCCCAGAGTTTCAGGATTCAGTTCCTGAAGCACATCCCATGGGGTGGGCGGCGCGAGATCCAAAGATTTGAGGACCTCGATGAACGCGGCGCTGTTCGTCAGCAGAAGAACGGACGACTCGAGGCGGAATGGCTGCACAAGCAGCAAGACCTTTTCGCCGATTTGGCTCTCGAAGAGTTGCCAGTCGCTGTCACCATGAGAAGCATTGTGGAAGTAATGCGCCTCAAGCGCCTCCAGCAACAGCACTACCTTTTGCACAGCCACTAGAAAACTGGCGCGATACGCTGCCAACCCGAATTCGCCCATGGACATGAATGAGGGATAGTCGCAGTCGTAAGGCAGCTCCAGAGCACCCGCTTCAAATGTCTTGCCGTAGGGACCGAGCTCCGCGCTCACGGCGGCCGCAACGTCACCCTGGGGATTGCCACGGCGGAACAGTCGGCCCCACCAATGACGGATCAAGTTAAGTCCTCTCTCAGTTTTCATAGATATGATCAGCTACCCAGTCGGCACCGAAATACCCAGCCGCTCCGAAGATCAAGCCCCCTACCAAGCCGGTTAAAATCAAGCCAGGTCCGGTCTCTACGCCAACTGCTGCGCCTGCGACACTTCCCACCTTGAACCCCGCCATGGCTCCGCCCCAACCTCCCGCCTGCCTGACCACCTCGGCGGTAATTGGCTTGACGCTTTTGGTCTTGATTGACTCGTTAGTAGCTACGGAAAGGTCATAAGCCGTGAAGACGATGCCAACAACCTGCACCACTCGAGCGGATCGTGCCGCCACCTGGGCAAACTTGAGCCCGGACTCGCTGAATACCGCACTAGCCGGCACCTTATTGCCTGAAACCAATACTTCCTTGTCAATCTCGGAAACGTAACCAGCAATCTTGTCCACCCGCTTGGCAAGGTGTGGGTTTTGCGTCTTGTAATTGTTCAGGTCGGCCAAAATCTCCTGCGTGGAGATGATCCGCGCACCGGATGCCTTCGCCCTTTCGATATCAATGAAAATGCTTCGACCTTGGAACCGTGGTGAACCTTCCGGAAAAATTGAGCTTGTCGACACAAATGACGAGCTGTTTTTACCCATTACATGCTCAGCAACGGAAACAGAAGAACCCGGACTCTTGGGGGCAAGACCATATTTTTCAGGTGAAAGCTCCGACAATTGCTGCAACGGCGACAATTGCATGTTCTTCAGGTAGGGACTCTTGGGAGACGCATAAATTTTCCTAACCAGGAAACCGTCCGCCCCAGGCTCTTCAACCACAATGAAGAAAAAGGCCCGGGCAGGCATAAGGTAGCCAGGAATACTTTGCATCGACTGCGGTTTGTCATTGGTCTCAACCACGTGAGTTGATTGCGTCATCCCCAAACCCCTTTTTCCAAAGCTGCGACACCAAGGGTCACAGTTAACTGGGACTTGGTCCGCGTCATGATTCGAGGGATTAAGCCCTGTTCATTAGTGAAGCCCTGATAAACCGAACCATCAGCGGCCTCAATGTAATAAGGCACGCTAGCCATCCCACTGCCGTCATCGCCAACGATCTTGATCCTTTCGTCAAACCTCATTGGTAATGGGGCAGGTGGCTCGAAGGGCGCAGGCGTATGCGTATCACCAATGATGATCGTCCCCGCCCCAGCCGTGACGCTATTGCCATGCGAACCCACCGAGCCCACCGTCGCCGCGTTCATCCCGTTGATGAACACCGTCGACGAAACTCCACTGGCGATCGCCCCGCCGCATGCCGTCGGGTCATTCAACCGGGCAGCCGCCAGCCCTTCGAAAATCACGTCGGGCGAGCCCGAGGTAATTGGGTTGACGCCGTGCCCCGATACCGGGCAAGCAGTAGGGTCGGTGACGCGCGCAGCAGGTTTGCCAGCCATGTCTATCTCCTTATTGGACTTTTACGTTGCCACTGCCATCCAGGTTGGCGGTGAACGTGACCTGCCGCTTGAAACCGTCCACTTCCAGCAAGCCTTCGATGGCGAAGGTCAGCTTCAGGGGGTCGCCGTTGCGCGGCTGGGAAACGACCTGCACCTTCGACAGGCGAGGCTCGTAGGCCTCGATAAATTTCCTGATCGCATCGCGTGCCTGACTCAATGAGTCGTGCAGGCTCAGGCGCATGTCGTTGAGATCCGGTAACCCGTAGTCGGGCAGCGTCTGCACGCTGCCCGCACGGGTGCTGAGCATTTTCGCCAGATGAGCAGCCACCGAGGCCATCGCGCTCACCTCGCGGGGCAAGCCGGCGCGGCGTGCAGCATCGCCGTTGAGGCGCTCGAAAAGGCTGCCGTATCCAGTCATGGCGAAAGCTCCTGCTTACTCTTTGTCCAGCTTGCCAACCAGCGACAGGGTGAAATCGGCACCCATGTACTTGAAGTGCGGGCGCACGTTCAGGCTTACGCGGTACCAGCCCGGCTCGCCTTCAACGTCGCTGACCGAGATCTGCGCAGCGCGCAGGGGGCGGCGGCCACGAACTTCGGCGCTTGGGTTTTCCTGGTCGGCCACGTACTGGCGAATCCACTTGTTCAGCTCGGCTTCCAGGTCGGTGCGCTCTTTCCACGAACCCAGTTGCTCACGCTGCAGCACCTTCAGGTAGTGGGCCAGGCGGTTGACGATCATCATGTATGGCAGCTGGGTGCCCAGCTTGTAGTTCAGCTCGGCGGCCTTGCCTTCTTCGCTGATGCCGAAGTTCTTCGGCTTCTGCACCGAGTTGGCCGAGAAGAACGCGGCGTTGTCGCTGCCCTTGCGCATGGTCAGGGAGATGAAGCCTTCCTCGGCCAGCTCGTACTCACGACGGTCCGACACCAGCACCTCGGTCGGGATCTTGGTTTCGATCTCGCCCATGCTCTGGAAGTGGTGCAGCGGCAGGTCTTCCACCGCGCCGCCACTTTGCGGGCCGATGATGTTCGGGCACCAGCGGAACTTGGCGAAGCTGTCGGTCAGCTTGGTGCCGAACGCGTAGGCGGTGTTGCCCCACAGGTAGTGCTCGTGGCTGTTGGCCACGTTTTCCTTGTAGACGAAGGTTTTCACCGGGTTGTCTTCAGGGTCGTAGGGGTTGCGCAGCAGGAAGCGCGGCACGGTCAGGCCGACGTAACGCGAGTCTTCCGCCTGGCGGAAGCTCTGCCACTTGGCGAATTGCGGGCCTTCGAAGTGGTCCTTCAGGTCCTTCAGGTCTGGCAGGCCGGTGAAGCTTTCCAGGCCGAAGAATTTCGGGCCGGCGGCGGCGATGAACGGCGCGTGCGACATGCAGGCGACGCTGGAGACGTACTGCATCAGCTTGACGTCTGGCGCGCTTGGCGACATGAAGTAGTTGGCGATGATGGCGCCTACCGGCTGGCCACCGAACTGGCCGTATTCTGCGGTGTAGATGTGCTTGTACAGGCCGGCCTGCATCACTTCCGGCGAGTCTTCGAAGTCATCCAGCAGGTCCTGCTTGGAGGCGTTCAGCACTTCGATCTTGATGTTTTCGCGGAAGTTGGTCCGGTCGACCAGCAACTGCAGGCCGCGCCACGACGATTCCAGTGCCTGGAATTCGCTGTTGTGGAGAATTTCGTCCATCTGGCGGCTGAGCTTGGCGTCGATCTCGGCGATCATGCGGTCGACCAGCGCCTTCTTGACTGGCTCGCCCTGGTTCTGTGGCTTGAGCAGTTCCTCGATGAACGCCGACACGCCACGCTTGGCGATGTTGTACGCCTCGTCATCGGGCGTCAGCTTGGTCTCGGCGATGATCTGGTCGAGGATTCCGAACTCGGAAACTTCACTGGTTTGCTGCTGTGCTGCACTGGTGCTCATGTGTTGGCATCCTTATCAATTGGAAACTCAGGCGTCCTGCGGTTCGGCTTGCATGCCCAGCTCGCCCAGCACGCGGGTGCGCGACTCGTCGTCGGCCAGTACGCCTTCGATGGCCTTGCGGAAAGCCGGGGCGTTGCCCAGCGGGCCCTTTAGCGCCACCAGGGCGTCGCGCAGCTCCATCAGCTTCTTGAGCTCGGGCACCTGGTCAACCAGGTTGGCTGGGTTGAAGTCCTTCATCGAGCCGACCTTGATGCTCACGGCCAGCTCTTCGTTTTCGCTTTCTTCCTGCAGACGGTTCGGAACACTGATGGTCAGGTTCAGGTTCTGCTTGGCCAGCACGTCGTCGAAGTTGTTCTTGTCGATGCTGATGGGCTTGCGGTCTTCGACCTTGCGCTCGTCGGCCTGCTGGGTGAAGTCACCGAGTACCAGCAGCTTGAGCGGCAGCTCGATCTCTTCCTGGGCATTGCCCAACGCCGGCTTGAAGGTGACGTTGATGCGTTCCTTGGGTGCTACGGAGCCTTCTTTGGCCATGGGTTTTCTCCTTTACGGTTCCGGCCCGGGGGCCTATTCGAGTACCACTTCGAGGTCGAGGTGGCACAGCCTGCGATACACTTCTTCCTTGCGTTCGCGCACTGCATGGTTCTGTGGCAGCAACTCACAGCAGTTGTGCAGGAGGTGCAGAACCTCCAGCGCGAGATCAGGCTCCCAGGCATGTAGGCCTGAGTCCTGCAGTTGTTGGTCCAGCGTCTCCAGCTGGGTGCGGGCCAGTTCGTACTTTTTTGCCTGATGGCACAGGCGTGCCAGACTGAACTGCCAGAAAAAACGTTCCCGGCCGCCGTTAACGCCTTGCAGCCCTTGCTTGAGCACTTGCACGGCGGCCTTGAGCCCATCCTTGAGCAACACTGGCTTGACGTCCTCAAGGGCCTGTTCCCAGGCCGGGCGGCTAGCGCTGGCCTCGGCCTTGCGCGGCGCGGCGGCCGGTGCTTGCAGGTGCGGCATGACCGTGGAGCTGATCCAGCTGCGGGTGGCCGGGTCGGCGAAGGGTGCGCCGTCATGGAAGCGCAGGTCGACGATGCCGGGCAGCCGTTGCAGGAACAGGGCGAAATGGATTTCCACCTCCCGCATGGCAGGTTCGGCATTCAGCGCCTGCAAGCACTCCCAGGCCATGCGGTGGCCATCGAACCAGAACGGCGAGCGCGCCAGGCTGGCTTCCAGGTCCACCAGCAGGTCCGCGTATTTGCCTGACGCAAACCGCTCGCGGTAACTGTTGAGCTTGTCCACCGGCACCCCGCGCAGGGCGGTGATCTGCTCGGCGTTGCGCTCCGGGAGGGTGTCTATCGGCAGCCACAGCATGGTGCGGTTAAGGCGCAAGGCGCGCAGGTCGGTGGCCTTCTGGCGCAGCCACCAGGCACACAGCGGCCGTGCGCTTTCCTGCTGGGCGCGCAATGCCTTGTGCGCCTCCTTTTCATTGTCGATGGGCGCGCCAGGGGTCAGCAGTTGGGTTGCCACCTGCTTGACCTGGGCTACCACGGCGCCAACGCTGCCCGGTTCTGGCTGGCCATCGGCGGCGCGTTGCACCATCGAGGCCAGGCGGCGGCGCATGGGCAGTATCAACGGCGCGTCGTCGCCTAGGTGCTCGGCAAACACCGTGTCCAGCGCCTCCAGGTGTTCGACCATGGCGCGGAACAGCGGCAGCTGATCCTTGACGGGCACGTCCTCCGACAGCACCTGCTCCAGGCGTGGCAGCAACCAAACGATTGCGCCTGCCCGCGTGCGCGCCTTTGCCGGATGCAGTTGCGCCCAATGCTGTTCACACAGGTAGCGCAGCAACCCCAGCCCCGCTACCAGGCCAACGAAAGACTCGCGCTGGTGCAGCGCCCAGATAAGCCAGGTGGCTACGCGCAAATCCTTGGACTGGGTACGCAGCAGCAGCTCGCAGCCGTCCTTGACCTTGAGCCAGTCGGTGCGGCCAGCGTCGTGCATCGACGAGCCCTTGGCGAGCTCGAGCTCCAACGCCTCGTACTCAAGGGAAAAACGCACGTCTTCGCCGGCAAATGCCGTGGTTGAAACCGGCACTTTCGCGAGGTCGAGATAATGGGAGCAAAGCTTGCTTGAATATGTCATCCGTGGCCTTGGGGACGAATCATTGACTAACTTCCCCAAGGTTAGTCTTGGGTGTCAAAACAATGACGGGAAGGTTGTTGCGTACTATTTCCGATGTAGTACAAACCGACCCTGATTGTAGCGGGGGTGGATCCTAAATGAGACTACTGGCGTGATGCAAGTATTTTGACATTGAACGAAGGTGTACTTTCGGAGGTATTAACGGACAAAACGTGGGGTTTAAGCCAAAGATTACGGGGCAATGTGCTATCTCGTGGAACACGCGTACTAGAAGGGCCGCAGCGATTTAAGGGGGAAGTATTTTAAACAAAATGATGGCCATATGATTTCTTTTTGATATCAAAAACACGCGAATTCAACTACTGTATACGGTGACATTTCCTACACAGTCACCTTGAAATGTTAGCAATTCAAATCGTTCAAAACGGGTGAAGACATATTCACTTGCATCGCATCAATCGTGGAATCTAGCCAATTGGCTAGATATACGTCTGCCTCATTCGCTGCGGATTAAATGAACAGCATCATTCGGAACTATCGTTCAAAAAAATTCAATCACCTGCATGACGAAAGCGCTGAACACGGGCTGAATTTACAACCAAGGCAAATAGCCATCATGCGCAAGAAGTTGCGCACTTTTTCTCTCGAAATGGCCCTCTGAGGCCCTGCAGGCCCCAGCCCACAAGGGCTGCAGCCAAGTGCGCAAGAAGTTGCGCAGCACTGCGCAACTTCTTGCGCACTTTACCCCCGAAAAAGCTGGTTTTGCCGCTCGCGGGCGAAGCAAAATTCCGCCAAACCATTGATTTACATAGCTTTTGCAAATTATGGCACGACTCTTGATATCTCTCTAGCCACCAGGACGCCTTACCCCGTCCAGGATTCGACACTTAAACCCCGCAAGGAGAGCTTTCATGCCAACACCCGCCTACCTGACCCTCCAAGGCACCAAGCAAGGTCTGATCACTGCCGGCACCTTCACCGAAGACTCGGTCGGCAACATCTACCAGGAAGGTCACGAAGACGAGATCCTGGTCCAGGCCTTCGACCACCAGGTCATCATCCCGCGTGACCCACAGTCCGGCCAACCGACCGGCCAACGCGTGCACAAGCCGCTGAAAATCACCAAGGTCTTCGACAAGTCGTCGCCGCTGATCTTCACCGCGCTGACCACCGGCGAGCGCCTGACCGAGTGCACCCTGAAGTGGTTCCGCACCTCGGCCTCGGGTACCCAGGAGCACTACTACACCATCAAGCTGGAAGACGCGATCATCGTTGACGTGCAGTCCAACATGGCTAACTGCCAGGACCCGAACATGTCGCACTTCACCCACCTGGAAGACGTCTACTTCACCTACCGCAAGATCACCTGGACCCACGAAGTCTCGGGCACTTCCGGTTCCGATGACTGGCGTTCCCCAGTCGCCGCCTAAGCGCGCGTGACTGTCACAACATCGGTCAGATTCTTCTGGCCGATGTTGTTTCTGCCTACCCTGATCTAGAGGAACAATGGATGTTCGCGCTGGCCAATCAGCCCACGTTCAATCTGACCGTCCAAGGCTTCGACAG
>NZ_JBWGIG010000007.1:0-232959 GCF_056312595.1 Pseudomonas sp. GYB4201 | reverse complement strand
AAAACAGCCAGACCGGCAAGCGCTTGTAGCCGCTGCCGCAGGCTGCGCTGGCCTGCGTGCACCCTGAAAATCTCCAGTGAGGCAGGGGGCCAGCGCAGCCTGGCGGCAGCGGCTACGCGAACGGTGTGGGCTGGCGCAGAAAGGCGCCACGCGCCTCAATCACCTCAAGCACCGCGCAACCCTCTTCCAGCAAGAGGTTCACGGTGTTGGCCACGGTTTTCAAATCCTGATCATCGCTGTTGCTCAGGGTAAGGCTGCTGAGGGTTTGCATAAGCTCCTGCGCGGTGCCGATGCGGTGCATGGCCAGGGCGTAGAGGGTGGCGATGGGGGCTTGAGAATCGAGGAATACGGCGGGGGAGTGGGGTAGGGGGATGTAGGACATACAAGATAATTCCTTTGGGTTTGTGGGGCCGCTGCATAGCTGTCATCGCGTGCCCCAGGCAAGAGTGCCATATGGTGCTTGTGATGAAACGATAACGGCAGGTCGCCAAACCCGGTTGCAAATGTGCTGCAACGGCGGGGAGGTTAGCGATGGCGGGTGTGAGGAGCAATGCGGCGGGGGGTATTTGGGAAATGTCCTACAAAATAGCCCGCCGGCAACCGCTAGTAGCCGCTGCCGCAGGCTGCGCTGGCCTGCGTGCACCCTGAAAATCTCGAGTGAGGCAGGGGGGCAGCGCAGCCTGGCGGCAGCGGCTACGTGGCCGGGTTGAGGCCCAACATCACCTCCGCACACAACCCCCCACCCTCACGGTTATACAACCGCAACGTCCCCCCAAGGCTCTCGGCCAACTGCACGGCAATCGCCAACCCCAACCCGGTCCCGCCGGTGTCGCGGTTGCGCGAGCTTTCCAGTCGGTAGAACGGCTGCAACACCTGCACCAACGCCTCTTCGGGAATGCCCGGGCCACGGTCCAGCACGCGCAGGGTGCAGCCGCCCTCCGTCAGCACCTGCACCTGGGCGGCGCCGGCGAATTTCAGGGCGTTGTCGATCAGGTTGGTCAGCAGCCGGCGCAGCGCCTGGGGGCGGGTGTCGAGCAGCAGGTTGCCTGCGGACGCCAGTTGCACGTCCTTGCCGGTGTCGTGGTAGTCGCCCACCAGGCTTTCCAGGAAGGGCGTGAGTTGCAGGCGGCAGCTGGCTTCGCTGGACGGCTCGGTGCTGCGGGCGTAGGCCACGCCTTCCTTGACCAGGTGCTGGATCTCGCCCAGGTCGTTCCACAGCTTGTCCTTGTCGGGGCTGTCGTCCATGAACTCCACGCGCAGTTTCATGCGCGTGATGGGGGTTTGCAGGTCGTGGGAGATGGCGGCCAGCAGTTGCACGCGCTCTTTGACGTAGGCGGCGATGCGCCCCTGCATGCTGTTGAAGGCGATGGCGGCGTAGGCCACCTCGGTGGGGCCCTGTTCATCCAGGTGCACGGGATGTTGCTTGAGGTCGAGGTTGTCCACTGCCTTGGCCAGCCGCGTCAGCGGGCGGATGGCGGTGCGCACGGCCAGCCAGGTGGCTGCCAGCAACAAGGCCAGTTGGCCGGCCAGGGTCACCGGCAGCCACGGCGACACCGGGCTGACCGAGGGGCGCACGTCGATGGTCAGCGGCTGGCCGTCCTTGAGGCGCAGGTGGGCCTGGTAGTGCGGGCGGCTGTCGGGGATGTCGCGAAAGGTCAGGGCGTAGTCGGGGGCCAGCGTCATGCGCATGGACTGCACAGAGGTGGGTTCGCTGCCACTGTCCATGGCCTGGCCGGAGGCGCCTTCGTCCAGCTGGTAGCGGTAGTTGGGCCGCTCCAGGCGCTTGAGCCAGGCCGGCCGTTCCGTGGCCGGCAGGCGGTCGAGGATGGCCACCGAAGTAGCAACGTCGCGCTCGAAGTTGCCCAGCATCAGGGTCTTGGCGCTGCTGTAGCGCTCGTACGCCTGCAACGCCACGGCCAGGCCCTGGGCCAGCACCAGGCTGGTGAGGAAAATCAGCGACAGGCGCGAGGCGAGGGTGCGCGGCCAGCGCAGCGGGTGTTTCACGGCGCGTCCCCGAGCAGTTGCACCGGAAAGCTGAACACGTAGCCTTCATTGCGCACGGTCTTGATGTAGGCCGGGTCGCGGGCGTCGTCCAGCAGGCGCTGGCGCAGGCGGCTGACCATCAGGTCGATGGAGCGGTCGAACAGGTCGACGTCGCGGCCCTGGGTCAGGTTCAGCAGCTGGTCGCGGCTCAGCACCCGCTGCGGGTGGTCGAGGAACACCCGCAGCATGCGGTACTCGGCGCCGCTCAGGGCCACCACCGAATCGTCGGCGGCCAGCAGGTGCCGAGCCGTGGTGTCCAGGCGCCACACACCGAAGGCCAGCTGCCGTGATTGCTCGCTGACCACAAGGTTTGGCGGCAGCATGCGCGTGCGGCGCAGCACAGCGTTGATGCGTGCCAGCAGTTCGCGCGCCACGAAGGGTTTTACCAGGTAGTCGTCGGCGCCCATTTCCAGGCCGATGATGCGGTCGGTGTCGTCGTCGCGGGCGGTCAGCATCAGTACCGGAATGTAGCGGTGCTTGCCGGCGCGCAGCTCGCGGCACAGCACCAGGCCATCGTCGCCGGGCAGCATGATGTCCAGCACGATCAGGTCCACCTGGCCGGCTTCCAGGAAGCTGCGCATGGCCCGCCCATCGGCGGCCAGGGTCACGCGAAAACCGTTCTTTTTCAGGTAGTTGCCCACCAGCTCGCGGATGTCACGATCGTCGTCGACGATCAATACGTGGTCGGCGCGGGAGTCCATGGCGGCGTCCTTGCATCAGGGGAATGGTGGCCAGTCTAGCAAGCCGGGGAGGGGCTAATGTATCTGTTTGTATCTGGAACTGGACCCGATACATAACCCGGCTTTTGCCGCCCGCTGGCGAAACATGGCGAACACATGTGGCGGGCCAAATAGCGCCATCGAGAACACCACGCCAAGGAGCTCCACCATGTACAAGACTCTGTCCAAACCGTTCGCTGTCTCCGTGCTGGCTGCCGTGCTGCAATTGGGCGCCTGGGCCAACGCCAGCGCCGCCGACACCGCCGCCAACCAGGTCGCGCCCATCACCGTGGGCAGCCACACCTCGTTCGGCGCGCTGAAACACGTGAAGGCCGGGCTGCTGGACGTGGCCTACGCCGAAGTGGGGCCGGCCGATGGCCCGGTGGTGATCTTGCTGCACGGCTGGCCGTACGACATTCACAGCTACGCTGACGTGGCGCCGGCGCTGGCCGACAAGGGCTACCGCGTGCTGATCCCCTACGCCCGCGGCTACGGCGACACCCGCTTCCTCTCGGCCAAGACCCCGCGCAACGGCGAACCCGCCGCCCTGGCCCAGGACCTGATCGACTTCATGGACGCCCTGCACATCAAGCAGGCGGTGCTGGGCGGCTACGACTGGGGCGCGCGCACCGCCGACATCGTCGCCGCGCTGTGGCCAGAGCGCGTCAAGGCACTGGTGGCGGTGAGCGGCTACCTGATCGGTGGCCAGGAAGCCGGCAAGGCGCCGCTGCCACCGGCCGCCGAACTGCAGTGGTGGTACCAGTTCTACTTCGCCACAGAGCGCGGTCGCCTGGGCTATGAAAAGAACACCCACGACTTCGCCAAGCTGATCTGGAAGCTGGCCTCGCCGAAGTGGAACTTCGACGACGCCACCTACGACCGCAGCGCCGCCGCCCTGCAAAACCCCGACCACGTGCCGGTGTCGATCTTCAACTACCGCTGGCGCCTGGGGCTGGTGAAGAGCGAGGCACGCTACGCCGCCGTGGAGCAGAAACTCGCCGCCTCGCCAGCCATCAGCGTCCCCACCATCACCCTGGAAGGCGACGCCAACGGCGCCCCGCACCCACCGGCCGAGGCCTACGCCAAGCGCTACACCGGCAAGTATGACTTCCGCCTGATTAGCGGCGGCATCGGCCACAACCTGCCGCAAGAGGCACCCCAGGCGTTTGCCCAGGCCATCGTCGACGCCGACCACCTGTAAGCGCACGGAGGCGTCATGACACTCAAGTCACTCGTGATGGGTTGCGCCTTGGTCGCCAGCGGCGCGGCCCTGGCCGCAGGCCCGCTGTCGCCGATCTACGGCGTGGCGCTGCCCGACGGCTACCGCAAGTGGGCGTTGGTAGCCCCGGCCCAGGAGGCTGCGCCGTTGAACGAACTGCGTGCGGTGCTGGGCAACGACATCGCCATCAAGGCTTACGAAGCTGGCAGCCAGCCGTTCCCCGACGGCACGGTGCTGGTCAAGCTGGCCTGGAAGCACGTGCAGTCGCCGGAGTTCGAGCCGGCGTCCATCCCTGGCGCGGCCACCACGGTGCAGGTAATGGTCAAGGATTCGCAACGCTATGCCGCCACCGGTGGCTGGGGTTTCGGCCGCTTCATCAACGGCCAGCCGGCGGACGCGGCGCAGCACCAGACCTGTTACGCCTGCCACCAGGCCAAGGTGCAGAACCACGACCTGGTGTTTACCCGATTCGCCCCGTGACCGCCTTGGACTACGGCCAACCCCCGTAGCAGCGGCCAAAGGCCGCGTCCAAGGCACTTATGAATCACTTCAATACGGAGTCACCCATGAAAAAAGTCATCGCAGCACTGGCCTGTTCCGTCTGCCTCTCGGCCTTCGCGGAACCGGCCAAACCCACCATCGTCCTGGTGCATGGCGCCTTCGCCGATGCCTCCAGCTGGAACGGCGTGGTGAAGATCCTCGAACACGACGGCTACCCCGTAGTGGCCGCCGCCAACCCCCTGCGCGGGGTGAAGAGCGACGCGGCCGCCGTGGCCAACCTGGTCAGCAGCATTCACACGCCAGTGGTGCTGGTCGGCCATTCCTACGGCGGCAACGTGATCACCAGCGCCGCTGACCAGCAGGCGAACGTCAAGGCGCTGGTGTACGTCAGCGCCTTCGCCCCCGACGCCGGAGAAAGCGTGGCGCAGTTGGTGGGCCAATTCCCCGGCAGCACCCTGGGCCCAACCCTGGCGCCACCGGTCAGCCTGGCCGACGGTGGCAAGGACCTGTACATCCAGCAGGGCAAATTCCACGACCAGTTCGCCGCCGACGTGCCCGCCGCCCAGGCCGCGCTGATGGCCGCCACCCAGCGCCCGCTGGCCCAAGGCGCGCTTGACGAGAAGAGCGACGCGGCCGCCTGGAAGCACATCCCGTCGTGGTACATCTACGGCGACCACGACAAGAACATCCCGCCCCAGGCCATGGCGTTCATGGCCAAGCGCGCGGCGGCCAAGGCGGTGGAGGTGGTGAAGGGCGGCTCCCACGTGGTGATGGTCTCGCACCCTGAGGCGGTGGCGAAGCTGATCGAGACGGCGGCAGCAGCGGGTTAGGCCTGTATTGGAAAACAGCGTGTATCTGTATCTCTTTCGCCCCAACCGAACCCGGCAAGATCGCTCCCTGACCAACGATCAAGGAGCGCCCCCCATGGATTCACTCTTGCTGCAAATGTCGCCCATCGGCCTGGTGCTCGCGTTGATTCTGCTGGTACGCCGGCCCCCGGTGCAGGCGGCATTGGCCGGTGTGGCGGGGGTGTTGCTGCTGTGGGGGCTGGGGGTGGCGGCGCCGTTCAGCGCTGCCGTCACGGCGGCCATCGCCCAGGACACCGGTATTCTGTTCCTGAGCACCGCCTGCGTGATCGCGCCAGGCCTGGCGTTTGTGCTGCTGGTGGAGCGCGGTGGTGCACCGCAAGCCATCGGCGCCTGGGTCAAGGAGCTGGGCTGGACGCCACCGGCCCAGGTGATTTTCATCGTGCTGGGGCTGGCGCCGTTGCTGGAGGCGATGACCGGTTTCGGCGTGTCGCTGATTGCCACGGTGCCGTTGTTGATGAGCCTGTTCAGCCGTCAGGCAGGGATGAAAATCGCCCTGGCGGGCATGGTGGTCATGCCGTGGGGCACCCTGGGCCTGGCCACGGTGATTGGTGCGCAACTGGCGCATGTGCCGGTGGGTGAACTGGGCAGCCACTCGGCGCTGGTCAGTGCGCCGGTGTTTCTTGGCCTGGCCGCCGTGGCGCTGTGGCAGGCTGGTGTTCGCCAGCTGCTGGCGTGGCTGGGGCTGTTGCTGGTGGCGGCGCTGTTCGTGACGGTGCTGTTCAGCGTCAACCGCTGGCTGGGGCCGGAGGTGGCCGGGGTGCTTGCGGGGCTGGCGGTGGCGGCGGTTGGGCTGGGGCTGGCGGCGGTGCAGCGCAAGCGCCTGGTCCGTTGGCCGCAGGCGGCGTGGCCGTACCTGGCGTTGCTGGCGGTGATCATCGGCTTGCGCGGTCTGTTCCTGCTGTCGGGTTGGGACGGCGCCTGGGTGGTCAGGGGCGAGCATGTGGCGTGGAAGCCGCTGGCCTCACCGGGCGTTGCGCTGGTGCTGGTGACGATGTTGATGGCGATGCGGCAGGGCGCTGCCGAAGGGTTCCCGTGGGCGGCGTTGGTCAAGCGCGCGAAGTTTCCGCTGGCGACCATATTCCTGTTCCTGCTGTTGTCCCAGGTGATGGTCAACGCCGGCTTCCTGTTGGAAGCACAGCGTTCCCTGCAGTCGCTGTCGGGTGTGGCGCTGGCACCCACCGTGGCGCTGCTGGCAGGCCTTGCCGGCTACGTCACCGGCTCCAACGTGGGCGGCAACACCCTGATCATGCCTTCCATTGCGGCGCTGGGCGTGGCGCACGGGCCATGGCTGGCAGCCATGGTCAACAGCGCCGCCGGGCATGGTGCGTTGGGTTCGCTGTCGATTCTGTCGCTGGTCACCGGGCTTGCGGGCGCCAACCGCGAGGAGGAGCACGCGCTGGTGCGGTTCGCCTTCGGCCTGGTGGTGTTCAACGTGATCATCGTTGCTGCAAGCGGCATCGCTTTGCTTTACCTTGCGCCAGGTAATGCCTAGCCACACATGAGCCCCCATGGACAGGATCGAAAAACAGCAAAAGCGCTGGCGCATCGTCAAGGACTGGATCGTGCGCCAGATCGACAGCCACGAGTGGCCACCCGGTGCCCGGCTGCCCTCGGTGCGCGAACTGACGCGGCTGTTCGGCACCAGCATCACCACCGTGCAACGGGCGTTGGCCGAGCTTGAGGCCGGCGCCTATGTACTGGCCACGCCACGGGTGGGCTATTTCGTCGCGGCGCCCGGCACGGCGGCAAGCCCTGCGCCGCATGATTTCTCCAGTGTCACGGTCAACGTCAACCAGGCGGTGGTGGCCATGCTCGCCCAGGCCGCCAACCCCGCCACGCTGTCGCTGAGCTCGGCGGTGCTGCATGACGAACTCACCCCGCAGGTGCTGCTGAACAAGTGCCTGGCGGCCCTGGCCGCGCAGGCACAGGTTTCCCTGGCGGGGCTGGTGCCGCCGCCGGGCCTGCCGGCGCTGCGTCGGCGCATTGCCGGGTTGATGCTGGCGCGCGGCGTGGCCTGCGGGCCCGACGATATTCTCATCACCTCCGGCGACACCATCGCCCTTGAGCTGGCGCTGGAAGCCGTGGCGCCCAAGGGCGCCACCGTGGCCATCGAGACGCCCACCTACTACGGCATCCTGCAGACCATCGAGCGCCTGGGCATGCGCGCGCTGCCCCTGCGCACGCACCTGGCAACGGGGATCGATCTCGACCACCTGCAAGAGGCGCTGGCGCAGAAGAAAGTCGATGTCATTTTCCTCAACCCCACCCTGCAGAACCCCTGCGGTTTCATCATGCCCGAGGCGCACCGGGCACGGCTGTCGGCGTTGGCATGCGAGGCGGGCGTGCCGATCATCGAGGACGATATCTTCTTCGACCTGGCCCCGGAGCAGGCCCGCCCCCGGGCCGTGAAAAGCTACGACAGCAGCGGGCAGACCATCTACTGCGCGTCCTTTTCCAAGACCGTTGCGCCCGGCTACCGCGTGGGCTGGTGCGTGGCCGGGCGCTACCGCGAGGCGATTCTGGCGCAGATGTTCGCGCGCAACCTGGCGGTTTCAAGCCTGGCGCAACACGTGCTCAACGAGTTCATCGGCCGCGGCTACCTGGCGCCGCATTGCGCGCGGCTGCGCACGCACCTGGCCAGCCTTGGCGAGTATGTGGCGGGGGTGGTGAGCACCCGCTTTCCCCCCGGCACGCTGTACCAGCCGCCAGCTGGCGGCTTCATTCACTGGGCGAGGCTGCCTGCGCATACCGACATGGCGTTGCTGCGCAGGCTGGCCGGGGAGGGCGGCTGCCATGTGGCGGGCAGCGGCATCTTCTCTGCCGATGGCGCCGACAGCACGGCCATTCGCCTGTGCCTGGGGCGCACGCTGTCACCCCAGGTGGTGCGTTGTTTCGAGGTGCTCGCGCACTGTGCGTGGCAGGCGGGGGGTGGGCTTCAGTCGCAGGCCGGTCGCGCGGTCGCCCTGCCTGCCCTGCGCAAATAGAGCACCTGCACGCTGACGCCGATGATCAGCAGCACCAGCAGGCCGCCTTGCACACCCACCAGCAGCGGTGCGTGCGGGTCGGTCACGATGGGGTGGCCGTCCGGCACACGGCGCAGGGTTTCGGACACGGTAGGCACCATCAGCAAGAACGCCGTTAGGCTCAGCAGGATGGTTTCCAGGTAAAACCCCGCACGCCCCAGCCAGGGTAGGCGCCCCGCGGCATAGCCCGCCAGCAGCACCACCAGGGTCACCGCGCCGATGATGTTGCTGACCGGTTGGTGGGCCACCAGGAACACGGTGCAGGCACCGATCACCATCGACACCAGGTACAGCAGCCCTGGCGTCGAGCGCGGCACGATGCGCCCATGGCGCCAGAACATGTAGGCGGCCAGCGGAATCGCCGGCAGGCTGCCGAGGGTGTGAAGCCAGCCAAGGGGGGAAATGCCGAACATGTGAATAGCTTCCGTGAAGTTGGATGAAAGGCACAGTCACCTGCTTGGCGGCCGTGCACCGATGTCGCCTGAAAGGCGATATGCTTGTGGCTCAGATTAACCACGCCGTGGCCAGGCAGACATGATGGATTCCCTTGAAAGCTTGATCATTCATCCGGAAATGCAGTTGGAAGGTTTTGCCGCGGCGGACTTGCTGTCCCAGGTGCTGGCGAAAATTCGCCTGACAGGGGACCGCGTCTATTCGGCCGTGCTGCAGGCGGGGGACGCGTTGGTGCTGGATGAAAAAAGCGCCCATGTGTGCATGCTGCGTGACGGCCAGCTGCAGATTCGCCATGGCGATCAGCCCGCAAAAACAGTACGGCAGGGCGACATCCTGCTGTTGCCGCACGCGCTGTCGGGGCTGGACATCACGGCGGGCGAGGGGCGTGCCGAGGTCGTGGTCTGCCGGTTCTGGTTCGACGCCAGCAGCTTCGAAGCCATGGTGTTCAGCCTGCCGTGGCTGATCCACCTCAGCCATGCCGACGCTGCGGCGTGGTCGGAAGGCATCCTGCATTTCATGTTGCTGGAAACCAACGACACGCAACCGGGCGGGGCATTGATGGTGTCACGGCTCATCGACCTGGTGGTCATCCGCATCCTGCGCACCTGGGTGCAGCAAGGCGCGGCTGCGGGCTGGCTCAAGGCCTTGTCCGACCCCCGCGTTGCAAGGGCGTTGAAAGCCATCCACGAAGCGCCGGGCCAGCCGTCGAGCATCGCTGCGCTGGCGGCGGTTGCGGGCATGTCGCGTTCCAACTTCTGCGAGCGTTTCAACGCACTCGTGGGGCGGCCGCCGTTGCGCTACCAGAACGAGTGGCGCCTGGCGTTGGCGAAAACCATGCTGCTGCATGGCCGGCACCGGGTGGGCGAGGTGGGCTTTGCCGTGGGCTACGAATCGGAAGCCGCGTTCAGCCGTGCCTACAAGGCGTTTTTTGGCCGCGCGCCGCGTGACGACAACGCCTGGGCAGCCGATGAAGGGCAGGGGTGAGGTGGCCGTAACGAGGCGCCAATAACCCCAGGTTATCGCCCAATGGAATGTTGTCATTGGGCAAACCCGACCACGCTGACTAGAGTGCAACGACGCCCGTGCCCCGGCATGCAGGCGTCAACCGCTCAAAGAGGCGTGTCATGAAAACAATAAAAAGCTTCAAGACGCTGACCATCGTTTTTCTGTTCATGATCGGCGTGGTCAACTACCTGGACCGTAGCGCGCTGTCCATCGCCAACACCTCCATCCAGCACGACCTGGCCATCAGCCCCACGCAGATGGGTTTCCTGCTGTCGGCGTTTTCCCTGGCCTATGCGTTTTCACAGCTGCCCATGGGCGCGCTGATCGACCGCCTGGGCAGCAAGCTGGCGCTGGGCGGTTCGCTGATTGTGTGGTCGCTGGCGCAGGCGGCGTTCGGCCTGTTCAGCGGCTTCGGCCACCTGCTGGGCATGCGCGTGCTGCTGGGCATCGGCGAGGCGCCGGTGTTCCCCTCGGCGGCCAAGGCGCTGTCGGAGTGGTTCGACACCCAGGAGCGCGGCACCGCCACCGGCTGGGTGTGGTCGGCCACCTGCATCGGCCCGTGCCTGGCGCCGCCGCTGCTGACGTTGTTCATGGTGCACCTGGGCTGGCGCGGCATGTTCGTGCTGACCGGCGTCATCGGCCTGGTGCTGGCGGCGTGCTGGTTCACCTTCTACAAGAGCAAGGCACAATACATGGCCGAGACTGGCCGTACCGAGCCACAGCCTGTGGTGGCGAAAACCGCGCCCAAGCTGCGCTGGTCGGCGCTGCTGCGCGACCGCAACACCTGGGGCGCCTTCCTGGGCTTCATGGGCGTGATCTACATGATCTGGCTGCACCTGACCTGGATGCCCGGCTACTTCGAGAAGGCCCATGGCCTGGACCTGTACCGCACCGCGTGGGTGGTGTCGCTGGCCTACCTGTTCGGCGCCGCCGGCACGGTGGTGGCGGGCAAGGCCTGCGACGCCCTGGTGGTGCGCGGCATGAAGGTGCTGGCCAGCCGCAAACTGGTGATCATCACCGGCCTGCTGGGCGGGGCGCTGTTCACCCTGATCGTCGCCTTCACCAGCAACCTGGTGGCGTGCGTGGCCTTGCTGTGTGCGGCGCTGTTCTTCATCAACATCTCCAGCGCCACGGCGTGGATGATCGTCAACACCATTGTGCCGTCGGAGCGGGTGGCGTCGTTTGGTTCCATCCAGAACTTCGGCGGCTACCTGGCAGGCTCCATCGCACCGATCCTCACCGGCTTCAGCGTGCAGCAGAGCGGCTCGTTCTCGTCGGCGTTCGTGATCAGCGCGGTGGTGGCGACCTGCTCGGCGCTGGCCTACTTCATCCTCCTCAAGGATCCCAACACCCCCGTAGCAGCTGCCGCAGGCGGCGTCCGGGCCCAGGCGCGGTCGGCCTGATACACCGCGGCGCCTGTGACGCGGCCTGCGGCCGCTGCTACAGAGTTTCGTAGTAGCTGCCGCAGGCCGCGTCAGGAGTGCCGATCAATACCGCCAATGCCCCGGCACCCACACCCAACGGCCCGGGCCCCAACGATAGTGCCCTGGCACCCAGTGGTACCCCGGCGCCGGCATCACCGGCACCACTTCAACTGGCGGTGGCGGGCGGCGGGGGTGGACGGGTTCGACGATACAGCCAGACAGCGATGCCGCCACCAGGGTGGCGATGATGGCAGCCTTGAAAGTCTTGAACATGGGAGGTTCCTTGCGTAAGCCATAGCCACGCCGGTTCGGCGGGCTTGCAAGGTTTAACGTCGGCGACGGGAAAATCCGTCGCCTTATGGCTGCGGCCTGTTGACCTTCCCCTGGCCGCGCAGGTACATGGATTTGGCCAGCTGTTCGCGCTCGTCCGCCGGCAGGGTGGCGGCGAAGTCGGCCAGGCTGGTTTCCACTCGGGCGCGCAGTGCCAGGTCGGCGTCGCGGGCGCGGCCCAGGTCGGCCACCAGGGCGTCGCGGTCGAGGGTGGGCGCGCGCAGTTGCTGCATCACGTCCTGGCGCGCCTGGCGCCCAGCCAGGATCAGGGGTTGGCTCTGCTCGCGAGTTTCGCGCAGCAGGCGCCGCAGTTCATGGCGGCGCTGCACCGGCAGTTGCACCATCACCTGGCGCAGCCCGTGCTGCACCACCGGGCCGACCACGGGCGCCGGGTGCGACAGCCATTGGTAGGCGCCACCGGCCACGCCGCCGATGAGGAACACGTTGAGCACCAGCGAGGCGGCCAGCCAGGGCTTGAGTGGGCTACGGGCTTGAGTCATTGTTCGCTGTCCTCGGTACTGATGGAGTAGACGATATCGGCATCGTTTTGGTCGAAAATGCTCGGCAAGGCTTCCGGGCCGTTGCCCATGGACAGGCTCAGCGACACCGCCAGCATGCCCGCCGCGATACCGGCCAGGCCCACGCCCAGCAGCCCCAGCCGCGACCACAGGGTCTGGTGGCCACGCCACAGTGAATGCCGTGGCGGCAGTGCCGCGGACGCGGCAATGCGGTGCGCCAGGGCAGGGTGGGGCGCGGGCAGGCGATGGCTGTCCAGCAGGGTGTCCAGCGCCAGTGCCTGGGCCAGGCTGGCGCGGGCCTGGGCATCGCCGCTGTCCAGCAGCGCGCGCGCCGCCGGCTGTTCGGCGGCGGGCCAGCGGCGCAGGTTGGCGCCGTAGGCATCGGCCAGGTACTCAAAGCGTTCAGGCGTCATGCTGTTTTCCTCCCGGGCCAACCGGTTCGGCGAGTTGCTTGCGCAGGTTGCGCCGGGCTCGCGATAGCAGGCTTTCCAATGCCTCGACGCTGATGTCCATCAGCGCCGCTGCCTCGATGTTCGACAGTTCCTGGTAGTACTGCAGCACGATGGCCTCGCGCTGGCGGTCGGGCAGGGCGGCCAGGGCGGCGGCCATGCGCGCTTGCTGGTCGCTGGCCAGCAGATGGTCCTCGGGGGCGCCGGCTGGGTCAGCCAGCTCCTCCAGCGTCGCGTCGTCGAGGCCGTGGGCCTTGCGGCGGCGCAGGTGGTCGTAGCACAGGTTCAGGGCCACCCGGTGCAGCCAGGTGTCGAACCGCGCCTGGCCGGGGCGCCAGCTGGCAGCCTGCTTCCAGATGCGCAGAAAGCTCTCCTGGGCCACGTCGCGGGCTTCGTCGGCATCGCCCAGCAGGCGGGGCAGCTTGCGCGACACCATCTCGTTGACGGCCGCCGGTTCGTTGTTGCCGATGCGGGCCAGCAACTCCACGTCCGGGTCAGTTTCGTTCAATCGCGCGTCTCGGTGAGTGGGCGGGGCATCAGCTCGAATAACGCCTGGGCGCGGGCATTACCCGCACCCAGGCAGGGCTTCAGCGGGCCCAGTGGCCGTCCACCCAGCGCCAGCCCGGACCGCGCTGCGCCCAGTGGCCAGGGATCCAGTGGCCGCCACGCATCACTGGCTGCCAGTGCCCCGGGACCCACTCGTAGTGGTTGCCGGCCCAGCGCCAGTGGCCCTGGTCCCAGGCGTAGCCGGGGCGCTCGCGGGGGAACATCTCGGCGCGCGGGGGCGGCGGCGCCTGGCGAATGATGATCTCGGGTTCGGCGAAGGCCGGCACGCTCATCAGCGAAGCCAGCGCAAACGGGATGATCAGGACATAGCGTAGTTTGGCCAGAGGTCGGGCAAGTCTCATGACAACTCCTTCAAGCGCGTTCGACGGTGAACGCTGCTGATGGGTTTAACGGCAAGGTCGGCGCAATCCGTCGCGCGAAAATGAAATTTTTTTCGGCGACGGATTTCACCCCCGTCCGGCGTTCAAAACAGTAACCGCCCGCCATGGGCGCTTGCCCCAACCAGAGGAATACCATCATGACCCGCCGCCTTGCCGTGCTGTTGACCGTGATCATGCTGACCAGCGTGAGCGGTTGTGTGTTTGTCCCGGGCCATCGCCATTGCTGCTGGCGCTATGGCGCCATCGAACAACCCTCGGCGGTCGCCAATCTAGCGTAGCAGCGGCCACCGGCCGCGTCCCACGGGTGATGGGCGGGGCCAGGGTGTGTTAGTTTCGCGCTGGCACGCTAATTACCCGCAGGAGCACCCGTGATGAGCAAGCTGGACTGCGCCGCCCTGGCCGCCATGATCGACCACACCCTGCTGGCGGCCGACGCCGCCAGCGCCCAGGTCACCCAGCTGTGCCAGGAGGCGCGGCTGCACGGCTTCCACGCCGTGTGCGTGAACTCGGCCCAGGTCTACCACGCGGCGCAACGGCTGCGCGGCAGCGGCGTGAAGGTGTGCGCCGTGGTGGGCTTCCCCCTGGGGGCGTGCGTGAGCCAGGCCAAGGCCTTCGAGGCCGAGTGCGCCATCGCCGCCGGCGCCACGGAAATCGACATGGTGTTGAACATCGGCTGGCTCAAGGAAGGCCTGTTCGACCATGTGCGCGAAGACATCGCCCAGGTGCTGCACGCCTGTGGCGGTGTGCCGTTGAAAGTGATCCTGGAAACCTGCCTGCTCGACGACATCCAGAAAATCCGCGCCTGTGAAATCTGCCGCGACCTGGGCGTGGCGTTCGTCAAGACCTCCACCGGTTTCGGCAAGGCCGGGGCGACCGTGGCCGACGTGGCGCTGATGCGCCGTATCGTCGGCCCGGGCGTGGGCGTCAAGGCCTCCGGCGGCGTACGCGACGCAGCCACCGCGCTGGCGCTGATCGAAGCCGGCGCGACACGCCTGGGGTGCAGCGCCAGCGTTGCCATCGTCAGCGGCAATTGACTGTAAACCCCCGTAGCAGCGGCCGCCAGGCCGCGTCCCTCTCGCCGCGCGCGACCTGACACACCGCGTTGCAGCCTTGCCGGTCGCCAACCCACGCTGTATCCTCGCGCCGTCGCTGCACATCAGCGATCGGGTTTGGTCGCCCGTCTTACGAAAGGTGCAACAGCCTTGCTATTGCCGATGCCGGTATTTTGCCTGCACGTGGCTTTATGGCGGCTGTGTGCGGGAGGCATTCGTGCCTGCCGGGTTCCTTTCGTCCCGGTCGACCAACCTGTGCACAGCTGCCACCCAATCTTGCTTGGTCGCAAGGGTTGGCAGCTCCTCTACGAAAGGAGCTTCACCTATGCACGGATCAAATCTATTCGCGGCATCTGATACCCAGCCTTACGACAGCATTCCCTTCCTGCGCCACGGGCGCTTGCTCAAGGCGGTTACGTTTGACGATCAGGCCTGGTTTTGCCTCAAGGATCTCGGTCGTGTGATGGGCACGGGCCTGGACGAGCGCCAGGCCGTCAAGCTGGATGCCGACCAACGTCGAATGATGTGGTTGCGTTATCAAGGCGAGTTGCATCACACGGCGATGGTCAGTGAGTCGGGCGCGCTTGCGTTGCTGGTGTATCACTACGTTCCGGAAAATCGTGCGCTGCGGCAGTGGCTGACCCAAGTGGTACTGCCTACGCTGCGCGCGGCTCCCGCTGGCGAGCGCGGACCGCTGGTAGGGCAGATGTCTTGGCCGCGATTGTCGTTGAGTGTGCTGTATTGGCAAGACGAGCCTTGGGTTCGGTTGCGCGACATGCCGCAACTGCTGCCGGCAAGCGCGGGCACTCGCCGAACTTCCTGGTGGCGGCGGTTGCTCGAGAGGCGCGCGTAACGAGGCAGAAACTGCCAACGCCGCCCCCGTAGCAGCGGCCGCCAGGCCGCGTCCGCAAGCGCCGCGTACTTTCAGGCCCACCGCGTTGCAGCCGGACGCCGCCTGGCGGCAGCTGCTACGGGTAAGCGTCAGAGGTCCAGGGCGTAGAACTTGCTGTCCACGGCCATCAGCGGGAACGAGGCGGGCAGGCTGTGCTTGGCCACTTCGTGGAAACCGTGTTTCTCGTAGAAGCGGTGCGCGGCGAGGAACTGCGCGGTGGTGCCTAGCAATATCTGCTGCACGCCGCGTGCGCGGGCGGCTTCCAGCAGGGTGGTGAGCAAGCGTGCGGCGGTGCCGTACGCAGCGCCGCGATAGGCTTGCGCGACGAACATCTTGCGCAGGGCGGCGCGGCCTTCGCCGATGTCTTTCAGGCCGATGGTGCCCACCACTTCCTCGCCGGCCTTGGCCACCCAGAAATCACCGTTGCCCTGCTGGTAGAACTCGCCGATGGCGCGCAGGTCCGGCTGGTCGGCGGCGGTGATGGGGATGCCGAATTCGGCTTGCTGGATGGGCAGGATGACGTTGATTACGCCGGATTCGTCGGTAGGCTGGAAACGGGTTATTTGCAGGGGCTGGTTGGGGTGGGCCATGGTGGGGTTCCGAGGCAAAAAAGTGCAGTTTGCCCAGCACGTTGGGTGCATTCAAGTAGCACCAGTATTGGTCGCGCCGCGAACCGCTGTTGACCTTGACCTTGATCCCGTGCGGCCTTTGATCTTGATTGTGTGCCCCGTAAAGCGCCAGGGCCGACTGGAGGCGTTGGCCAAGCGGTCCCTGGCGTAGCCAGGGAAGACGGAACCGGAGGCGCTTCTATTCCGGGCCGTCGGCCGCTTGGGCGACGCCGGAGGGAGGGGACCCGTAGCGAAGCGTAGGGACCAAGCAGGGGCAAGCCTTTTTTGGTTACTTTTTGGGGCGTTTGCCAAAAAGTGACCCGGCGTAAGGCCGGAAAGGTGAAGTGGCATCACTCGAAAAAATGGATATGTTCGTGGTGTTCGTATCCCGCTTCGGCGTTTTCGAGCATATCCATTTTCGCGGGGATACCACCGACCGTTTCGCCCTTACGGCGAGTAACTTTTTGGCAGTCGCCCCAAAAAGTCACCAAAAAGGGCTTGCCCCTGCTTGGGCCCTACGCTTCGCTACGGGTCCCCTCCTTCCGGCGCCGCTCAACGGGCAGACGGCACCCGCTATAGAAGCCTGCGGGTTACCGTCTCTTCGGCCTGCGGCCTCGGCCCTTCGGGCAGCCCGTTGATCGACGCCTCCAGTCGGCCCGGGCGCTTTACGGGGCATACAATCAAGATCAAAAGCCAGATCAACAGCAGATCACAAACAGATCACAAACAGATCACAAGCCAGGTCAAGATCAGGTGCGCGGGCGCTGCGCTTCTTTGAGTCGCTGCGCGACTGTCCAACTGGTAGCGTTCGGGCGCACATCATCCAGCGCCGGCGGCTCACGGTACTCCGGGTAATCCCGGCCAATCGCCTCGCGCAGCACCCCCGGCAAGGCTTCGATACCTGCCACGGTCTGCCCCATGGCGTTGAACACCATCAACCCCGGCCGGCTGCCCATGCGCATGAACGGCAGCCACGGCGCGATACGCACCCATGCCAACGCCGCATTCGCGCTGTCGGTCTCTTTACTGAGCAGCGCCTCGCGGTCGGCCACGAAATCGAAGATTTCCATGGCGTGGTAGTGGTTGCCGACGTACTCCTGGTAATCGCCCGCCAAGGGATTGGGGTAGAAGAGCGGGATCTCGCTGGCGGCGAATATGCGCTCGCCCTGGACGCGGAAGGGGGAGGCCAAAGGCTGGCCCTGAGGATCGCGCTCGAAGAACGGGCGCAGGTTCACCGGGTCGTTGGCCACGTGCATCACCGGCACGTCAGCTTGAGTCCAGGGGTTGTGCCAGGTTTTCAACGGTTCGCCCGTCACCGGGTCGAGGTACAGCATCAGTTCGCGCGACACCAGCCGGAAGCCGGCACCGCGCTGGGGGTCGTGCAGGCTGCCGCATTGACGAACGTTCATGCCCTCGACCTTGAACAGCAAACGGTCGGGCTCGCCTTCGCGCCGCGCCCAGGCCTGGCCGGACCAGTGGAACACCACGGGCTTGCCGTCCACGGTGGAACCGTGGAGTTTGCGCAGGGCGGTGAGGGCGCCCAGGGGCTGGTGGAGATCGATCATGGCAAAGACTTCCCTGGTGGGTAAATGCCCGCAGTCTACCGTCGGAACGTGCAGAGACAATGGAAAAAGCCCCGGCAACCACCGGCGCCAGCTACGCTGAGCAATGGTTTTCCCAGCCCTGAAGGCCGACCATGACTGACCTCCTTCCCGAACCCCAGGCCGTCTGCAGTCCCATCACCAGCAGCGTCATCTTTATCGTCGCCACCGTGGCGCTGGGCGCCGAGGCCGCCGACACGGTGCGCGGCTGGTGCGGCGACGTGGCGGCGCTGACCCGCACGGTGGGCAAGCGCGTGCCCGACGGCAAGCTGTCCTGCGTGTGCGGCTTCGGCTCCACGGCCTGGGACGTGTTGTTCGGCGCGCCGCGCCCGGCGCAGTTGCACCCGTTCCGCGAGTTCGGCCCCGAAGGCCGCCGTGCGCCCGCCACGGCCGGCGACCTGTTGCTGCACATCCGCGCCGACCGCATGGACCTGTGCTTCGAACTGGCCACCCAACTGTGCGCCGCCCTGGGCGATGCCATCCTGGTGGTGGACGAGGTGCAGGGCTTCCGCAACTTCGACATGCGCAGCATGGTCGGCTTCGTCGACGGCACCGAAAACCCCGCCGGCCGCAAACTGACCGAGTCCACCCTGATCGACAACGAAGACCCGGCTTTCGCCGGCGGCAGCTACGTGATGGTGCAGAAGTACCTGCACAACATGAACGCCTGGAACGCCCTGAGCGTGGAAGACCAGGAACGGGTGATCGGCCGCAAGAAGCTCTCGGACGTGGAACTGGACGACGCCCACAAACCCAGCAACTCCCACAGCGCCCTGACCACGCTCAGTGAAAACGGCCAGGAAGTGAAAATCCTCCGCGACAACATGCCCTTCGGCCGCCCCGGCATGGGCGAATTCGGCACCTATTTCATTGGCTATGCGCGTTCGCCGTCGGCCCTGGAAAAAATGCTCGAGAACATGTTCGTGGGCCGCCCGGCGGGCAACTACGACCGCTTGCTCGACTACAGCACGGCGGTGACCGGCGGGTTGTTCTTCGTGCCTTCGGCGGAACTGTTGGAGAAGTTGGCGGAGCGCAAGCCCTGACGCGGGTATCGACAAACGTCTTGATTTTCACTGGCGTGCCAGCAGGGCATCATCAGGGGCCAACCGCCTTGGAGCTTCGCTGATGATCGACCACCTCGACCACCTGGTCCTCACCACCATCGACCTGGACGCCTGCAAGGACTTCTACACCCGCGTGCTCGGCATGCGCCTGGAAACCTTCGGCCAGGGCCGCCTGGCCTTCGTGTTTGGCCAGCAGAAGATCAACGTGCACGTGCGCGGCCACGAGTTCGAGCCCAAGGCGCACCTGCCAGTGCCGGGCGCGCTGGACCTGTGCTTCATTGCCAGCACGCCCCTGGAGCAGGTGATCGAACACCTGCACGCCCAGCAGTGGCCTATCCTCGAAGGGCCGGTGATGCGCACCGGCGCCGCCGGGCCGATCCGCTCGGTGTATGTGCGTGACCCGGACCTGAACCTGATCGAGATTTCGCAACCGGCCTGACCGCCTTTCACCTGGAGATGCACATGGACCCGTACACCCCCTTGTTCGACCGCGTTCTGCTGACCAACGATGACGGCATCACCGCCCCTGGCCTGGCCGCGCTGGAAGTCATTGCCACGAAACTGGCCCGCGAGGTCTGGGTGGTGGCACCGGCCCACGACCAGAGTGGCGTGTCCCATGCCATCAGCATTCACCACCCGCTGCGCGTGGAAACCCTGGGCGAGCGGCGCTTTGCCGTGCAGGGCACGCCGGGCGATTGCGTGGTGCTGGCGTTGCAGCACCTGATGCCGCACAAGCCGACGTTGATTCTGTCCGGGGTCAACCGCGGCGCCAATCTGGGGGTGGAAACGGCGTTTTCCGGCACGGTAGGCGCGGCGATGGCGGGCATGTTGCTGGGTGTTCCGTCGATTGCCCTGAGCCAGGCGTTTACCAAAGGCCAACCGGTGAAGTGGGCTACCGCCGAGGCGCTGGGGGTGGATGTGCTGGCGCGCGTGGCGCAGGCGGACTGGGCGGCGGGCAGTTGCCTGAACATCAATTTCCCCGACGTGGAACCGGCGGCCTGCAAGGGCACGCAGTACACGTCCCAGGGCACGGGCAGGCTGAACGGTATTCAGGTGACGGGGCAGCAAGACCCGCGCAACGTCGAGTATTTCTGGTTGAACATGTCGCGCACGGAGAGCTTCGACGAAGAGGGCACCGAGACTCACGGTGTGTTCAATGGCTATGTAACCGTGACGCCGTTGACCTTCGAGCGCACGGCCCAGGCAGTCCTGGACTGCCTGAAATAATGTGGGAGCGGGCTCTGCCCGCGAAAAGAACACTGCGGTATGTCAGGCAATACGCGGTGCATTTTTCGCGGGCAGAGCCCGCTCCCACGGCAGCCGATCAATGCGGCGCGCGCGGAATGGTCTTCAGCAGGTCTTCCGGGGTGATGTGCCCCACAACGCTCTTGTTGCTCCCTGGCGGTGCCAGGTCGAGGATGTGGCCCTTCATCTTGCCGATGACGTGCATCTCGCACGGCTTGCAGTCGAACTTCAGGGTCAGCACTTCATCGCCGTGAATCAGCTGCATCGGCGCGACCTTGGTGCGCACGCCCGTCACGCCTTTCGCCTGCTTGGGGCACAGGTTGAAGGAGAAGCGCAGGCAGTGCTTGGTGATCATCACCGGCACTTCGCCCGGTTCCTCGTGGGCCTCGTAGGCGGCGTCGATCAGCTTCACGCCGTGACGGTGGTAGAAGTCGCGGGCCTTCTGGTTGTAGACGTTGGCCAGGAACGACAGGTGCGAATCGGGGTACACCGGCGCCGGCACGGTCTCGGCCTTGCGGCCACCGCGTGGGTGGGCGGCGACGCGCGCTTCGGTCAGGGCATCGATCACTTCGCGGCGCAGGGCCTTGAGCTGCGAGTTGGGAATGAAGTACGCCTGCGGTGCGTCCAGCTTGATGTCGGTGGCGTGGTACTGGGTGGTGCCCAGTTGGCCCAGCAGGTCATGCAGCTGGTCCAGCGCCTGCTCGGGCTTGTTGGCTGCGCCGAACGGGCCGTCCAGGCTGACGCTGGCGCTGATGCCTTCCTCGCTGGTGACGGTCAGTTGCAGACGGTCTTCGCGCAGTTGCGCCTTCCAGTTCACGCCAATGCGGCGTTCGGCGGAGGTCTTCTGCAGGGCCTGTTGCCAGTTGTGGTCCAGGTTGCGGTTGAGCGGGTGGTTGGGGCGCGCCTTGTACAGGTCGGCCGGCATCTCGTTGGGCTCGACGCGGTAGCGGTAGCGCTTCTCGCCGTCTTCCTCGAACTCGCCTTTGGGCTCGGCGATGTTGGCGCGGAAACCCACCACTTCGCGCTTGATCTGCACGTTGAGGCCGTCACCGTTGGTCAACGGCTCATGGGTGACCACCTGCAGGTCGCGCTTGCCGACCTTTTCCACCACGCCCACGGCCAGGCCGGTGAAGGTAGGGGTGTCGAAGGCGCCGATGTCCACCTTGCGGTCGGTGACGAAATAGTCGGTGCTGCCGCGGTGGAAGGTCTTGTCCGGGTCGGGCACGAAGAAGTGCGCGGTGCGGCCGCTGGAGGCGCGGGCCAGGTCCGGGCGGCCTTCGAGGATGTCGTCCAGGCGCTGGCGGTAGTAGGCGGTGATGTTCTTCACATAGCCCATGTCCTTGTAGCGGCCTTCGATCTTGAACGAGCGCACGCCGGCTTCCACCAGGGCGCGCAGGTTGGCGCTCTGGTTGTTGTCTTTCATCGACAGCAGGTGCTTCTCGAACGCCACCACGCGGCCCTGGTCGTCTTTCAGGGTGTAGGGCAGGCGGCAAGCCTGGGAGCAGTCGCCACGGTTGGCGCTGCGGCCGTTCTGCGCGTGGCTGATGTTGCACTGGCCGGAGAAGGCCACGCACAGGGCGCCGTGGATGAAGAACTCGATGGCAGCATCGGTTTCATCGGCGATGGCGCGGATCTCCTGCAGGTTCAGCTCGCGGGCCAGCACCAGCTGGGAGAAGCCGGCCTGGTCGAGGAACTTGGCCCGGGCCAGGGTGCGGATGTCGGTCTGGGTACTGGCGTGCAGCTCGATGGGCGGAATGTCCAGCTCCATCACCCCCAGGTCCTGGACGATCAGCGCGTCGACGCCGGCATCGTACAGCTGGTGGATCAGTTTGCGCGCCGGTTCCAGCTCGTCATCGTGCAGGATGGTGTTGATGGTGGTGAACACGCGGGCGTGGTAACGGCGGGCGAATTCCACCAGGCGGGCGATATCGGCCACCTCGTTGGAAGCGTTGTGGCGCGCGCCGAAGCTTGGGCCGCCGATGTAGATGGCGTCGGCGCCATGCAGGATGGCCTCGCGCGCGATCTCTACGTCGCGGGCAGGGCTCAGCAATTCCAGGTGATGCTTGGGTAGGGACATGTTTTTTTAGTCAGGCTTTTGCACGGTCAAGGCGGGCATTGTAGCGGTGAAATAGAAGCAGTGGCAGTTTTCCCGTAGCAGCTGCCGCCAGGCGGCGTCCGCTGGCGGCGCTGAATTTAGCGTGCGGGACGCGGTCTGCGGCCGCTGCTACGGAATTTATGCCTTGGCGGCCATGGCGGTGACTTCCACGCGCATGCCTTCCACCGCCAGCGACGCCACGCCCACCGCGGCGCGCACCGGCCAGGGCTTGGCGAAGAAGCGCTGGTACACCTCGTTGAACGCGGCGCGGTCGGCCATGTCGGTGAGGTAGATGGTCAGGTGCATCACCCGGTCCATGGAGCTGCCGGCGCGCTCAAGGGCCACTTTCAGCGCCTGCAGGGTGCATTCGCTCTGGGCGGTGATGCTGCCCAGCTCCAGGCTGCCGTCGGCGCGGGTGGGGATCTGGGTGGAGACCAGGATGCCGTTGAAGCTGGCAACGTCGGACGAGATGGAGTCCGCGTCCGGGTCAGGAAGGAAAGTCAGCATGTGCACCTCGGGGGTCAGCTTTATGAAAGGCGGGCACCATACCGCCAACCCGGCGCTTCAGCCAACCTTCTCGGCCAGCGAGCCGCCCAGCACGTACAACGCGCCGCCCACCACCAGGAACGCCGCAAGCACGTAGAACATCGCCGCCGGCGCCAGCCAGGCCAGGGCCAGGCCGCACACCACCGGGCCCAGGGCGCCGCCCAGGTTGGAGAGGTTCTGCGCCGCGTAGTACATGCCGCGCAGGTGCGTGGGGGCAATGCGGTCGATGAACATGTATTCGGCCGGGAACACGATGATCTCGCCCAGGGTGAAGATGAACATCGCCAGCGCCCAGGCCGTCAGGCTGTGGGCCACGGAAAAGCCCACCAGGCCGGCCAGGAACAGTGCCAGGCCGACGATCAGCCAGGGCGTCAGGCGCCGCGCGTCGATGTGCTTGCCCACCGCGTACTGCAGGCCGATGACCACGCTGGCGTTCACCGCCAGCACGGTGCTGATTACCGCGTACACCTGCTGCGGGTCGCTGGTCAGCACCAGGTACTGCGACAGGTAGGCAGTGAACTGGCCGAACACCACCGCGCTGAGGATGCCGCCGACGGTGAAGCACACCAGGCGCCGGTCCTTGAGCAGCACCTGGCCCACGCGCATGAAGGAAAAGCCTTCGCTGGCCGCCTCGGGCCCACTCAAGTGGCGGTCACCGTACAGCGCGTACAGCCCCAGGAACACCACGCCCAGCAGCGCCGAGAGCATGAACGGCAACTGCAGGCTGACGCCCGCCAGCCCCGCGCCCATGAACGGGCCCACGGCGTAGGCGATGTTGATCAGGGTGTAGCGCAGGGAAAACACCCGGGCCTGCTCGTGGTCGGGCAGCAGCCGGCCGAAGCTGGCCTTGGCCACCACGTCGATCACCGAATAGGCGAAGTTGAAGGCCACCAGGAACAGGAAGAACACCGCCAGGCTGGAGGTCAGGCACATGCCCACGAAGCCGGCGACGAAACAGCCGGTGAAGCCGAGTATCAGCCGGTAGGGGCTGAGCCGGTCGGTGAGGTAGCCGCCATACAGGCTCAGCACCGAGCCCGCCACCAGCGCGCCGCCAATCACCGCGCCCACGGTGGACACGTCCAAACCGTAGTGCGACGTCAGATAGATGACCAGATAGGGCAGGGTGATGGCCCGGCCCAGTGTCAGCAGGAAGGCGCTGGCCAGCAGCAGGTTGACGGCGAGCGGGTAGTGCCGAAGGGTGGCGAGCATGGGGCGTCCAAACAAATGCCTGAACCACCGATCGTAGCAGCTGCCGCCAGGCTGCGTCACGGCCCCCCGCCCATGTAGCAGCGGCCACAGGCCGCGTCACAGGTTCTACACGTGAATCAGCGCCACCGAGAAAAACAGCACCAAAATGGCAGCAAGGGTCAGGTGAACATTCATGGCGGCGTCGTCCGTTGGCAAATGGAATGCAGGCAGCTTATGAAGGTTCGCGCTCAAGGGGTAATTGATCAGGCAGATTTGGACTATCAACCTGATTGATAGCCCCGTAGCCTGCGGCATAGCACAACAGCGCCAGCACCGAACAACCGAGCATCACCCCGGCCATGGCGTGAGCCGAATGGCCGTCGTACAGCAAGCCCACCAGGAAGCCCGAGGCCGCGCCCCCGGCCATCTGCATCGCCCGCAGCAACGCGGCGCCGGAGCCGGCCACCTGGTGCAGGTCTTCCAGCGAGGCGTGAGTGGCGTTGGGCATCACCAGCCCGGTGCACACATTACTCAGCACCACCAGGGCCGCCAGTGGCAGCATCGGCGCGCTGGCGAACGCGCTGCACAGCACCAGCCCCAGGCTGCAGCCCAGGCTGGCCAGCAGGCTCAGGCCAATGATGCGCGCCTCGCCCCAGCCGCTGCGAATCAGCCGCCCGTTCAGCCACGAACCGCCCAGGGTGCCCAGCGCGGTCACTGCGAACAGCACGGCAAAGCCCTGGCTGCTCAGGCCCAGGGCGTCCATGAACACCAGCGGCGAGGCGGTGATGTAGGCGAACAGGCCAGCGAAGTTCAGCGCCAGGATCAGCGCACATACCACGAAGCGGCGGTTGCGCAGCACCTGGCGGTAAGTGGCAATCAGCGGCTGGGCGCTGCGCTTGGCCGGTGGGTGGGATTCGCGCAGCGACAGCCTGGCGCTGGCCAGCAACGCGACGCCAGCCAGCGCCAGGGTCGCGTAAATGCTGCGCCAGCTGCCCAGGCTGAGGATGCCGGCGCCCAGCAGCGGGGCCAGCAGCGGCGCAACGTTGTTGATGGCCACCAGCGCGCTCTGCAGCGAGCGGCCCTGGGTGCCGGTGAAGGCATCACGGACGATGGCGATGGGCATGGCCGCCGCCGCACCCGCCGCTGCGCCTTGCAGCAGACGGCTGGCCAGCAGCACGGGCATGTTCGGGGCCAGTGCGCAGGCAAGGCCGGCCAGGGCGAACACGGCCAGCCCGGCAAACAGGATCGGCCGCCGGCCCAGGCGGTCCGACAGCGGCCCGAACAGCAGCGGGCCGAGCACAAAGCCGAGGATGAACAGGGTGATGGTCTGCGCCGCTGCGGCGGAGTCGCTGTGCAACGCGCTGCCCACCTGGCTGATGGCTGGCAGCGCCATGTCGGTGGACAACGGCGGCAGGGCAGTGCAGGCGCCCAGCAGCAGGATGTAGCGCCAGGGGGCGTGGGATGTGCTCATCGCAGGGTCTCGTTGGGCCAATCCCTGATCCTAGCGAACGCGCAGGCCGAGGCAAAATGAAACCTGTAGCGGCTTGCGCAGCTCTGCGCCGGGCCTTGTGTACACTGGGGGTAATCAGCGCCGCCTAGGGCCAGCGCAGCCTGGCGGCAGCGGCTACGGTGCCTGCAACTTCGAGATGAGTACTGCCATGAACCTTGCCCCCGAAGACCTCGCCCAACTGCAAGTGGCGAAGAACCTGCTGGAGAACCCCGGTTTCGTCGCCAAGGTCACCCGCATCATCGGCATGCCGGTGGAGGCGGCGCTGCGGCACCTGCCGGGCAGTGTCACCCGGCAAATCGCCACGGTGACCCGCTCGGCGCTGGTCAAGGCGCTGGACGCCGCGGTGTTCACCCTCAAGGACGTGCCGGGCGAGAAGTCCTCCAACTTGTGGCACAAGGCGGGCATCGCTGTCAGCGGCGGGGTGGGCGGTTTCTTCGGCTTCGCCGGGCTCAGCGTCGAGCTGCCGCTGTCGACCTCGATCATGCTGCGCTCCATCGCCGACATCGCCCGCAGCCACGGCGAACGCATCGACAGCGAAGAGGCCAAGCAGGCCTGCCTGGCGGTGTTCGCGCTGGGCGGCCGCTCGGCCAGCGATGACGAGTCGGAAACCGGCTACTACCCCGTGCGCGCGGCGCTGGCGAAGTCGTTGAGCGATGGTTCGATCATCAAGCTGATCAGCGCCATTGCCGAGCGCTTCAGCGTCAACGTCGGCGAAAAGGCCGCGGCCCAGGCCATTCCGGCGCTTGGCGCGGTGGGCGGCTCGCTGATCAACCTGGCGTTCATCGACCACTTCCAGGACATGGCCCGCGGGCACTTCATGGTACGCCAGCTGGAGCGGCGCTACGGCCATGACGCGGTGCAGCAAGCCTACCAGGCCTTGCCGCGCCAGGGCTGAGGCTCACCCGCGCAGCGCACTCGGGCTCACGCCCAGGCGCTGCTTGAACGCCGTGGCCAGGTGCGCCTGGGAGGCGAAGCCACAAGCCAAGGCGATATCGGCGAGCCGTGCGCGACGGTCACGCAGCAGCTCGCGGGCCCGTGCCAGGCGGCGGTCGATCAGGTAACTGTGGGGGCTCTGGCCGGTGGCCTGCTTGAACGCACGGAGGAAATAACCTTCCGACAGCCCCAGCAGCGTGGCCATGGCCTGCACGCTCAAAGGCCCGTCGAGGCCGGCGTCGATGAATTCATCCAGCTGGCCCAGGCGCCGGGAGGTCATGGCGTCGCCGTGGGCCGTAGGCAGCGCCTCACCGGCTGCGCGCGCCGCCAGGGCCAGCGCCCAGGCTTCCCACTCATCAGTGGGCGAGGCCTGCAGCAGCGCCCGGCGCATGCCCAGGGCCAGCGCCGTGGCCTGGCGGTCGTTGCGGTTGTTGAACGGCTGCGCGCCGGCCAGCGGCAGGCCGTCGGTGCGCACCACGCGCAGGTATTCGCCGCCGCGCGCCGAGGTGGAATACACGTCGCAGCCAGCCGGCACGAACGCCAGGCCGTTGGGCGTGGCCAGGAAGGGGCGCACCCGGTCGCTGCCGATGGCGTGCACGCCGCGCTGGCTGTCGAAGGCGAAGCCGATTGCCGATTGGCTGGCGACATAGCGCGCGTCATAGGCATTGGCCGGCAGCAATTCGATCGCCCACGGCCCGGCTTCGGCGCGGCGGACCGGTTCGTTGGCAGGGGACGGGCGTAATGGCTGGGTCATGCCGGTCATCCTACGCAAACTGCGGCCAAAAGGTCAGGTCAGTTTTTTGAAAGCCTGTGCGCGGCCCTGCCCTCTACAGTGGGGGAAACCCAGGAGGACTGCCCCATGCTCACGCTGACCCGCCACGATATCGAAGCCGCCGCCCGCCAGGTCTACCCGGTGATGCCCGCCACCGCCCAGTACGCCTGGCCGCTGCTGGCCCAGCGGCTGGGTTGCGAGGTGTGGGTGAAGCACGAGAACCACACGCCCACCGGCGCCTTCAAGGTGCGCGGCGGCATCACCTTCATGCACTGGCTCAAGCAGGCCCATCCCGACACCGCCGGCATCGTCACCGCCACCCGCGGCAACCACGGCCAGAGCCTGGCGCTGGCGGCCCGCGCGGCCGGGCTGCGGGCGCTGATCGTGGTGCCGTTCGGCAATTCGCTGGAGAAGAACAGCGCCATGCGTGCCTTCGGTGGCGAGGTGGTGGAATACGGCCGCGACTTCGACGAGGCCCGCGAGGAAGCGGCGCGCCTGGCCCAGCGCGAGGGCCTGTTCCTGGTGCCGCCGTTCCACGGCGAACTGGTGAAGGGCGTGGCCACCTACGCCCTGGAGCTGTTCAACGCAGTGCCGGACCTGCACACCCTGTATGTGCCGGTGGGCTGCGGTTCGGGCATCTGCGCGGTCATCGCCGCCCGTGATGCGCTGGGGTTGAACACCCGGGTGGTGGGCGTGGTGGCCAGCGAAGCGGCGGCGGCCAAGCGCTCCTTCGACAGCGGCACCGTCCAGGAGACGGCCAGCGCCAACACCTTCGCCGACGGCCTGGCCGTGCGCAAGCCGATCGCCGAGGCGTTCGCGATGTACGCGGCGGGTGCCGAGCGCTTCGTCGCCGTCACCGAGCAACAGCTCGCCGACGCCGTGAACGTCTACTACACCGACACCCACAACCTCGCCGAAGGCGCCGGCGCCGCTGCCCTGGCGGCGCTGATGCAGGAGCACGAGGCGATGCAAGGCAAGCGCGTGGCAGTGATCCTCTCCGGCGGCAACATAGACAGATCAGTCTATATAAACCTCGTAGCAGCTGCCGAAGGCGGCGTCCCGCGCTAGACCTGACGCGGCCTTACGGCCGCTGCTACAAACGTGCGGCGGCAGGAAAGCCTTGGTGCCGCGCGCCCCAAACCACGCCAAACGTCGCCAGCAGCAACACCAGCACCGCACCGGGAAACGCCCCGGCGCCATAGCCGTCCAGCAACAGCCCACCGACGATGCCGCCGCCCGCAATGGCCGCGTTCCACGCCGTCACCAGCATGGACTGCGCGACATCGGTGGCGGCGCCCGCGGTTTTCGCCAGGGCAGTCTGGAACAGCGTGGCCGCGCCGCCGAAGCCCAGGCCCCAGATGGCCACGGCGGCGTACACCGCCAACGGTTGGCTGCCGGCCAGCCCCAACAGCAGGGCCGCACCGGCGAACAGCGCGGTGCTGGCCAGGGTCAACGGACGCAGGTGCTGGTCGATCAGCACACCCACGCCCCAGATGCCCGCCACCGAGGCCAGGCCGAACACCAGCAGCACGCTGTCGGTGCGCGCTTGCAGGTGTGCCAGTTGCAGAAACGGCGCGATGTAGGTGTAGAGAATATTGTGGGCCAGTACGAACGCCAGCACGACCACCAGTACAGGCCGCACACCGGGCATTTTCACGACGTCGCGCAAGGCGAAACGCTTGCCCGCCGGCGTGCCGGCGAAATCCGGCACGCGCAGGCGCACCCAGGCCATCAGCAGCAGCGTCAGCACGCTGATCAAGCCAAAGCACAGGCGCCAGCCCAGCAGGTTGCCCAACCAGGTACCCAGGGGCACCCCCAGGGACAACGCCACCGGCGCGCCGGCCATGGCCACGGCAATCGCTCGGCCTTGCTGGTGCGCTGGCACCAACCGCGCCGCATAGCCGGCCAGCAGCGCCCACAACAACCCCGCCGAGACACCCGCCAGCAGGCGTGCCACCAGGCTCAGTGGGTAACTGGCGGACACGGCCGTAATGGTGTTGGCCACGGCGAACCCGGCGATCGCCGCCAACAGCAGCGGCCGGCGGCGCAGCCCTTGGGTCGCCGCGGTCAGCGGGATCGCCGCCACCAACGAGCCCATGGCATACACAGTGATCATTTGCCCCGCCCAGGTTGGCGGGATTTGCATCCCGGCGGCGATCTGCGGCAGCAGGCCGGCCGGCAGGGCTTCGGTGACGATGGTGATGAAACCGGCCATCGCCATGGCCAAGAGCGCCGCCAGCGGCAGTTTTTCAGGGGGAGTGGAGGGCATGGGTGAGCGTCCTGTATGAAGAGAGGCCCACGATAGAAAGTCCAGGACTGTGGAAAAAGTAGGGTAAGGTTCCGGTTTGCACGGACACAAACGTCCGCAATGGGAGCGCGATGGACAGCCTGAACAGTTTCGCGGTGTTTGTGCAGGTCGCCGAAACCCGCAGCTTCGTGGCGGCGGGCCGGCTGCTGGGGGTGTCGGCCTCGGCGGTGGGCAAGACGGTGGTGCGCCTGGAGGAAAAGCTGGCGGTACGGCTGTTCCACCGCAGCACCCGCAGCGTCACCCTGACGCCCGAAGGGGCGATGTTCCTGGAGCGCAGCCGGCGCATCCTCGCCGAAATCGAGGCCGCGCAGTTGGAACTCTCCCAAGCCGCCGCCGCGCCCCGCGGCCGTCTGCGCGTCAGCCTGCCCCTGGTCAGCCCGCTGATGCTGCCGGTGCTCGGCGATTTCATGGCGCAGTATCCGGCCATCGAGCTGGACCTGGACTTCACCGACCGCCTGGTCGACGTGATCGAGGACGGCTTCGATGCCGTGATCCGTACCGGTGAGCCCGCCGACTCACGGCTTTCAGCGCGCAGGCTGGGAACGTTCCGCCTGCTGCTGGTAGCGTCCCCTGACTACCTGGCACGCCATGGCACCCCCCAAGCGCCAGCTGACCTGCAAGGGCACACCTGTCTGCATTACCGCTCCACCACCAGCGGCAAACTGGAGACCTGGGCACTGCGCGATGCCGAGCAGCTGCAGTTGCCGGTGTCGATGATCTGCAACAACATCGAGACCCGCGTGTGCTTTGCCCTGCGCGGCCTTGGCATCGCCTACCTGCCCGAGTTCGCCATCCGCGACGCCTTGGCCGCCGGTAGCCTGCGCCCGATTCTGGTTGACCATGTGCAGCAGACCAACGTCTTCCACGTACTGTGGCCGGCCAGCAAACACCCGTCGCCCAAAGTGCGGGCGCTGGTGGATTACCTCAGTGAACACGTGGCATTGACGGTGGGTGAGCCGTCGGCCCACTGGCCTTCGGCTACCATCGACCGCTACTCTCAACTTTGAAACACTCGGGGTTTGAAGGGGAAGAAGAGCACGCCGTGAATATCCAATGGAAAGGGCTGCGGCCGATCCAGGGCGAGGTGGTCGTTGTCGAGGATGACCCCACCTTGCGGCAGTTGATGGTGGACATCGTCGTCGAACTGGGGGCTTCCTGCATTGCCTTCGACAACGCCGAGGACGCCTTGGTGCACATGCTCCGCCCCGTGGCGAACTGTCGGCTGGTGATTGCCGATCACGGCGTGCCTGGCAGCATCAAGGGCATGGAGCTCGCTGCCATGGTGCAGCAGAAATGGCCGGGCACCGGCTTTGTGTTGACCTCGGGCTATTTGCTCGACGTCTCCGGCTTGCCGCCGCCGTTGGTCTACCTGCTCAAGCCCTGGTCCATCGATGCGCTGGTAAGGGCCATCGCCCGGACCTTGCAGCCAGGCGTTGCCATTCACAAGGTAAATTGATGCTGATGCACCCTGCCGATGAGCTGGAACTGCCCTTTACGCCACCCTTCGACTGGGCGCGCATGCTGCGCTTCTTTGGCGGCCGCTCCACCGGTGGCGTCGAGACCGTGGACGGCGACCGTTATATCCGCACCCTGCATTGGCAAGGCGCGCCAGGGCTGCTCACGGTGCGCAAGGACCCCACGCGCCCCTGCCTGATCGCCAGGGTGGAAGGCGAGGCCAGCCGTTTCCTGGCGGACATGGCGCCCAGGTTCGGCCACCTGTTCGACCTGCACACCAACCCGCAGCACCTGCGCGAGGCGTTCGACCGCGACCCCTGGCTGCGCCGCCTGGTCGCCCAGGCGCCGGGCCTGCGTATTCCCGGGGCCTGGTCGGGTTTTGAACTGGTGGTGCGCACCATCGTTGGCCAGCAGGTCAGCGTCAAGGCGGCCACCACCATCGTCGGGCGCCTGGTGCAGCGCGCCGGTGCGCCGGCCCAGGCGCCGTTCCACCCCGACACGGCCTGGTTATTCCCCACGCCGGCGGCCCTGGCGGACGCCAACCTGGAGAAGATCGGCATGCCCGGCAAGCGCGTGGAGACCCTGCAGGCGTTTGCCCGGGCGGTGGCGGAGGGAAGGCTGGATATCGATGCGGCGACGCCGGACATTCCGGCCTTGCGCAAGGGCCTGCTGGCCATGAAGGGCATTGGCCCGTGGACGGTGGAGTACGTGGCCATGCGCGCCTGGCGCGACGCCGATGCCTGGCCCGGCACGGACCTGGTGCTGATGCAGGCCATCGCCCGCCGCGAAGCGCCGCTTGACACCGAGACCTGGCGGCCATGGCGGGCCTACGCGGCGATGCACCTGTGGAACGAGATCGCCGATAGCGCCGGCATGGCCAAGGGTGGGTAGCACGTCCCCTGTAGCAGCGGCCGCCAGGCCGCGTCCGAAGCCAACGCGCATTTCCGGGTATACCGCGTTGTGGCCAGACGCGGCCTGCGGCCGCTGCTACGGGGGGGGGAGGTTACAACCAGGCTTTTACTTGCGCGCACACCGCACTCGTGGATATGCCATAACGGTCATGCAAGGTCGGCAGCGCCCCCGCGTCCAGGAACGCGTCGGGCAGGGCGATCTGCCGGAACGTCGGGGTCACGCCGCTGCGCAGCAGCAACCCGGCCACCGCTTCGCCCAACCCGCCGACAATGGAATGGTTCTCGGCTGTCACCACCAGCCTGCCTGGCTTGCGCGCCTCGGCCAGAATCGTCTGGGCGTCCAGCGGCTTGATGGTGGGCACGTGCAGCACCGCCACGTCGATGCCGTCGGCGCGCAGCTGTTCAGCCGCCTCCAGGGTGCGCATGGTCATCAACCCGGTGCTGATCATCAGCACGTCGTTGCCGGTGCGCAGGGTCTTGGCCTTGCCGATCTCGAACGTGTAGCCGTACTCATCCAGCACCAGCGGCACGTTGCCGCGCAGCAGGCGCATGTACACCGGGCCCTGGTGGGCGGCGATGGCCGGCACGGCCTGTTCGATCTCCAGGGCGTCGCAGGGGTCGATGACCATCAGGTTGGGCATGGCGCGGAATATCGCCAGGTCGTCGGTGGCCTGGTGGCTGGGGCCGTAGCCGGTGGTCAGGCCGGGCAGGGCGCAGACGATCTTGACGTTGAGGTTCTCCTCGGCAATGGCCATGCAGATGAAGTCATAGGCCCGGCGCGCGGCAAACACCGCGTAGGTGGTGGCGAACGGCACGAAGCCTTCGCGGGCCATGCCGGCCGCGGCGCTCATCAGCAGCTGCTCGGCCATGCCCATCTGGTAGAAGCGCTGGGGGTGGGCCTTGGCGAAGACGTGCAGGTCGGTGTACTTGGACAGGTCGGCCGACAAGCCGACGATGTCGGCGCGCTGCTCGGCCAGCGCCGCCAGGGCGTGGCCAAACGGCGCCGGGCGCACCGGCTGGCCCTCGGCAGCAATGGAGGCGATCATCGCCGAGGTGGTCAGGCGCTTCTTGCCCGCTGGGGTCTGGTTGATGCTGTTCATTTGCTGCTCCCGTGCTCGAGGGTGTCCAGGGCCACTTGCCATTCGTGTTCGTCGACGCGGATGAAATGGGTTTTCTCCCGCTGCTCCAGGAAGCTCACGCCCTTGCCCATCCGGGTGTCGCAGATGATCACCCGCGGCTGCGCGCCGGTGTGGCTGCGGGCGGTGTCGAAGGCCTGCACCAGGGCGTCGAGGTCGTTGCCGTCGACGCGCTGCACGAACCAGCCGAACGCCTGCCAGCGGTCGACGATGGGCTCGAAGGCGAGGATCTCGCTGCTGTGGCCGTCGGCCTGCTGGTTGTTGACGTCGATGATGGCGATCAGGTTGTCGAGCTTGCGGTGCGAGGCCGACATCGCCGCCTCCCAGGTCGAGCCCTCGTTCAGCTCGCCGTCGGACAGCAGGTTGTAGACGAACGAAGCCGACTGCTTGCGCTTGAGGCCCAGGCAGGCGCCCACCGCGATGCCCAGGCCGTGGCCCAGCGAGCCGCCGGTGATCTCCATGCCGGGGGTGTAGGCCGCCATGCCCGACATGGGCAGGCGGCTGTCGTCGCAGCCGTAGGTTTCCAGCTCATCCAGGGGAATGACCTGCGCCTCGATCAGCGCGGCGTACAGGGCAATGGCGTAGTGGCCGATGGACAGGTAGAAGCGGTCGCGCTGCTCCCAGTGCGGGTCGTGGGGCTGGTAGCGCAGGGCGTGGAAGTAGGCCACGGCCAGCAGGTCGGCGGCGCCCAGGGCCTGGCCCACGTAGCCCTGGCCCTGCACCTGGCCCATGCGCAGGGCGTGCTGGCGGATGTTGAACGCGCGTTGTGCCAGGGGCACGCTGGATGGGTGTGCGGAAGTAGCTGTCATGATCAAGACTCCATGGTTTCAACGGTTGACCGAAGCGGCCGGAATGCGCAGCACCAGCCAGGCGCCCAGGCACAGCACGGCGGTGATCAGGTACATGCCGATGGCGCTGGACCCGGTGCGGGTGGTGACCCAGCCGATCAGGTAGGGCGAGCAGAAGCCGGCCAGGTTGGCGAAGCTGTTGATGCCGGCGATACCGGCCGCCGCCGACACCCCGCCCAGCAGGGTGGTAGGCAGCATCCAGAACAGCGAGGACGCACTCAGCACCCCGGCGGCCGCCAGGCACAGGCTGAGCACCGACAGCAGCAGGTTGCTGCCCAGCAGCGCCGCCAGCGCCAGGCCCACGGCGCCGGCCAGCATCGGCACTATCAGGTGCCAGCGCCGCTCGCCCTGGCGGTCGCTGCTGCGCCCCATCAGCAGCATGGCGGCGATGGCGCACAGGTAGGGGAGGCTGGTCATCAGGCCAATGTGCAGCGGGTCGGCGACCCCGGCGTTGCGGATCAGGGTGGGCAGCCAGAACGTCAGGGCGTACTGGCCCATGACCACGCAGAAGTAGATGCCGGCCAGCAGCCACAGGCGCCTGTCGCGCAGGAACGCGCCCACCGAGGCATGGCTGACCTTGCGGCTGTTGTCCTCGGCCAGTTCCTGGCGCACCAACTCCTTTTCATCGTCGCGCAGCCAGGTGGCCTGGGCCACGCCGTCCTTCAGGCAGGTCAGCACCAGCAGCCCGACCACCACGGTGGGGATCGCCTCGATGACGAACAGCCACTGCCAGCCGGCCCAGCCATGCACGCCGGCGAATTTGGCCATGATCAGCCCCGACAGCGGCCCGCCGAGCATGCCCGACAACGGAATGGCCACGAACCACAGCACGGTCATGCGCGCCCGCCGGTACGAGGGGAACCAGTAGGTCATGTACAGCAGCAGGCCCGGCGCCAGGCCGGCCTCGGCGATGCCCAGCAGAAAACGCAGGCCGTAGAACTGCCAGGCGGTCTCGACGAAGGCGAACAGCGCGGAAATGACTCCCCACGAAATCATGATGCGCGCGATCCAGCGGCGCGCACCCACGCGGTGCAGGATGAGGTTGCTGGGCACCTCGCAGAGGAAATAGCCGATGAAGAACATGCCGGCGCCCAGGCCGTAGACCGCCTCGCTCAAGGCCAGGTCGTTCATCATCTGCAGTTTGGCGAAGCCGACGTTGACCCGGTCAAGGTAGGCGCACAGGTAGCACAGCATCAGGAACGGCATCAGCCGCCACGCCGTCTTGCGATAGGCGTTGGAGCGCACGGACACCACCGCGTCGAGCGATAGAGTGGTCATGATGGTCTGTTCTCTTGTTGTTATAAGAACAACGCTGGCACCAGGGCCAGCGTGGGTGGCTCAATGAATGAGCATGCCGCCGTTCACGTCCAGGGTGATGCCCGTCAGGTAGGAAGACAGGTCGCTGGCCAGGAACAGCGCGGCGTTGGCCACGTCCTGCGCCTGGCCCAGGCGGCCCAGGGGGATGCCGTCGAGGATGGCCTGGCGGCGCTCGTCCTGCAGCAGGCCGCCGGTGATGTCGGTGTGGATCAGCCCGGGGGCGATGGAATTGACGCGCACCTTGTCCGGGCCCAGCTCCCGCGCCATGGCCCGGGCCAGGCCCAGCACGCCGGCCTTGGCGGCGCTGTAGTGCGGGCCGCCGAAGATGCCGCCGCCGCGCTGGGCCGACACCGAGGACATGCAGACGATGCTGCCCGCGCCCTGGCGGCGCATCGCCGGAATCACCGCCTGGGACATCAGCAGGGTGCCGCGCAGGCTCACGTCCAGCACCTTGTCGTAGTCGCTGCCGCGAATCTCCAGGGTCTTCAGCGGCTGGGTGATGCCGGCGTTGTTGACCAGCACGTCGATGCGCCCGAACTGCTCCAGCACCTGGCCCACGGCCTGGCGGACCTGGCCTTCGTCGGCGACGTTGGCGGCCAGGCCCAGGTGGCCTTCGCCCAGGGTGGCGGCGGCGTCGCGGGCAGCGGCGGCGTCCAGGTCGAGGATCACCACCCACGCGCCCTGGGCAGCGAAGGTGGTGGCGGTGGCGCGGCCGATGCCACGGGCGGAGGCGGCGCCGGTGATGATGACAACCTTGTCTTTGAGCAGCATGTGCAGTCCCTCTGATTGTTGTTATGGGTCGGTTGTGCTCAACCGATGACTCAGCTTGTGCCGGGCGGCGGCCCTGAGCAATGCGCTAAACATCATCGGTGGCTGAAAAAAATTCAGCACTCGCGGCCAGCGGTGCTTGAATGAAGCCATCAATAACAAGACCCACGCGCAAGGATCCGCCATGTCCCCGGTCATGCCGCCACTGCCACCCCTGAAAGCAATTCAGGCCTTCGAACAGACCGCGCGCTTCGGCAGCGTGGCCAGGGCCGCCGAGGTGCTGGACCTGACGCCCTCGGCGGTCAGCCACCAGCTGGCCAACCTGGAAGCCTTGATCGGCCGCCAGCTGTTTACCCGTGGCGCCCGTGGCGTGCACCTGACGCCGGTGGGCGAGCAGTACCTCAAGGAGGTCTCCGGCATTCTGCAGACCCTGGCGGTGGCCACCGAGCGGGCGGCCAGCGACGTCAGCATCGACTGCCTGCGCCTGCATGCCTCGCCCAGCTTCGGCCTGCTGTGGCTGATGCCGCGCCTGGAGGCGTTCCGCCAGAGCCACCCGGACATCCAGATCAACCTGTCGTGCTCCTACGAGGCGCTGCATTTCAGCCGCGACAAGATCGACGTCGACATTCGCCATGGCCGGCCCGCCTGGCCCAGCTACGAGGTGCGCACCGTGCGCGACGAGTCGGTGGCGGTGCTGGCGGCGCCGGCGCTGCTGGCCCGGCACCCGGTGCGGCAGGCCGCCGACCTGCTGGGCAGCGACCTGATCCTGTCGGCCTCGACCTTGCTGACCTGGCCCGAATGGTTCGCCCAGCACGGCCTGGCGCTGCCGGAGAAGCCTTATGCGCTGAGCTTCGACCGCTCGTACATGACCCTGGAGGCGGCCAGCCTGGGCCTGGGCTTTGCCCTGGAAAGCACCTTGCTGGCGCAGAAATACCTGGCCTCGGGGGCGTTGGTGGCGGTGACGCCGGCGTCACTCAGCGCGCCGGTGGCGGCCCATCACCTGGTGTTTCCGCGCGCGCACTCCAGCTTTCCGCGGGTGCGGCGCTTCCTGGCGTGGATGGAGCAGGAGCTGGGGCACGCGTTTGCGTATTGATGTGCCGACGAAACACTGTTGATGCATCCAGTGGTTGCGGTTATTCTGCATGGAGAACATTTGTACTCTACTCCGTTGGTGCCCCATGCTCATGACAAACGACCTCGTAGACGCCACTGGTTTCGAACCCTTTCCGTCCCACCTGGAATTGCTGGAACATCAATGCACGCTGCTGGCCAACGAGCTGGATGAAACCAATGCCGAACTGCGGGCATGCCGCCAGCGCATCGCTGCGCTGGTGACCATGCACGGCAGCGACAGCAACGAGATTGCCCGGCTCAAGGCCGAGCTGGCGCGGGTGAAGGGCTAGGCGTCAGGCCGCCTGGGCGCGGGCCGCACGCACTTTCAGGCGGATGCCTTCCAGGTACTGGGCTTCAAGGTCATTGGCCAGGGGGCCGAGGATGGGGTTGTGTTCAAACCCGGCCAGCAAGGTGGCGATCAGGTGGGAGACGGTGGCGTTGGCAGCGTCGACGCTGGCGGGCTGCAGTGGGTCGAACGTCAGGTTCTCCATGGCCACGTCCAGGCGCTTGAGCACCGGTTCGGCTTGCTGGATCTGCTGGCGAAGCGCGTCTAGAGACGATTCCATGGTCACTCCCTGTGTCAGTGGTCAGCTGTCTTCAAACTGTCATATAGCAGTCATCTGCGCCATGGTAAGCCTTGTATATTTCACTAATGTGACACGGATCAACGTAGCAGCGGCCCCAGGCCGCGTCAGGGTTTCAGCGAGCCTTCAGCGCCGGCAGATACGCCGGGCTGTCGGAGATGCTGTTGTGGTCGCTGGCCGGGATGAACTGCAGCGTCGCCACGCCCGGGGCAAAATGCGCGTACAGCCGCTCGGTGCTGGCCCGCGGCACCAGGCTGTCGTCGGCGGCCGCCACCAGGCGGGTAGGGGCGCTGACCTGGGGGGCGTAGCGCCATGAGTCGAAGCGGTCCTTGAGCATCCATTGCACCGGGAACAGCGCGAAGCGCTGGCTGGCCAGCTCCGCGAGGCTGTTGAACGGCGTCACCAGCACCAGCCGCGCCACCGGCCGCTGGCTGGCCAGGTACACCGCCACAGCGCTGCCCAGGCTGCGGCCGATCACCGTCACGTGCGGGTGGCTGGCGGCAACCAGGTCATACAGCGCCAACGCATCGGCCTGCAACGCGGCCTGGGTCGGCGAGCCACCGCTGCCGCCGAAGCCGCGATAGTGCAGCAGGTACAGCGCCTGGTCGGCGAAAGTTGCCGAGAAATCGGCCAGGTTCAGCGACACGTCCTCGGCGTTGCCCCCCAGGTACAGCACCGCGTCAGGCCCTGCATGGGGGCGCACCGAGGCTTGCAGGCGCACGCCATCCACCGTGAACGCCATGAGCGAGGCCGGCGTATCGCCCTCGTTGGGTTGCGGGTGATAAATCAGCGCCCGCTGGAACACCAGCAACGCCGCGCACAGCGCCAGATAGAGCAGCAAGGCCCCGAAGACAATACCCCCGAACAAGCGAAACCCTCGATGCAGCGCCATGCAACCCCCCAACCTTCCCCCCTTACCGTAGCAGCTGCCGAAGGCGGCGTCCGGCAGCAAACGCGATTCGCCAGGCACACCGCGGCGCGTTGGACGCGGCCTTCGGCCGCTGCTACGGGGGATCGGCGTAGCAGCTGCCGCAGGCGGCGTCCGGCAGCAAACCCGATTCGCCAGGCACCCCGCAGCGCCCGGGACGCGGCCCTCGGCCGCTGCTACGGGGGATCGGCGTAGCAGCTGCCGAAGGCGGCGTCCGGCAGCAAACGCGATTCGCCTGGCACACCGCGGCGCCTGGGACGCGGCCTTCGGCCGCTGCTACGGGGCCCTGTGTACCTCGTCGATCGCGTCGCCTGCATCGCGGCCAAGGCCGGCTCCTACCACGTACGGCGGCAGACGACGCCGTTTCAAGACAATTGCTGCTACGCCTGCTCGCGGTATTGGCTGGGCGACAGCCCGGTGTGCTTGCGGAAGAAGCGGCTGAAGTACGCCACGTCGTTGAACCCCAACCCATGGCCGATGGCCTTGATGCTCAGGCTGGAATAGGCCAGCTCGCGGCGCGCCTCCAGCACCAGCCGGGCGTTGATCAGCGCCATGGGCGGCATGCCCAGGTGCTCCTGGCACAGGCGCCCCAGGGTCACCAGGGTCATGCCCAGCTCCCGGGCATAGGCCTGTAGCGGCCGGTGCTGGCGGAAGTGCATGTCCACCAGCTCGCGGAACCGCACCATCTGCTGCGAGCGCCTTGACGCCGGCGCCTCGTCCACGCCCTGCGGGCAGCGGCCGTGGCGCAGCACCTGCACCAGCAGGCCCAGCAGCAGGCCCATGCTGCAGGCCACATGGTCGCTGGCGCGGTTGTGGTATTCATCGCGCAGGCTGGTGAACAGGGGCAGCAGCGGGTCGGCTGCGGCGGGCCAGGTGGGCAGGTCCACCACCTGTGCCTGCAGCAGCCGTGCCGCCAGCGGCGCCGACACGGCGTCGGCCATGGCCTGCAGCAGGGTCTGCACGGCCGTGATCACCTGGCCCTCCACCGCGCCGTCCCAGCTGAAGCCATGCACGATAGGCGCCGGCACGATAATCGCGCAGGGCGCCTGCACGCGCAGCACCTGGCCGTCGAAACGCAGCTGGCCGCTGCCGTGTTGCAGGTACAGCAGCTGCAACAGGCCTTCGTGGCGGTGGGGGGCGATCTCCCAGTGGTGCGCGCCGGAGCGCAGGGAAATCGATTCGACGTGCAGCGCGTCATGCCAGATCGGCTGCATGCGCTCGCCGTACAGGGCGTAGTTGGGAATGGCGGCCATGGTGTCAGGTGTTGTTGTTATGGGCACCGCTACTGTGCCACAGCGCCGTGGCGGGCGGCGCAGTTTGATCGGCATGTGCCGGCCTTTGCAGGTTTTGTCCATTCAAGCCCGGCGGGCGCCAGGCCTAACCTGTGGCCTGTGGAAGCGCCGCCTGTCGCGGCGCCCGTTGGAGAAAACCATGCACAACAAGAACAATGACTGGCTCAACCTGGCCTCGCGCGTCTGCGTGGTCACCGGCGCGGCCGGCGGCATCGGCGCCATAGTCGCCCGCGAGCTGGCCGCCCAGGGCGCCACCCTGGTGCTGCTGGACCTTGACCTGGACACATGCCAATCCCTGGCCGCCACCCTGGGCGGCGCGGCCAGCGCCCTGGCCTGCGACATCAGCGATGCCGCCAGCGTGCGCCAGGCCGCCGCCCAGGTGCTGGCCAGCCATGGCCGTTGCGACGTGCTGGTCAACAACGCCAGTGTGATGCGCCCCGGCCGCCTGGAAGACATCAGCCTGGCACACTGGAACCAGGTGCTGGCGGTGAACCTCAGCGGCTACCTGCTGTGCGCCCAGGCGTTCGGCCAGCCGATGCTGGCCCAGGGCAGCGGCAGCATCATCCATGTCGCGTCCATTGCCGCCCACGCGCCGCAACCCTGGAGCGGCGCCTACAGCACCGCCAAGGCGGGGGTGAGCATGTTGTCGCGCCAGCTGGCGGTAGAGTGGGGCGCGCGCGGCGTGCGCAGCAACGCAGTGTGCCCGGGGCTGATTCGCACGCCGCTGTCGGCGGCCTTCTACGCCGACCCGCAGGTGGAACAGCAGCGCAGCGCCATGACCGCCAGCCGGCGCATCGGCGAGCCCCAGGACATTGCCGACGCCGTGCTGTTCCTGGCCAGCCAGCGCGCCAACTACATCAACGGCGCCGAACTGCTGGTGGACGGCGGCTTCGAAAGCATGCCCATGGCCCTGTTGCCACGCCCAGGCTTCGAAGGAGCACGGCCATGAACCGGACCTGCGACGTAGTGGTGGTAGGCGCCGGGGCAGGGGGGCTGAGCACCGCCATCACGGCGAAGAAGGCCGGCCTTGACGTGGTGGTCATCGAGAAGGCCGACTGCTTCGGCGGCACCACGGCGTTCTCCGGCGGCGTGCTGTGGATTCCCAACAACCGCCTGGGCAAGGCCCAGCAGGCCAACGACAGCCTGGCGCTGGCGCGCACTTACCTGCGCGACCAGGCTGGCGCCTTCTATAACGACGCGGCCATCGAGGCCTTCCTGGCGCACGGCCCGCAGATGGTCGATTTCTTCCAGCGCGAGACCGCCGTGCAGTTCGTCCCCACCCTGTACCCCGACTACCATCCCGACGCCCCGGGCGGCCTCGACGTGGGCCGCTCGATCCTCGCCGCGCCGTTCGACATCCGCCAGCTGGGCGCCGACATGGCGCGCCTGCGCCCACCGCTCAAGACCATCACCTTCATCGGCATGATGTTCAATTCGTCCAACGCCGACCTCAAGCACTTCTTCAACGCCACGCGCTCGCTGACCTCGTTCGTCTACGTGGCCCGGCGCCTGGCCACCCACCTCAAGGAGATGCTGCTGTACCGCCGTGGCACCCAGGTCACCAGCGGCAACGCCCTGGCCGCGCGGCTGGCCAAGTCGGCGCTGGACCTGGGCATTCCGATTCTCACCGGCACTGCGGCGCGGCAGTTGCTCAAGGACCAGGGCCGCATCACCGGCGTGCTCGCCACCAGCGCCCAGGGCGAATGCCGCCTGCAGGCGCGCCGTGCGGTGGTGCTGGCCGGCGGCGGCTTCTCCCACGACCGCCAGCGGCTGCGCGAGGCCTACCCCCACGTCAAGCGCGGCGGCGAGCACTTCTCGCCGGTGCCCGACAGCAACACCGGCGACGGCGCGCGCCTGGCCGAAGCCGTGGGCGGGCGCGTGGACATTCGCCTGCAAGCCGCCGCCGCGTGGATGCCGGTGTCGAAGGTGCCGATGGGCAAGGGCCGTTTCACTGCGTTCCCGCACCTGCTGGACCGCTACAAGCCCGGGGTGATCGGCGTGGACGCCAGCGGCCAGCGCTTCACCAACGAGGCCAACAGTTACCACGACGTCGGCGAGGCCATGATCGCCAACGACGCCGCACGTAGCGACACGGCCATGTGGCTGGTGTGCGACGCAAAGACCCTGGGCAAGTACGGCCTGGGCTACGCCAAGCCATCGCCCATGCCCCTGGGCAAGCTGATTCGCCAGGGCTACCTGTTCAAGGGCCGCACCCTGGCGCAGCTGGCCGCCAAGGCCGGCATCGACGCCGAGGGCCTGGCGCGCACCGTCGCCAGCTACAACCGTGGCGCCGCCCAAGGCCGCGACGAAGCGTTCGGCCGTGGCAGCACCACGTTCAACCGCTACCTGGCCGACCCGCAGCAACGCCCCAACCCCTGCGTGGCGCCCATTGGCGACGGGCCCTATTACGCGGTGAAAACCGTGATGGGCGACCTAGGTACCTTCGACGGTCTGCGCACCAGCGTGGTGGGCGAGGTGCTGGACGCCAGCGACCGGCCCATCGAAGGCCTGTACGCGGTGGGCAACGACCGCGCCAGCATCATGGGCGGCAACTACCCCGGCGCCGGCATCACCCTGGGGCCGATCATGACCCTTGGCTACATCACCGGGCGGCACCTGGCGGGGGTGTTGCAGCAACAGGCAGAGGAGCAGCCGGCATGATCGTCGACCATCGCGTCTATACCATCGTGCCGCGGGGCATGCCCGAGTTCCTGGAAGTGTTCGAGCGCCTGGCGATGCCGATTCTGCTGCGGCACCTGGGGCGGCCATTGGCGTTCTACACCAGCAGCATCGGCCCGCTGAACCAGGTGGTGCACCTGTGGGGCTATGAGGATTTGGCCGATTTCGAGCGCCGCAGCCTGGCGCGTGATGCGGATGTGGAGTTTGCTGCCTATTTGCAGGCCACGCGGCACCTGGTGGTGGCGCAGGAGACGCGGATCATCCGGCCTGTGGTGTTTGCTTGCCTGAAGTGACGCGGCCTGCGGCCGCTGCTACAGGACCGCGTTTTCGTAGCAGCTGCCGCAGGCCGCGTCCTGGCCCTAAGCCGATTCCAACTGCCGAATCACCTCATGCAACCGCTCGTTGGCAGCCGCCTGCAAGGCCACGTCCGGCGCCTGGCGCACCGGCACGCTGGCCAGGTTGGTCCAGAGGCCGTTGTCGAAGAACCGGTAGCTGGCGTTGCCCTGGGCCCAGTCGCCGGCCAGCAACGCCTGCAGGTGAAAGGTCTCGGCCAGCTCGCTGGTGCGGCCGCTGGGGTTGCCGTCCAGGTGCAGGCTGATCTGGTTGACGCCGCCCGGCCCAAACGGCAGCTCGGCGAACTCGCCCCACAGGTCGGCGTGGAATTCGCGCACCGGGTGGGTGGGCTGGGTGATGCGGGCGCTGCCAAACACCTGGCGGGTCACCGTGTTGACCACTAGGTCCAGGGTCAGCTCCGGCGCACCCAGGATGGGTTTGCGCACGTTGAGGCGGGTGTGAAACAGACCGATAGCGTTAGCCATGTCAGTGCTCCTTGCTCAGGCTTTGGCGGATTTGGCGGGTTTGCTGGCAGCCGCCTTGTTCTGGTCGATGGCGCTGTGCAAGGCCGCGCCGGCATGGTCGCCGGCCAGGCGCTTGAGCTGCACCAGGTCGCCGCCGGCAATGGCGGCTTCCACCGTGGCCTGGTGGAAGCGCGCGGCCTGGTCGACATGGCCGCGTTCGCGGATGCGCTGGGCGTCCACTTTCACCGGCACCTGCTCGACCGAATGCCACTGGCCGTTGACCTCATACGAATAGCTGGCAACGCCCAGCTGCCAGTTCGGCTCCAGTACCAGCTGCGCTTTGAAGATGATCGGCGCCGTCGGCCCCTGGCCCGCCTTGCGGCCCTGCAGGGTCAGCAGAATGCGCGCATCGGTCGGTGGAATCAGGCCCAGGTAGGTGTAGTCGCCTGCGACCTGCACATGCAGATCCAGCGGCGGGTTGATGGCCTGGGTCAGGGTGGCGGCGCCGGTCAGCACGCGGCGCGGGGTGTTCACCAGCAGGTCCAGCTGCAGCTGCTGGGCCCCAGGCTTGTGAGTGCCCACATCCAGGGAAACGGGGAAAAGCCCAACGACGGTGTGCAGAGTTGATTCAGACATTGTTGCCTCCAATGCAAGCAATGGTTAAGGATCAAGTTGCGTTAGTCACAAGGCAGACGGTGGGTGGAGCGCGAAGCCCGCAGGCACGAAACCGTTCGCCGTGGCGCCTGGCGTTTAGGTATTAGCCTAATGAATACGGGTTGTTCGGCTCCGCATCTTGGGGTGCAAGTCGTGCCACCTGCCCGGTGGCTTCCTCAGTTAAGCACCGGTTTCCGGGCGTGCAGATGAAATCGAATAGGTGCCGACAGATGGTTGATTATTGCAAAATAAAGAATAACCATATGCAAATTAAGCTGGGCCGACGAAGGGGCTGCCCACCTCCGTAGCAGCTGCCGAAGGCTGCGTCCGGGGTGTTAACGGAACCTGCGAATAACTTCCACCAACCGCTCCAGATTGATCGGCTTGCCCACGTGTTCATTCATCCCCGCCGCCAGGCACTGTTCGCGGTCTTGCTCGGAGACGTTGGCGGTCATGGCGACGATGGGCAACTGGTCGGCCGGGATGGCCTGGCGAATGCGGCGGGTGGCTTCCTGGCCGTCGATGTCGGGCATGCGCAGGTCCATCAGCACCAGGTCGTAGGGCGGCTGGGCGTGCAGGGCGCGCTCCACCCCGGCCATGCCGCAGTCGGCCAGGTCGACGCTGGCGCCCTCGGCCTTGAGCAGGCCGGCGGCGACCATCTGGTTTACCGCGTTGTCTTCCACCAGCAGCAGCCGCAGGCCGGCCAGGCGTTTGGGCCGGGCAGGGGCGGTGGCAGGTTTTGCCGGGGGCTGGCTGGGCGCCGGGCGCAGGTCGGCCAGGTGCCTGGCCAGCTGGCGCGGGGTCAGGGGTTTGGTCAGCAGCAGCGGTGGCCGCAGCCCGGCGCCGTGCAAGGCCTGGGTGGCGGCGTCGCGGCTGAAGGCGGTCACCAGCACCACCAGCTGTTCGATGGCCTTCAGCGGGCCCAACGCCTGGGGCGGCTGCGCCTCCAGCAGGCGCCAATCCACCACCAGCACGTCGAACGCCTGGGTGAACGCCTGGTCCAGGCGGGTGATGCGCTCGGCCGCCCAGCCCAGGCCTTCCAGGTTGCGCTTGAGCAAAGCGCCGGCCAGGGGGTTGTCGTCGACCAGCAGCACCTGCAACGGCGGCAACGGGCTGGCAGGCTGTTGCGCCGGGTCGATGGCCAGGCCCAGTTCGAACCAGAAGCGGCTGCCCAGGCCCGGTTCGCTGTCCACCCGCAGGTCGCTGCCCATCAGGTCAGTAAGCCGTTTGCAGATCAACAGCCCCAGCCCCGAGCCGCCGAACTTGCGCGCGGTGGAGGCATCGCCCTGGCTGAACGCCTGGAAAATCCGCGCCAACTGCTCGGCGTCCATGCCGATGCCGCTGTCGGCCACGGCGAACTCGATGCCCACGCGGCTGGCGCTGCGGCGCACCTGGCGCACGCTGATGACGACCTGGCCGGCGGAGGTGAACTTCAGCGCGTTGCCGGCCAGGTTGATCAGCACCTGTTGCAGGCGCAGGCTGTCGCCGATCAGGCCCAGGGGCAGTTGCGGGTCGATATCGAACATCAGCTCGACGTCGTTGTGCGGCTGGTTGCCGGACAGCACCACGCCCAGGTCGCGCAGCAGCTCTTCGAGGTTGAACGGGTGTTCGTCGACCTGTAGCTTGCCGGCCTCGATCTTGGAATAGTCGAGGATGTCGTTGAGCAGGCCCAGCAACAGCGTGGCGGCGGTCTGGGCGCGGCTGACGAAGTCCTGCTGGTCGGCGTTCAGGCCCGACTGCGCGGCCAGTTGCAGCATGCCCAGCACGGCGTTCATGGGCGTGCGGATCTCGTGGCTCATGCTGGCCAGGAACGCGGACTTGGCCATGTTGGCCTTGTCGGCCTCGACCTTGGCCTTCTGCAGGTTGATTTCCAGCTCGCGCTGGGCGCTGACGTCGATGGCGAAGCCCAGGTAGCCGGTGATGGCCTGGGTGTGGTCGCGCATCACCGTGACCACCAGGTGCACCAGCAGGTAGCTGCCGTCCTTGCGCCGGTAATGGCACTGGAACACCGACGGTTCGGCCTGGTTGCGGGTTTGCGCGACGTAGCCGTCGATGCCGCTGAACTCGCCGCCGTAGCGGGCGGCCATCTGCTGGTTCTGGGCGCGCAACTCGTCGGGGTCGTGCATCAGCTCCGGGGTGAAGCGGCCGATGACTTCCTCGGCGCCATAGCCCAGCATGCGCTCGGCGCCGCGGTTGAACACGCGGATGATGCGATTGGGGTCGGTGGCAATGATCGACACACCGGTGGCGGCGTCGAGTATGTTCTTCAGCAGCAGGTCCAGGCTCTGCAGCGCCTGGGTGCGTTGGTTGACCTCGCTTTCCAGCACCTGGGCCAGTTGCTGCGTCTTGGCGTGGTGGGCTTTCTGCTCGGTGATGTCGCGCAGCAGGCGTTGGCGCAGCAGTTGCACCACCAGGGCCAGCAGCAGGCTGCTGAGCAGGCCCAGGGCCAGGATCAGCCCGGGCGGGGTAGGGTGCAGCTGGCGAACGAAGGGTGGGAACACCGTGAGGGTGATGTGCCAGGTACGGCCGAACAGTTGCCGTTCGATGCTGGAGCTGGCCACGGCCTTTGCATCCTCGGGGTTGCGTGCCTGCGCGTAGAAGGGCGGGGCCGCCGAGGTATCGGTGATGTCGGCGATTTCCAGCTGGGTGCCGGCGCTGTGCCAGTTCAGGTCCTTGAGCACGTCCTTGATCAACAGCGACACGTAGGTCCAGCCAATGCCCTGCGCGGTGCGCTGGGCATAGCCGTCAGGCGGGGTGGGCGTCTGGTACACCGGCATCACCATCAGGAAGCCGCGGCGCACCTCGCCCTCGCTCTGCACCAGGGTGACGGGGCCGGTGAGCTGCGGCTCGCCGGTGAGCAAGGCGGCGTCGGCGGCCTTGCGACGGTTGGGCTCGGAGGCGATGTCCAGGCCCTGGGCGATGTTGCGCGGGCCGGGCGGCTGCACGTAGCGGATCACGTAGACGTCGCCGTCGTGGGGGGCGAAGCCGTGCACGGTGAACGCGGTTTCGCCTTCCTGCACGGCCTGTTGGGTAAAATTGGCGACCTGGGCGGCGGAGATCTTGCGCACGATGCCGAAGCTCAGCGCGCCGGGGAACTCCAGCACCACGTTGCGGGTGGCGTTGTAGGTGGCGAACTGCGCGGGGCTGAGGCTATCGACGCCCACGGTGTGCCACAGCCCGCGCAGGGAGCGCAGGCCGTACTGGTACAAGGTCAGGCGCTCCACCACCCGGTCGGCAATCTGGTTGGCCTGCTGGGCGACGGCTTCGTCGAGTTCCTGCTGGTTGGTGTCCAGGCGCTGCCACACCGCCAGTCCCGTGAGCACCAGCCCCAGCGCCAGGGCGGCAATGGCCCAGCCGGGGTTGCTCCGCAGCCTGGCGGCGGTGATCTCTGCGGCCATCGTAGACCCTTGGGTGGCTGCAATCGTTGTTAACAATGTAGCAGCGGCCGGCAGGCCGCGTCAGATTGCCCGGGATAGGATGCAGCGTATCTCGTAGCAGCGGCCGTAGGCCGCGTCCATAGGCGCCGCCGGGTCGCCCGGACGCAGCCTTCGGCAGCTGCTACGCGAATGCGGATACCCCATAGGCCGCGATGCAGACGACGCCATTTTCCAGACAGTTGCTGCTACGGGGACAGCAGGGTTCTGGCGAGCTGCAGCCACGCCTGGGCCGCAAACGACAGCTGGCCGTTGCGCCGCCACGCCAGCACCAGCTTCCAGATCAGCGCCGGCGAGCGCACCGGCACGATGGTGAATTGCTCGGGGCGCAGGGTCTGGCAGTACATCTGCGGCAGCAGGGCGATGCCCACGCCCAGGCCCACCAGCGAGGCAATGAAGTCCCACTGGCCGCTGCGGCCGCTGATGCGCGGCACGAAGCCGGCTTCGGCGCAGGCGTCGGTGACCAGGTCGTTGAGGGCGAAGGCGTCGCCGTAGAAGATGAAGTCGCAGTCGGCCAGCTCGCGCAGTTCGACGAAGTCGCGGCCCTGCCACACGGACTGCGCCGGGGCCAGCAGGCACAGCGGCGACTCGAACAGCGGCAGCGAGTCGAATTCGGCCCAGATGTCGGCCACCCGCGGAAAGTCCAGCAAAGTCCCCAGTTCCAGGGCGCCGTCGCGCAGGTCGGCGACCGTGGCGTTGCTGCCAATCTCGAACAGCTTCAGCTCGATTTTCGGGTGGTTGGCGTGGTACGCCGCCAGCACCGGCGCCAACACCGTGTGGGTGAAGGGCGACAGGCCCATGCGCAGCACGCCGCGTTCGATCTGCTGCAGGTCGCGCACTTCCACCTTCATGGCGTCGTGCAGGGCGATGATCTCGCGGGCCCGTTGCAACACCACCAGCCCGGCATCGGTGACCTGGAAGCGCTTGCCGTCGCGGGCCAGCAGGGCCACGCCAAAGCTCTGCTCCAGCTGCTGGACCATCTTGCTCACCGTGGGCTGGGTGACGTGCAGGCGCGTGGCGGCGCGGGTGAAGCTCTGCTGGTCGACCACTTCCACGTAATAACGCAGGGCACGGATGTCCATGGTGCATTCCAGATTGGCATGATTTTGATGAAGTTAATTCATTATATCTTTCAAGGTCAACTGGCTAGCATGGCGTCACTTCACCTGGTTCATTGCACCCTGGAACGCCCCATGTCGACCCGCCCCCTTACTCCCCCACGTCCCTCGCGGACCGCGCTGCGCTGGCTGCAGATCATCGGCCAGATCCTGTTGCTGATACTGGTCTGGTCCCTGGCCGACCGGGTCGCCACACTGGCGCACCTGCCCATTTCCGGCGGCATCCTCGGGCTGCTGGTGCTGGTGGCGCTGCTGCTGAGCGGGGTGGTCAAGCCGACCCTGTTCGAGCAGGGCGGCGAGCTGTTGCTGGCCAACATGCTGCTGTACTTCATTCCACTGGTGGTGTCGGTGGTGCAGTACACCAGCCTGTTCGAAAGCGAAGGCCTGAAGCTGATGGTCGCCATCGGCGTGGGCTTCGTCTCGGTGCTGGTGACCACGGCCTTCACCGTCGAGTGGCTGTGCGCCTGGACCCGCAAGCGCCAGTTGCAGCGCCTGACCGCACAGCGCGGCAAGCGCCCGGTGGCCGGCCCACAGGAGTTGGCACAATGAGCGCGTCGCTGATCTCGCTGCTGTTCCTGCTGGTGACCGTGGGGCTGTTCTACGCCAACCAGGCGGTCTACAAGCGCTACAAGCGCGTGTGGCTGATGCCGGCCATCGTCACCTCGCTGCTGTTGATCGTGCTGGTGCAGGTCACCGCCACGCCATACCCGCTGTACTTCCAGGACGCCCATTGGCTGGTGTGGCTGCTGGGCCCGGCCACCGTGGCCTTCGCCTTGCCGATCTACCAGCAACGGCGCCTGATCCAGCAATACTGGCTGGCCCTGTGCGTGGGCAGCGTGGCGGGCATCGTGGTGTCCATCGCCACCACCGAACTGCTGGTCAAGGCGCTGCACATCGACAGCCACATTGCCCGCAGCCTGCTGGCCCGCTCGGTGTCCACGCCGTTTGCGGTAGAGGCCTCGGCGCACCTGGGCGGCACGGCGCAGCTGACCGGGCTGTTCGTGATCATCACCGGGCTGTTCGGGATTGTGCTGGGCGAGGTGATCCTGACGCTGCTGCCGCTGCGCTCGCGGGTGGCCAGGGGCGCGCCGTTTGGCGCGGCGGCCCATGGCTTTGGCTTGAGCATCGCCCGCGCCGTGGGCCCGGAGGAGGGCGCGGTGGCCAGCCTGACGATGATCTTCAGCGGCGTGCTGACCGTGGTGCTGGCACCGGTGATCGCGATGCTGCTGGGCTGACGGTCCTCACTTGAGGAAGTTGTTCACCAGCAGGTCTTTCACATCCCCGCCACGCCCGCCCAGCACCGCCTTGGCCGAGTACAGCGCCATGCCGGCCACCTGGGCGAACTCGACCTTGGCCGGCATCACCAGCTCCTCGGGGTTGACCTTGACGTCCAGCAGCGCCGGCCCTGGCTGGGCCAGGAATGCCTGCACGGCCTCCTCGAGCGCGGCGCCCTCGCTGACCTGCCGCCCCCACAGCCCCATGGCCCGCGCCACTTCGGCAAAGTCGGGGTTGTGCAAATCGGTGTAGTTGTCCAGCAGGCCCTCGACCTTCTGCTCGATCTGCACGAAATTCAGCGAGGCGTTGTTGTACACCACCACCTTGATCGGCAGCTTTTCCTGCACCGCAGTGAGCAAATCCCCCAGCAGCATGGCCAGGCCGCCATCGCCCGACAGCGAGATGACCTGGCGGTCCGGGTAGGCCTTCTGCAGGCCCAGCGCCTGGGGCATGGCGTTGGCCATGGTGCCGTGGCGCAGGCTGGTGAGGGTACGGCGGGCGCCGTTGACGTTGATATGGCGCAGCACCCACACCATGGGCGAGCCGCCGTCGGCGGTGAACAGCGCATCGCTGCTGGCGTGCGTGTCCACCAGGTGGGTCAGGTACTGCGGGTGAATCAGTTCGCCGTCGGTGTGGCGCTGGTCGTGGGCCAAGGTCTTCAATGTGTCCTGGCGATGCTTGAGGCATTCCTCCAGCCAGGCCACGGTGGTTTTTTCCTCGATCAGCGGCAGCAGCGCGCGCAAGGTCGGCAGCACATCGCCCACCACGCCCAGGTCTACCGGGTGGCGGCGGCCCAGGTGCGCGCCCTTGCGGTCCACCTGGATGACCTTGGCCTTCTGCGGGTAGAACTGCTTCCAGGCAAAGTCGGCCCCCAGCAACAGCAGGGTGTCGCACTCCATCATGGCGTGGTAGCCCGACTCGACGCCGAACACGCCGGTCATGCCCATGTTGTAGGGGTTGTCGTACTCGACGAAATCCTTGGCTCGCGAGGTGTGGGCAATGGGCGCCTTGAGCAGCCGCGCCAGTTCCAGCAGCTCGTCGTGGGCACCGGCGCAGCCGAACCCGGCGTAGATGGAGACCTTCTTGCCGGCGGCCAGCAACGCCGCCACCTGCGCCAGCTCGTCGGGGTTGGGCTGGCTCTGCGGGCGGGGGTGATGCGCGGCGAAGGGCAGCTCATCCTTGACCTCGGCCATGCTGATGTCCGACGGCAGGATGATCACCGCCACGCCGCCTTCGTTCAGCGCGGTCTGGGCGGCGAGGGCGGTGACCCGCCGGGCCTGGCCAGGCGTGTAGACCTGCTCGCAGAACACCGTGCAGGGGCCATAGATGGCCTTGAAGTCCACCTCCTGGGGAAAGTCCATGCCCAGCTCACTGGTGATCACCTGGCTGGCGATCAGCACCATCGGCGCGCCGTTGCGCTGGGCCTCGAACACGCCGTTGATGAAATGCAGCCCGCCAGGCCCGCACGAACCGGCGCAGGCGGTGAGCCGCCCGCTGATGAACGACTCGGCGCCGGCGGCGAAGGCGGCGACCTCCTCGTGGCGCATGTGCACCCACTGGATGTCGCTGCGGTGAATGGCATCGGTGACGTGGTTGAGGGTGTCGCCGACAATCCCGTAACAGTGGCGGACCCCGGCGGCCTGGAGTGTTTCGATGACCACGTCGGCGACTTTTTTGCTGGGCATGGGGTTTCCTCGGTTTAGGGGCACAGCAGGTTAGTCACCATGCCCCGCCGGGGAGTTCAGGTTTTAGCCCATGCCGCCGCCCAGGGCGCGGTACAGGTTGACCTGGGCCTGCAACTGCGCCAACCGGTCGCTGATCAGCGCCTGCTGGTTGCTGAACAGCGAGCGCTGGGCATCCAGAAGGGTCAGGTGGCTGTCGACGCCGATGCGGTAGCGCCGGTCTGCCAGGCGGTAGTAGGCCTGGCTGGCGGCCACCAGGTCCTGCTGCGCCTGCAGCTGTTGCTGGTAGGTTTGCCGTGCTGCCAGCCCGTCGGCGACCTCGCGGAACGCGGTCTGGATGGCTTTTTCGTAGGTGGCGACGCCGATGTCCTTCTGCAGCTTGGCGTAGTCCAGGCTTGCCTTCAGCGCGCCGGCGTTGAAGATCGGCAGGTTGATGGCGGGCGCGAAGGTCCAGGCCCCGGCGCCACCCTTGAACAGCCCGCCCAGGCTGGCACTGGCGGTGCCGGCGCTGGCAGTCAGGCTGATGCTGGGGAAGAACGCCGCCCGCGCTGCGCCGATGTCGGCGTTCGCGGCCTTGAGCGCGTATTCCGCCTGCAGCACGTCGGGGCGGCGGGCCAGCAGGTCCGACGGCAGCCCTGCGGGCACCTCTTCCAGCTGGTTGGCGGCCAGTGGCTGCGGCGCTGGCAGGTCGGCCGGCAATGGCGCCCCCAGCAGCAACACCAGGGCGTTCTCGTCCTCGGCCACCTGGCGCTGGTAGGTGGCCAGGCTGGCCCGGGCGCTTTCCACCGCGGTGCGCGCCTGGGCCACGTCCAGCGCCGAGGCCACGCCGGTGTCGCTGCTGCGCCGGGTCAGGTGCAGGCTTTGCTCGTAGGCGGCCAGCGTGTCCTGGGTAAGCCCCAACAGCTCACGGTCGGCCTGCCAGGTCAGGTAGGCGTTGGCCACGCTGGCCACCAGGCTGATCTGCGCGGCGCGGCGGGCCTGATCCTGGGCGAAATAGGTCTGCAGGGCCGCGTCACTCAGGCTGCGCACGCGGCCGAACAGGTCCAGCTCATAGGCGCTGACGCCCAGGTTTACCCCGTACTGGCCGGCGACGCTGGTCGCGCCGCTCTGGGACAGGTCGGCCGGGGTGCGCGCGCGGGTCGCCGTGGCGTTGGCGCTGACCGCCGGCAGCAGGTCGGCGCGCTGGATGCGGTACTGGGCGCGGTAGGCCTCGATGTTGAGGACCGCCACCTTGAGGTCGCGGTTGTTGTCCACGGCGCGCTGCACCAGCAGGCGCAACGCCGGGTCGTGGAAGAAGCTGCGCCAGCCTTGCGGGGCGGCCGCGGCAGCCGCGGCCCCCTGGGGGTACTGCGCCGGCACCGGCGCCGCCGGGCGCTGGTACGCAGGGATCAGCGAGCAGCCGTCGAGCACGGTCACGGCCACCGCCAGGGCAATCAGGGTCTTTCTCATCAGGCAGTCTCACTCTCGATGGAGGCGGCGGGCTTGTCCTTGCGCGCGCCCTTGAACAGCGTCGATACGCTGACGAAGAACAGCGGCACCCAGAACACCGCCAGCAGCGTGGCGGTGATCATGCCGCCGATGACGCCAGTACCGATGGCGTGCTGGCTGCCGGAGCCGGCGCCAGTGGAAATGGTCAGCGGCACCACGCCGAGGATGAACGCCAGGGACGTCATGACGATCGGCCGCAGGCGCATCCGGCAGGCCTGGGTGGCTGCCTCGAACAGGCTCAGGCCTTGCTCGTGCAACTCCTTGGCGAACTCGACGATAAGAATGGCGTTCTTCGCCGCCAGGCCCACGGTCACCAGCAGGCCGACCTGGAAGAACACGTCGTTGGACAGGCCGCGCAGGCTGGTGGCCACCAGCGCACCAATCACGCCCAGCGGCACCACGAGGATGACCGCGATGGGAATCGACCAGCTTTCATACAGCGCCGCCAGGCACAGGAACACCACCAGGATCGAGATGGCGTACAGGGCGGGCGCCTGGGAGCCGGACAGGCGTTCCTCGTAGGACAGGCCGGTGAACGAGATGTCCACGCCCGACGGCAGTTGCTGGGCGATGCGCTCGACCTCGGCCATGGCTTCGCCGGAGCTGTGGCCAGGGGCCGGGGCGCCGAGGATTTCAGTGGAGGACACGCCGTTGTAGCGCTCCAGCTTGGGCGAGCCGTACACCCACTGGCCAGTGGCGAACGCCGAGAACGGCACCATCTGCCCGCTGCTGTTGCGCACGAACCACTTGTCCAGGTCCTCGGCGTGCATGCGCGAGTCGGGCTGGCCCTGCACGTACACCTTCTTCACCCGGCCACGGTCGATGAAGTCGTTGACGTAGCTGCTGCCGTAGGCCACCGACAAGGTGGTGTTGATGTCCGTCAGCGACAGGCCCAGGGCACGGGCGCGTTCGTCGTCGATGGTCAGGTGGTACTGCGGCTCGTCGGGCAGGCCGTTGGGGCGCACGCCGGCAAGAATCGGGCTCTTGGCCGCCAGCTCCAGGAACTTGTTCCGCGCTTCCATCAGCTTGGCGTGGCCGACGCCGGCCTCGTCCTGCAGGTAGAAGTCGAAGCCGGTGGCGTTGCCCAGTTCCAGCACCGAGGGCGGCACCACGGCGTACACCAGGGCGTCGCGGTACTTGAAGAACTCCTGCTGGGCGCGCGCGGCAATCTTGAACACCGAGTTGTCGGCGTTGCGTTCGTCCCACGGCTTGAGCAGCACGAAGGCGATGCCCGAGTTCTGGCCACGGCCGGCAAAGTTGAAGCCGTTGACGGTGAACACCGAACTGACGGCATTGCCCTCGCCGTGCTCCTTGTCCAGCAGGTAACTGGACATGCGGTCGAGCACCTTCTGGGTCTGCTCGGCGGAGGTGTTGGGCGGGGTCTGCACCTGGGTGAAGATCACGCCCTGGTCTTCCTCGGGCAGGAACGAGGTGGGGATGCGGGTAAACATCCACATCATGCCGACCACCAGCAGCGCGTAGGCCATGAAGGCCGGCATTTTGTGGCGGATGACACTTCCCACGCCGCGCTCGTAGCTGGCGGTGGCCGCATCGAACTGGCGGTTGAACCAGCCGAAGAAGCCGCGCTTGGGCTGGCCGTGGGCGTGTTCGTCAATGGGCTTGAGGAAGGTGGCGCACAGCGCCGGGGTGAACACCAGGGCGACGAACACCGACAAGGCCATGGCCGAGACGATGGTGATGGAGAACTGCCGGTAGATCACGCCGGTAGAGCCACCGAAGAAGGCCATGGGCAGCAACACTGCCGACAGCACCAGCGCGATACCGACCAGTGCACCCTGGATCTGTTGCATGGACTTGCGCGTCGCTTCCTTGGGCGACAGGTGCTCTTCGGCCATCACCCGTTCGACGTTTTCCACCACCACGATGGCGTCGTCCACCAGCAGGCCGATGGCCAGGATCATGCCGAACATGGTTAGGGTGTTGATGGTGAAGCCGGTGGCAGCCAGGATCCCGAAGGTCCCCAGCAGCACCACGGGGACGGTCAGGGTGGTGATGATGGTGGCGCGCAGGTTCTGCAGGAACAGCAGCATCACCAGGAACACCAGCACAATGGCTTCGCCCAGGGTGTGGGCCACGCCCTTGAGCGACTCGGTGACCACCGGGGTGGTGTCATACGGGTAGATCGCCTTCACGCCCGGCGGGAAGAACGGCTTGAGCTTGTCCACCGTGGCGCGGATCGCCTTGGCGGTGTCCAGGGCATTGGCGCCGGTGGCCAGGCGGATGGCGATACCGGAGGCCGGGGCGCCGTTGGACTGGGCGTTGACGCTGTAGTTTTCACCGCCCAGGCCCAGCGTTGCGACGTCCTTCAGGCGCACTTGCGAGCCGTCGGGGTTGACCTTGAGCAGAATCTCGGCGAACTGCTCGGCGCTTTGCAGGCGGGTCTTGCCAATGATGGTGGCGTCGAACACCGTGCCCTTCACCGCAGGCAAGCCACCGATCATGCCGGAGGAAATCTGCACGTTCTGCGCCTGGATGGCCTCGGTCACGTCCACCGGGGTCAGCTGGTACTGGTTGAGCTTGGCCGGGTCGATCCACACGCGCATGGCGTACTGGGTGCCCCACACCTGGAAGTCACCCACGCCCGGGGTGCGCGAGATCGGGTCCTGCATGTTGGAGACGATGTAGTTGGCCAGGTCTTCCTTGCTCGACTTGCCGTCGGTGGACACCAGGCCCACGAACATCATGAAGTTCTGCTGGTACTTGGTCACGCGCAGGCCTTGCTGCTGCACCTCCTGGGGCAACAGCGGGGTGGCCAGGCTCAGCTTGTTCTGCACCTGCACCTGGGCGATGTCGGGGCTGGTGCCCTGGTCGAAGGTGACGATGATCTGCATGCTGCCGTCGGCGTTGCTGGCCGAGGAGATGTAGCGCAGGTGGTCGATGCCGTTCATCTGCTGTTCGATGACCTGCACCACGGTGTCCTGCACGGTCTGCGCCGAGGCACCGGGGTAGCTGACCTGGATGGCGATGGCCGGCGGGGCGATGTTGGGGTACTGGTTGATCGGCAGCTTGAGGATGGCCAGGCCACCCACCAGCATGATCACCAGCGCCAGGACCCAGGCAAAAATGGGCCGGTCGATGAAAAACTTGGACATGGGTTACTCCGCTTTCGCGTCAGGGGCGCTGGCGTCGGACACCAGGGTTGCCTTGACTTCATGAGGCACGACTTCAGCGCCGGGCTTGACGAACTGCAGGCCTTCGACGATGACCTTGTCGCCGGCCTTCAGGCCGTTTTCCACCAGCAGCTGGGTGCCGATGGTGCGGTTGGCGGTCAGTTCGCGCAGCTCGACCTTGTTGTCGGGGGTGACCACCAGCGCGGTGGAGTGCCCCTTGAGGTCGCGGGTAATACCCAGTTGCGGGGCAAGAATGGCATTTTGCGCAGTACCGGTAGGGATCTGCGCGTGCACGAACATGCCCGGCAGCAACAGGCGGTCGGGGTTGGGGAAGACCGCGCGCAGGGTCACCGAGCCGGTGCTGGGGTCCACCGACACTTCGGAGAACTCCAGGGTGCCTTGTTGCGGGTAGAGCCGGCCGTCTTCCAGGGTCAGGCTGACCTTGGCCTTGGTGCCGCCCTGGGTTTGCAGTTGGCCTGCGTCCAGCGCCCGGCGCAGCTTGAGCATGTCGGCCGAGGACTGGGTAACGTCGACGTAGATGGGGTCCAACTGCTGGATCGTGGCCAGGGCGGTGGTTTGCCCGTTGGCCACCAGTGCACCCTCGGTGACCTCGGAGCGCCCGATGCGCCCGCTGATGGGCGCCAGCACCTTGGTGTAGCGCAGGTTGATCTGGGCGCTGCGCACCTGCGCCTCGGCCTGCAGCTGCTGGGCGCGGGCGTTGTCGTATTCCTGCTTGCTGACGGCCTGCTCGTCGATCAACTGCCGGTAGCGGGTGGCCAGCGAGCGGTACTGCTCAAGGCTGGCCTGCACGTTGGCCAGCGTGGCCTCGTAGGTGGCCGGGTCGATCTGGTACAGCTGCTGGCCCGCCTTGATGTCGCTGCCTTCCTGGAACAGGCGCTTGAGCACGATGCCATCGACCTGCGGCCGCACCTCGGCGACCCGGTAGGCGCTGGTGCGCCCCGGCAGGTCCTGGGACAGGTTGACGGTGCCAGGCTGCAGCGTCACCACGCCGACTTCCGGCACCTGGGCCTTGGCGGCAGCCGGCTGCTCCTTGTTGCAGCCACTGAGCAGCGTGGCAATGGCAATCGCCGAGGCGAGTGCGGGGGCTATTGGTTTGAGTTGCATGTAAACCTCGAAACGGGCCCGGACAGCAGGCAGCGCTGTCAGGAGCAATAAAAAGTTGGGCAGGACCAGCAAGGAAAAAACGGTGTTTGTTGTGGTTGGGGCAAGCGGGCGCCGTTGCGGCGCGCAATGTCAGGGAGGGGCGTTGTCAGTCGAGGCGCATGTTACCAGCGGGTATTGAGTTGAATAATGCCGATATCGTGAATGAAGATGTGAGCGGTGCTCATCAATGGCCGCCTTCGCAATCAGCGGCGCGGCAGATACACTGCAGGTCAATTGGACGGTGTGGGCGCAGTCGCTGATGATTCGAACAGGGCTCCCGGAGTTGACGGCATTCGTGGCCATCGCCCAGCAACGCAGCTTCAGCGGTGCGGCGCGTACGCTGGGCGTCTCGGCGTCGGCGCTGAGCCATGCCATGCGTGGCTTGGAGGCTCGGCTGGAGCTGCGGCTGTTCAACCGCACCACGCGCTCGGTGGCCCTGACCGAAGCCGGTGAGCAGCTGTTCCAGCGCGTGCAGCCGCTGCTGGACGACCTGGAGGGCGCGGTCAACGAGGTGACCTCGGCACGCAACACACCCTCGGGGTCCATTCGCCTCAGCGCCTCGGAATCGTCCTTCACGTTATTGGTGCGGCACGTGATGCCGCAGTTCCTGGAAGCGCATCCCAACATCCATATCGAGTGCACTGCCGACAGCCGCCTGGTGGACATCGTCGCCGAGGGCTTCGACGCCGGCATCCGCCTGTTCGACGATGTGCCCAAGGACATGATCGCCGTGCGCTTCGGCCCCGACGTGCGTTTTGCTGCGGTGGCCTCGCCCGATTACCTGGCCCGGCACCCGGCGCCCCAGGCCCCTGAAGACCTCAAGGCCCACCGCTGCATTCGCTTTCGCTTCGCCAGCGGCGCGCTGTTGCGCTGGGACCTGGAGCACCTGGGCCGCAGCGCCAGTCTCGATGTGGACGGGCCCATGACCATGGACAACCTCAACCTGATGACCGAGGCGGCGCTGGCGGGCATAGGCATTGCCTGGCTGCCGCGCCAGCAGGTCGAGGAGCACCTGCGGCACGGGCGGCTGGTGCACCTGCTGCCCGACTGGGGCCCGTACTACCCCGGCGCCTGCCTTTACTACCCGGCCAACCGCCATCCGCCGCTGGCGTTGCGCTTGTTCGCCGAGGCGCTGCGCGACTGGGTGCGCACCCAAGGGTAGGGGCCGGCCTTAGTTGGCGGCGTCGCCGTACCAATAGTGCGCGGTCACCCCGCCGTCCATGAGCAGGTCGCTGCCGGTGATGAAGGTGCCTTCAGGGCCCATCAACAAGGCCGCGACCGCGCCCACCTCGTCGGGCGTGCCGCCGCGCTGCGCCGGGCTGGCGGCGATCATGGCGCGGTAGCCGGCACCGCGCGGGCCGTCGAGCTCGTCCCGGGCCAGGGGGGTGAAGATGATGCCCGGGCTGATGGTATTCACCCGCGCACCGCGCTTGCCCCAGCGCAGGGCCTGGGCCGCCACCCGCAGCGAGTTGCCGCGCTTGGACAGTTGGTAGGCGTTGAGCGGGTCGGTGACCTGGTCGGGTTGCAGCATGGGCAACGCCAGCAGCTCGTCCGTCGGGGTCAGGGCCAGCGCTCGGTTCTGCGCCTGGGACAACGCGGGCAGGCGGTGCCCCGACTGCGAGGCGATGACGACGGCGCTGCCACCTTTGGCGATGACCTCGCCGAACAGCTCCAGCACCAGCGCGGTGCCATACAGGTCCACGGCCAGGATGGTGGCCGGCGGCGCCTGGGAAGGGGAGACGCCGGCGGCATGGACCACCCCGGTGATGTCGCCGAGCGCCACGGCGGTGGCCACCAGGGCTTGCACCGAGGCCCGGGAGGCCACGTCGACACTCGCGGTGCTCACGGCAAAGCCGGCGTCGGCCAGTACCTTGGCGGCCGCGTCGGCGTTGGCCTGGCGCAGGTCCGCCAACAGCACGTGCTTGCCGGCGCTGACGCGACGGGCGATGGCCTGGCCGATGGAGCCGGCGCCGATTACCACGGTTACTTCTGTCATGACTGCCTCCTGAACGTTGTGCCGGCACTATAGGGCAGCAGGCCGGTGACGATTAGAGGGCCAGCGCCGCGTACCCTTGTGAACGCCATTCAGCAGTGCAGCCCCAGGCAGCCGTCGACAGCTTTTATGAGAGTGGTTATTATCCGCACCTTCATTCGCATCCCTGGTTGATCCGCCCTTGTCCACGCCAAGCCCTTGCGCCCCGTCTGCCGCTGACGTCGGCCACCTCTATGTCGATCATGGCGGGTGGCTGCAGCACTGGCTGAGCCGGCGTTTCGGCCATTCCTTCAACGCCGCGGACGTGGCCGACCTGACCCACGACACCTTCGTGCGCCTGCTGCTCAAGCCGCGCCAGTTCGCCGGCAGCGGCGATGCCCGGGCGTTCCTGTGCACGGTGGCGCGGGGCTTGTGCATCGACCAGTGGCGGCGCCAGCGCATCGAGCGGGCGTGGCTGGAGGCGCTGGCGGCGCAGCCGGAGTTCGTCGAGCCGTCGCTGGAATACCGCGCGCTGGTGCTGGAGGCCCTGGAGGAGATCGACGCCATGCTGCGGCGCCTGCCGGGCAAGGCGCGCGAGGCGTTCCTGCTGGCGCAGCTGTATGGCCTGGGCTACCGCGAGATTGCCGCGCGGGTGCAGGTGTCGGAGCGCATGGTGAAGAAGTACATGGCCCAGGCGATGTTCCAGTGCCTGTTGCTGGAAGCGGGCCTGGCGCCATGAGCCATTCCCAGCACCAGGTGCTGCAGCAGGCCGCCGCCTGGTACGCCTTGCTGCGCTCGGAACGGGCCAGCGAGCAGGACCAGGCCAAATGGCGCCACTGGCATGACCAGCACCCCGAGCACCGCCACGCCTGGAGCCTGGTGGAACGGGTGGGCGGACGCTTTGGCCAGTTCGGCGACAGCGCCGAGAAACACGGCGCCCTGGCGGCGCTGCGGGCAGGTGGCAGCGCCGGCATCAGCCGGCGGCGCACGCTGCTGTCGCTGGGTGGCCTGGGGCTGGCGTCCTGGCTGGGCTGGCGCACGCTGGACGCGGGCGGCAGCGGTTGGTTCGCCGATTACGCTACCCGCACGGGCGAGCACCGCCACGTGGCGCTGGCCGGGGGAGGGCAGCTGTGGCTGAACACCCTGAGCGCCGTGGACCTGCAGCGCGACGGCGGCCTCAAGCTGATCAGCGGCGAGATCCTGCTGGATGACCAACAGCGCCGGGGCGCCACCTTCCGCATCACCACGCCGGTGGCCGAACTGACCTCGCAGCGGGCGCTGTTCAACCTGCGCCTGGCCGAAGCGGGCTTGTGCCTGGACGTCTACGCCGGCGTGGTGGAGGTGGCCTGCAATGGCCGCAGCCAGCGCGTGCAGCAAGGCCAGCAGCTGCGCGTCGGCCATCAGGGCCTGGGGCCGCTGCTGCCGGCTAACGAGGCACACCGCGCCTGGGTCAACGGGGTGATGGTGGCCGACGGCACGCCGCTGGGGCAGGTGGTGGCAGAGCTGGCGCGCTACCGTCACGGCTACCTGGGTTGCGACCCACGGGTGGCGCAGCTGCCGGTGGTGGGCACCTTCTCTATCCGTGATACCGACCGTGCGCTGGCGTCGCTGGCCAGCGCCTTGCCGGTGCGGGTCAGCCGCGTGCTGCCCTGGTGGGTCAGCCTGGAGGCGCGCGCCTGAGCCACGGGCGCGCCTGCGAACATTATTTTTCAACACGCGGTTCCCTTTTCGAGGGCCTCGTTCGGTGTCAGGGAAAGCACGCCATTTCACCTACCCAACGTTGCGGAACCGGCCTCATGTCTTCGATCCAAAAACGCACCCGTCGATTCAACCTTTCGCCCCTGGCCATGGTCATTCCCCTGGCGTTCGGCAGCGTGGCCGCCCTGGGCATGGCCAGCGCCCAGGCCGCCCAGGGGGTGCAGACGTTCCACGTGCCCGCAGGCAACCTCACCCTGCAACTGGCGCGCTTCGCCCAGCAGGCCGGCATCGAGCTGGCCGGCAACGCCCAGCTCACCGATGGCCGCACCGGGCCCACCCTGGAAGGCGACTATAGCGTCGACGGCGCCCTGGCCGTGCTGCTCGGCGGCGCCGGGCTGACCGCGCAGAAGCAGGCCAATGGCGCCTACGTGCTGGTGGCCAGCGGCGACCTGCAGCTGGGCGCCACCGAGATCGACTCCAGCACCGACATCAACACCAGCTACCAGCCAGCGCCGCCGACCTCGAGCTCCATCCTGCACAGCGACAAACCCACGCTGAACACCCCGCAGGTGGTAAACGTGGTCACCAGCCAGGTGCTGCGCGACCAGAAGCCGCGCAACCTCGACGACGCCCTGGCCAACGTCAGCGGCATCACCCAGGGCAACACCCTGGCGTCCACCCAGGACACCATCATGAAGCGCGGCTTCGGTGGCAACCGCGACGGCTCGATCATGCACAACGGCATGCCGCTGGTGCAGGGCCGCGGCTACAACGCCGCCGCCGACAGCGTCGAGGTGCTCAAGGGCCCGTCGTCGCTGCTGTACGGCATCATGGACCCGGGCGGGGTAGTCAACGTGGTCAGCAAGCGGCCGTCGCTGCAGGCCTACAACGCCATCACCGCGCGCGCCTCGGGCTACGCCCACGGCCGTGACGGCAGCGGCGGCACCCTGGACAGCACCGGGCCGATCGGCGACACGCCGCTGGCCTACCGCCTGGTGGTGGACTACGAGGACGAGGACTACTGGCGCAACTTCGGCACCCACCGCGAATCCCTGGTGGCGCCGTCGCTGGCCTGGTACGGCGACGACACCCAGGCGGTGCTGTCGTACGAGCACCGCGAGTACCTGACGCCCTTCGACCGCGGCACGGCGCTGGGCAGCAACGGCAAAATCCTCGACATCCCGCGCACCGAGCGCCTGGACGACAAGTTCAACACCATGGAAGGCCGCTCGGACCTGACCCAGCTGCTGATCGACCACCAGTTCGACGACAACTGGAAGGGCCACCTGGGCTACAGCTGGAACCGCGAGACGTACGACGCCAACCAGCTGCGCATCTCCAAGATCGCCGCCGACGGCACCGCCACCCGCAGCAACGACGCCACCCATGGCGCGGTGAGCACCGACAGCTACGTGATTGCCTCGATGGAAGGCAGCGTCGGCGTGGCCGGTTTCCAGAACGACCTGCAGTTCGGCGCCGACAACGAGAAGCGCAAGATCTACCGCGCCGACCTGCTGCGCGAGACGCCCACCAGCGGCTTCAACGTCTACGACCCGGTGTATGGCCAGCTCAGCCCGTCTTCCACCGTGTCGGCCAGCGACAGCGACCAGACCGACAAGCTGCGCGCCCAGTCGCTGTTCCTGCAGGACGCCGTGCACCTCACCGACCAGTGGACCCTGGTGCTCGGTGGCCGCTACCAGATGTACGACCAACTGGCCGGCAAGGGCCGCCCGTTCAAGGCCAACACCGACATCAACGGCCAGAAGTTCCTGCCCCGCGCCGGCCTGGTGTACCAGTACAACGACATGCTGTCGTTCTACGGCAGCTACACCGAGTCGCTGAAGCCCACCTCCAGCATCGCCCAGCTGTCCAGCGGCGTGACCATCGACTCCTCGGTGCTGCCCGAGCACGCCAAGTCCTATGAGATCGGCGCCAAGCTGGAGATCCCGGGGCGCATCACCGGCACCCTGGCGCTGTTCGACATCGACAAGAAGAACGTGCTGGTCTCGCAGTACAACAGCGCCACCGCCACCACCGACTGGCGCACCAGCGGCGCCGCCCGGTCGCGCGGCGTGGAGCTGGACGTGAGCGGCGAGATCACCGACGCCTGGAGCCTGATCGGCAGCTACGCCTACCTGGACGCCATCACCACCAAGGACCAGCTGTACGAGGGCAACCGCCTGTGGAACACCGCACGCCAGACCGCCTCGTTGTCTGCGGTGTACGACTTCGGCAATATCTTTGGCGGCGACCGCCTGCGGGTCGGCAGCGGCGCGCACTACGTGGGCGAACGCCCGGGGGACTCGGCCAACAGCTTCTACCTGCCGGCCTACACCACGGTGGATGCCTTCGCCTCGTACGACACGCACCTGGACGGCCACAAGGTGAACCTGTCGCTGAACGTCAAGAACCTGTTCGACCGCACCTACTACACCTCCAGCGTCAACCAGTACTTCATCTCCATGGGTGATGTGCGTCAGTTCATCCTGTCCTCGACCCTGGAGTTCTAAGCCATGCGCGCATTGCAAGCGATGGCCCTTGCCCTGGCGTTGCTGGGCACCCAGGCCCAGGCCGACGATGGCCTGCTGTACCGCACCAGCGCCGTGCGCACCTTGCCTGGCAGCGGCCACAGCTGGGGCTTCGCCGCGCTGGACCCGGCCCGGCCGCTGCTGCTGATTGCCCGCCGCGAGAACGGCCTGACACCGTTCGACGTCGACAAGCAGCAGGCGCTGCCGACCCTGGCCAACACCACCGGCGCCAACGCCGTGGCGTTCGTGCCCGGGCACAACCGCGCCTACGTGGCCAACATGGACGGCACCCTGGGCATCCTCGACCTTGCGCAGCTGAAGGTGCTGCAGCGCCTGCCGGTGGACAGCGGCAACCTCAACAACCTGCTGTATGACGCGCACAGTGATCGGGTGATCATCACCAGCGGCCGTCGCGGCGACCACTCGACGCTGTACCTGCTGGACCCGGCCACCGACCGGTTGGTGGGCCAACGGGACATTGCCGCGCGCAAGCTCGACGGCCCCATCGGCCTCAGCGATGGCCGCTTCATCGTGCCCCTGCGCGACGAAGACCAGGTCGCCGTGCTCAGCGGCCCGCTGCTGGCGCAACAGCGCTTGCTCAGCTACCCCGGTTGCCATCAACCCAGCGCGCTGGCGGCGGACGAGCAGGGCGGCCGGCTGTTCATCGCCTGCCGCGGTGGCCAGCCGCAGCTGGTGATCGCCGACCTTGCCAGCGGCGCGCAGTTGCAGACGCTGCCCATCGGCCGTGCGGTCAACGCCATGGCGTTCGATGCCGCCCGCCAGCAACTGCTGATTCCCAGCGGTGCAGACGCCAGCCTGGGCGTGGTGGGCAAGGCGGCCGACGGCAGCTTCCGCCTGCTGGGCAGCCTGGGCACGCGGCCGTGGGCGCACAACATGGTGTTCGACGCCGCCAGGGCCAGCGTCTACCTGCTGGCGATGGACTTCACCCAACCGGCGCCCACCACGGCGGTGCCCAAGCCTGACCCGCAGTTCCACCCGGACACCTTCAGTGTCCTGACCTTGAAGGCGCAGTAAGGGTAAATGGGGCGTTTCGGCGCCCCATGCAGTCTGATAGCCTGCAGATCGGTTCCCCGTACGCAGCCTTTGAGACCCCATTATGCCGATGTCAAAACTCGACGCCCTCGACTCGGACATCGTCCGCGAGTTGCAGGAAGACGGTCGTCGTCCGTTCCGTGAAGTGGCCCGCAACCTGTCGGTGCCCGAAGCCACCGTGCGCACCCGGGTCAAGCGCCTGCAAGACCAGGGCATCCTGCAGATCCTGGCGTTCACCAACCCGGCCAAGCTGGGCGACGCCAAGCTGGCGCTGATGTTCGTCAACGTCGCACCGCAAGACCACGAGCGGGTGGTGGACACCCTGGGGCGCTGGACCGAGGTCAGCTACCTGTCCACTACCATGGGCACCGCCGACATCTGCGTGCAGGTGCTGTGCCGCGACAACGACGCGCTCTGGGCGCTGAAGCAGCGCATTCGCGCCTTGCCGGGCGTGGAGGAGGTGCGGCTGATGCAGGAAGTGAAGGTGCACAAGATCCGCTTCACCATTCCCGCCTCCGAGATCGAGCTGTAACCCCCGACCGGGCTTATGCGCATAACGGCACGGTTTTTTACGCGCATTGCGCAATATTTCACTTATCTGATTGCGACATGCATCGGTGCCCCGACCTGGGGCATCGCGCCCCCGCCTGTCCGCTGCAAGCCGTCTGCGGCCTGCGCGCCGTATTGGTGCAGCTATAATCAATGGGATAATCGCGTATCTATGTGCGACACAAACTGCGCATTGCGCAGTTTCCTGGCAATAAAACCGTGCTAATGCGCAGAAAAGATGATTATTATTGACCCATCACAAGCTGTTACAAAAATAGCGAATGAGGGTGAAACACCATGCACGAGAGCACCGACGGCCACGCGCCGCAGCAAGGTTTCGAGAAGACGATTCGCTGGTGGGATGGCGTCGCCATCACCCTCAGCCTGCCCGCGGCGCTGTTCGTGGGCCTGGGCTATTCCATGGGCGCCATCGGCGCCTGGGCGGCGGTGGCGCTGTGGGCGACCATTGCCGCGGTGGCCGCCCTGCACAACTGGGTGTACTCGGAAATGGGCGCCATGTTCAGCCACAAGTCCGGCGGCATCGCCCTGTACGCCAACGAGGCCTGGAGCCGGCGCGCACCGGCCCTGGGCCCGCTGGCCACCTATGCCTACTGGTTCGCCTGGGCCACGGCGCCGGCCATCTGGGGCCTGGCGGTGGCGCAGATCCTCACCGAGCAGTTCTGGCCCAACGCAACCTATAGCCTGGACCTGGGCCTGGTGCAGCTGGACCTGCCCAAGCTGATCGCCCTGGGCGTGGCGCTGCTGTCGTGGGCGCTGAGCATGATCGAGCTGCGCTTCACCATGATCCTCATCACCCTGGCCGGGGTGCTGTTGATGATCCCGGTGGTGATCTTCGGCAGCGGCGCCTTTGCCTCGCACCTGTGGAGCAGCGCCAGCTTCACCTGGCGCATTCCCGCTGGCCTGGAAGGCGCGCGCACGGTGCTGGCGTGGCTGTTCGTGATGGCCTGGTCGGCCTACGCGGTGGAGGCGGCAGCGTCGTTCATTCCCGAGTACCGCGACACCGTGCGCGACACCCGCAAGGCCCTGCGCGTGTCGGCGTTGATCCTGCTGCTGGTGTTCACCCTCACGCCCCTGGGCCTGGCCGGCCTGCTGGGCGAGCAGACCCTGGCCAACCAGCCCAACGGTTTTCTGCAAGCCGGCGCCGTGGCGCTGCTGGGCGGCGGGGCGGCGGCCATTACCCTGGTGCTGATCGCCGGCATCCTGGTGCTCTCGGTGATGGGTACGGCGGACGCGGCGCGGGCGCTGTACCAAAGCTCGCGCGACGGCCTCACCGTGCGCCAGTTCGGCGTGCTCAACCGCAATGGTGTGCCCGCCCGGGCGGTGACCGTGCAACTGTTGATCAACGTGGCGCTGGTGCTGTTCGTGGGCAACGCGCTGGCGGTGATCGTGGCCGGCAACGTCGGCTACGTGCTGGCGCACCTGCTGGCGGTGGCCGGTTTCGTGGTGCTGCGCAAGGACCAGCCCGACACGCCACGGCCGATTCGCCTGCCACGACGCTGGCTCGGCATCGCCGCGGCGCTGGCGTTGTTCGACGGGCTGATCCTGCTGGTGGGCATTACCAGCAGCGCCATCACCGGCTACGGCGGCTACAAGGAAGTGGCCATCGCCATCGCGGTGCTGGCGGTGTCCCAGGTCATGTACCGCTGGCGCCAGTGGCAGGACCGCAAGCAGCCTCCGGCCGTGCCCCTGCGCACGTAGCCGCTGCCGCCAGGCTGCGCTGGCCCGCTTTGCAACGCAGACATCCCGGTTGAACTCCCTGGCCAGCGCAGCCTTCGGCAGCGGCTACGGGAACACTTTTCTTCAAGGAATTTCGCCATGAGCATTGATCACTCATTCGGCCCCGTGTGGCCGAACCGCAGCCCCGTGGCTGTGTCCCTGACCTTCGACGTCGACGCCGAGGCCGGCCTGCTGGGCGACAGCCCCAGCTTTGCGCGGCGCCTGACCGCGCTGTCCGAAGGGCGCTTCGGCGTGACCCGCGGCGTGCCGCGCATCCTCGAGCTGCTGGCGCGCCACCACCTCAAGGCTTCGTTCTTCGTGCCCGGCCACACCGCCGACAGCCACCCCGGCCTGGTCGAGCAGTTGCTCAAAGCCGGCCACGAAGTGGGCCACCACGGCCACCTGCACCTGCGCAGCGACAAGGTGTCCGTGCAGGAGCAGCAGGACGAAATGCACCGCGGCCTGGAAGCCCTGCAACGCGCTGGCGCACCGAAGCCCGCCGGCTATCGCTCGTCGTCGTGGGAACTGACCCCCGAGACCTTCGCGATGATCGTCGAGCACGGCTTCCAGTACGACTCCAGCTGCATGGGCGACGACCGCCCGTACTTCGAGCACTGCAACGGCCAGCAGATCCTCGAACTGCCGGTGCACTGGTCGCTGGACGACTGGCCGATGTTCGGCTGGGGCATCGACAACGGCGGCAATTTCACCCACCCGCGCACCCTCACCGACGTGTGGCTGGCCGAGTACGAGTCGGCGCGCCGCGACGGCCGCCACACCACTTTCACCATGCACCCGGAAGTGATCGGCCGCGCCGCCCGCTTCGAACAGCTGGAGCGCTTCGTCGAGCGCCTGGTCAGCGACGGCGACGTGTGGTTCGCACGCCTGGATGAAGTCGCCGCCCAGGTGGCGCCGCAGCTGGAGCGCACACGATGACCTACGTCTTCCGTTCCACCGTCAGCGATCCCCATGGCCGTGGCCGCGAGTTCGGCGAATGCCACGCCGCGCAGATCAGGGCATCGGTGCAGGCCTATCGCGGCCTGTTCGAGCGCACCGCGCAACGCCCCGTGGACCTGCTGGGCCTGGGCGCCCAGGCGCTGGAGAAAATCGCCGCCTTCGCACCACCCCTGCACGCCGAAATCCTCGGCATGGCCGAAGGGGCAGGGCTGGACCCTCGCGAGCTGGGCGCCATCAACGCCCGCACCGAGATCCTTGCCTACGCCGGCGCCACCCTGCGCGGTGAATGTTCGACGGTGGTGCACCTCGACCCGCAGTCGCCCATGCCCATCTCGGTACAGACCTGGGACTGGTACGCGCAATTCGCCCCGCAGTGGCTGGTGTGGGAGATCCCCCATGGCGATGGGCGCATGACCACCACGGTCACCGAGTACGGCATCGTCGGCAAGATCGGCGTCAACCGGCAAGGCCTGGGCGTGCACTTCAACATTCTTCACCACGCCACCGACGGCCAGGGCATCGGTGTGCCGGTGCACGTGGCGTCGCGCTGGCTGCTGGACAGCACCGCCGACTTCAACGACGCCCTGCAGCTGCTGGCCGCCACCCGCTTCTCGGCGTCCAGCGTGCTGACCGTGGTCGCCGCCATGGGCGGGGAGAGCGGCGCGGTGTCGGTGGAGCTGTACCCCGAAGGCCCGGCCTTCGTGTTCCCCGGCGCCGACGGCCTGCTGGTGCACACCAACCATTTTCTCGATGGCCGCGCCAAGGCCGGCGACACCGAGTGGGCCACGTACCCGGACACCCTGGTGCGCCACGACCTGCTCACCCGGCGCCTGGCCAACCGCCGCGACCTTACCGCCGGCCAAATCATCGCCGCCATGAACAGCCACCTGGGCAGCACCGGTGCTGTGTGCTGCCACCCGGACCCGGCCAGCAGCGCCGACCAGTACCAGACCCTGGTCACGGTGGTGCTCGACGTGCCCGCCGGCACCCTGCAAGCCCTGGCGGGCGGGCCCTGCGCCCACGCCAGCCATTCCTGACCGATACCCAACGGAGAACCGCGCATGCTCAAGCTCAAACGCATCGACAACATGGACATCCTCACCCACGACGTACAGCGCCTGGTGGACTTCTACCACGGCACCCTGGGCCTGGGCTTCTTCCTGCCCTACGTGGCCGAGGAACGCTGGGCCGCCATCGAGACCGGCAACCTGACCCTGTACCTGTTCCACACCGACAACCCGGCCCGCGTGGCCCGCCGCACCGCCGTGAACGTGGAAGACCAGCCCGGTTTCGACTCCTTCGCCTTCGAGGTGGAAAACCTGGACGAGGCCATCGCCTACCTGGACGGCAAGGTGCAGTGGGTGACCGACCAGCCCATCGCCTGGCAGCACCCCAGCGGCACCCACTACCGCTACCGGCCGATGTTCGACCCCGATGGCAACATGCTCTACATCACCGAACCGCACAAAGCCTGACGCCCTGGCCACCTGGAGAACAATAAAATGACAGCGACTGTTTCCGCCCAAGCCGCCAAGCTCGCCCCCCAGCCCGTGCTGGACCTGGCCCCCGAGGCGCAGACGTTCACTGGCCGCGTGGCCTTGGTCACCGGCGCCGGCCGCGGTGCCGGCCGTGCCCACGCGCGCCTGCTGGCCGCCCGTGGCGCCGCCGTAGTGGTCAACGACATCGACGCCGACGTGGCCCAGGCCACGGCCGCCGAGATCAATGAGGCAGGCGGCACCGCCATCGCCCTGGCCTGCGACATCACCACCCGCGACAACGCCGAGCGCTTGATTGCCCAGGCCGTGGAGCACTTCGGCCAGCTGGACATCCTGGTGCACAACGCCGGGATGATGTACTCGCTCACCGGCCTTGAAGCCACCGACGACGCCAACTTCAACCAACTGCTGGCGATCAACGTGCACGCGCCGCTGTACCTGACCCGCGCGGCACTGCCGGCGCTGCGCAACAGCCGCGCGCCGCGGGTCATCTTCATCAACTCGCAGTGGGGCCAGGTGCCGGACGGGCATTCCTACGCCTACATGGTCTCGAAGACCGCGCAGCTGGGCCTGATGAAAACCATGGCCAAGGAGTTCGTGGGGCAGGGGATTCTGGTCAACGCCATTACCCCGGGCGCGATCCTGACGCGCATGGTGCCGGAGGAATACGTGGAAGGCGAAAAAGCCAACATTCCCCTCGGCCGCCTGGTGCACCCCGAGGAAATCGCCGCCGCCGTGGCGTTCCTGGCCAGCGACGAGGCGGCGTTCATCACCGGCCAGGTGCTGGCGGTGAACGGTGGCGCGCTGGTGGTAGGTATCTGACCAAGGCCTGATGAGGAGACGAACATGACCACAACCATCACCCAACGCCAACGCGCCGAAGCCGCCCTGCGCCGCCAGTGGTTCCCGGTGGCCCGCAGCACCGACCTGGCCACCCCGCAATCGGCCACCCTGCTGGGCCAGCGCCTGGTGGTGTACCGCACTGCTTCCGGCCAGGCCGTGGTGCAGGACGCCCGCTGCCCGCACCGCGGCGCCGACTTCGCCCTGGGCCAGGTGCACGGCGAGAACATTGCCTGCCCTTACCACGGCTGGCAGTTCGCGGCCGCCGACGGCAAGTGCAGCCACGTGCCGTCGCTGGAGGACCAGTGCAAGATCCCGCCCCAGGCGAAGATCGCCACCTACCGCGTCATCGAGCGCTTCGCCCACGTGTGGACGGTGCTGGAAGACCCGGTCGAGGACCTTTACGACCCCCAGCAGTGGAAAGACGTGGACCTGCAATGGCTGGCCGCCGAGCCGCTGCATTCGCCCACCGGCGTGGCCGTGGCCATCGAGAACTTCCGCGACGTGGCGCATTTCCCCTTCGTGCATTTTGTCTCCATGGGCCCCAGCAAGCACGTGGTGGAACCGCTGAAGGTGCGCCGCGACGGCCTCGACATCGTCATGGAGCGGCCACTGGACGCCGGCGACGGCGAGTGGGCCAACGACGGCGACTGCATGATGTATTACCACTGCGCCGCCCCGGGCCTGGCCACCATCACCTACGACTACGAGCGCCTGGGCAAGCGCGTGGTCGCCGGCTTCCCGTGCCCGGTGGCCTACGACGAGGTGAAAATCTTCTGGGGCGTGGCCAACGCCGTCGACTTCAAGGGCGCCAGCCTTGAAGAAAACCTGCGCATCGAAGAGATGGTCTACCTGGAAGACATGCCCATCGCCGCCGGCATCTTCCCGCGGGAAATCGACTGGGACGGCGTGTTCGTCGAGCACTCGGTGCCCGCCGACCTGTTCACCCTCAACTACCGCCGCGCCTTCCGCGAGTTCATCGACCGCGCGGTGCCGGAAGGTGCGGCATGAACCGCCCGGCCCAGGACCGGGAGGTGCTGATCAGCGCCATGCGCCTGGAGGCCGAGGGCGTCATGGCCCTGGAACTGCGGGCGCTGGGTGCAGATTCCGTGCCCGAGTGGCAGGCGGGGGCGCACATTGATGTGCGCCTGCCGTCGGGCACCGTGCGGCAGTACTCGTTGTGCGGCGATCCGTCGGACCGCCGCCACCTGCACATTGCCGTGCTGCGCGAGGACAAGGGGCGGGGTGGTTCGCGGGAGATCCACGACGAGCTGCGCGTGGGTCAGCGGCTGGCCATCAGTGCGCCGCGCAACGCCTTCGCCCTGGCGCCGGCGGCCGGCTACCAGTTCGTTGCCGGTGGCATAGGCATCACGCCAATCTTGCCGATGATCCTCGCAGCCGAGCGGGCAGGGGTGCCGTGGCACCTGGTGTACGGCGGGCGCTCGCGCGCCTCCATGGCATTTCTCGAACGCCTGCTGCCCCATGCCGGCGCGCACGTGCAGATCTTGCCGGCCGACGAGTTCGGCCTGCTGGACCTGGACGCCATCGCCGCCCGCGCCGCCGCCGGCGCCGAGACCTACAGCTGCGGCCCCGGCGTATTGCTGGACGCCCTGACCGCGCGCTTCCAGGCCCAGGAACTGGGCCAGCGCCTGCACCTGGAGCGCTTCAGCGCGGCGCCGTTACCAGTGGCAGCGGGCGAGGGCGGTGAACTGAAAGTGATCCTCGCGCGCAGCGGCCTGGAGGTGGACGTGCCGGCCAACCGTTCGATCATGCATGCCCTGCGCGACGTCGGCATCGAGGTGCCGTCGTCCTGCGAGCAGGGCGTGTGCGGGATGTGTGAAACGCGAGTGCTGGATGGCGTGCCGGACCATCGCGACATGCTGCTGACAGACCGCGAGCGGGCGCGCAACAACGTAATGATGGTGTGCTGTTCCCGCGCGAAAACCCCGACGCTGTTACTAGACCTGTAGCAGCGGCCAAAGGCCGCGTCATGGCCCACCACGGAGCTGGCAAGGGACGCGGCCTTGCGGCCGCTGCTACGGGGTGTAGCAGCGGCCAAAGGCCGCGTCTTGATTCGCCACTGAATCATACGTAATACGTATTAAATGATGTTAACGCCTTGCTCCGGTACGAACATGAAGCAATAGAAGTCATACTCCGCCACCAGCTCCCTGGAATCGGTGCTGGACACCGGCCCTTGGTTGACGGTCCAGTTGGCCGTCATCGGATTGCTGATCGGGTTGCCGGCAAAATCGAAATTGGTCACCTGGTCGGAACCATCCTTCTGAGACCACTGGTCACAGCTCCCCGAAGAGTTGTCGCAACGCGCCCAGTGATAGTCACCCGGCCAGTTGGCGTCGCCGGCAGGGGAGATCATCAGCGCCACGAAATGCCCGCCCAGGTAACCCGCGCGTACGCCAGCCCCAGGAGTGGTCCCTTGCCTCTCCGACTTGAACTTCATCAATTGCTGCATATCGGTACCCGCCAGCTGCAGGCCATCCTTGACCGCATAGCCACTGACCAGCGCGCCCAGGTCGGCGAACGGCTTCTTGAAATCGGCCGTCGTCAGTTGGTAACCGCTGCGCCTGCCCGGCTGGGGAAAGGTATTGGGCGTGATGTTGCAACCATAGGCATAGCAATTGTTGTTGGGCTGGAACTTGCTCGACATGAAGTAGCCCTGGCAGTCGCCAGCCGGGTTGTAGCGGCCGGATGGTTCACCTACCACCGTGGGCGCATATTGCGGCACACCGATGGTCTGTTGCTGGGGATAAACGATCGCGACCTGGACAAGCGTGGGCGCGATGTAATGCACATCCGGTGCCGCCGCCAGGGCTGCCCCGGTGACAATCTGGTGAAACTGGTCCTGCGGGGCAATCATGCCACTGAGTTTGAACTGCCGGGTGAAGGTAGCCATCTTGAGTTCCTCTCGTAAGGTTACACAGCGGGGTACAAGGTTGCGGCAACGGCGTTCGCCGAATAGTCCAGGACCTGCAAGGCCAGCGTGCTCGCAGAGGAGGGCGCGGACTTGTAGAACCCTGTGAGCACCAGTCGTGAAGAGGCGCCATCCGCACGGCCGGTGTTGGTGGCCCATAACGGTTGGTTGTCACGGCTGTAGAACACCAGGTTGCCGTCGTTCTGCATCACCAGGCGGCCTGGCAATGCACTGCTTGGCAAGGGCTGCGGCAGGCGCCATAGCGGCGCAACCATACCGGTGCCGTTCAGGAGCGGGCCGGCCGCCGGGTCGTTGACCAGCACCGCGCTGCCATCCAGCGCACTGATCGACTGCCCAGGCAGCAACTCGGCGTTGCCGCGGCTGTCGAGCTGGTTGACGCTGAGCATCTCGCCCGCAAGGTTGGTCTGGAACAGCTTCTGCACCTGCTCACGGCTCCAGCCCTTCGCGCCGGCTGCCGCCATCAACACCATCAGCTTCGCCAGCGCGGCCATGGGCGTCATGTCGGCCGGCGACAGCGCGCCCACCGCGGGCAGCCAGGCCCCAGCCGCATACGCGCCATTGTTCACCGTGCCGGCCACCACCTGAGTGCAGTCGACCAGGTTGACGCCTTGCCGGTTGGCCTGGGCCAGGGCCTGGTAGATCGCGCCCTCCGATGGCTTGTCCGGGTTGCCCGACGGGAAGTTGCCTTCGCCGTAAGCTTCCAGAATGATGCCCACCGCGCCGGCCTTGACCACCGCCTGCACCAGGTCAGCCATGAAGGCGCGGGCAGGCGCCATGCTGTATTGCGCCGGAAAGGCGTTGAGCTGCATCACCGGAAACCGGTCAATCGATTCCGCAATGGCGGCCACCAGCGCCTGCTGGCCGCGCAACACCGTGGCGTCATCCAGGCTGACGCCGGGGTGCACCGGCCCGGGCAGCCAAGTGGCGTTGTTGAGGGTCAGGTTGATGCCATAGTCGGCCAACGCAGGGTAATTGGGGGATGAAAACGCATCGAACGCACTGGCGTTGGTTTTCACCGCGCGGTTGCCCCGGTACAGCTGGTTGCGGAAATACACGCCCACCTCCGGCACCCCGACCTGGGCCAGGGCCAACGCGCCGCAGAAGTTCTGCAGGCCATCGGTGTTGTAGTTCAGCGTCAGCGGCGCGCCCTGGCTCGCCCGGTGGTAAAGCGGCACCTGCGAGCCGGTAATAATCACCGGCTTGCCCAGCGTAGCAACCGTCAGCCCCTGGCTGTCGAAGCCATTGAGCAGGAACGACAGCGCGGCACCGCTGAAATCCATGCTGTCGGTGCCGTGCAGCACCACGAAGCCGTCGTAGGCCGGGTAATTGTCCAGGATCGCCCGGGCCATGATGCACCAGTCGCTGGGCTGCAGGTTGGTGCTGTCCAGGGTCTTGGTGCTCGACTCGGGAAACGCCAGTGACGTCAGGTAATCCACCTGCAGGCTGGCAAACTGCTGATGCACGATGGGTTCGACCAGCGTGCGACTGGCGCCAGCGAACTCGCTGGCCGTCATCGGCGCAAGCGGCGATCCCACGCAACTGATGGTGCCGCCGGTATTAAGGACCAGAATCTTCATGAATGAGCCCTCTGTGGTTCAGCGTGCCAACAAGGCCGTGCGCAAACGCGCGAAGGACGGCGCCGTGGTGTCCCGCAGGTGCTGCTCGCTGAGGCTGACCACCGGCGCCATGGCGATGGCAAAGGCTGCGCCCAACCGCAACTGGTCCGAGAACCAGGGCGCTTCATAGGCCGGCGTGGTCGACCAGCCCTGGCGAATTTCATCGCTTTCCAGGCAGGCAATATTGGTGAACGCCGTGGTCGGGTCCGAAGCGCTCTTGCGAAATTGCAGGGCGATGGACGCAAGCTCCACCAACTCCTGGTGCGTAAACGGCAAGGCCGCATCGCGGATCTGCTGGGGCGGCACCTCCTGCCGGCGCATGATGCAGTACACCGTCTGGCCCCCACAGGACGGATCGCGCTGGAACAGCTGCAAGGTATAGGGCTGGTTGCCGGCCACCGCGTGGGTCGCGCCGTCGTAGCTCAACCCGAACATGCCGCGATTGCCTTCGCGCGGGTCACCTTGCAGCAGCGAAAGTTGCGACCGGACCACCTTGGCACCCAGCTGTGCGATGCAACGCTGCAACTGGGCGGCGTTTTGCTGCGACGTGTCATTGTCAGCAGGGTTGGCGCCCTGGGCGAACACCTGGTACTGGTCCGCAGCTTGCCCGGCGATTACATCAAAGAACGTGGTGATGCACGCCGGGCTGTCCAGGTGGGCGAGGGTGACCGCTTGCTCCAGCCCGTGGCTGGCCACCACGGCAACGATAATGCACGACGTCGCGCTGTCCGAATAACAAGTGAGCGGCTGGCCCTGGACCAGCTCGAACCGCCGGTAGTTACCCTGGTCCACATAATGAAAACCGGCCTCGGGCGGTAGCACGGCAGGGCGGTCGTTCAATTCAAAGGCAATATCAATGTCCACAGTCAACACTCCCTGTGTGTGGGTTGGATGAGGCATCAAGGCATGGATGTAGCAGGCGCGGAGGCGTCAGTTCACGGTGGATGAGCAGCGAACAGGCAGGCGGCGGGAGGCGCAACGTAGTAGCGCGATGATCCACGCGAAGCGATGGATGACGGATGAGAAGCGCGGCCTTGCGCAAGTAATGACATGAGAGCGACTTCCGTTTCGAAGTGCTTGAAGCGTAGATGCCCGTGGTGGCTTGGCAAGGGAGAGAGGCGAACGACGAGACGAACGTGCAAAGATAACTCAACTAAATAGTTCTTTAGTTGAGTTAACGCTGAAGGCCGGGGAAAACGATGAAGGAGGGTGCCTATCCTACAACCCTTTCATGCAATTGCGCACGTCATCATCAATCAGGTTGCCCGGCCTGATGTAGACGACCGCGCCTTGGCTCAAATTCTCGATTTTGAAGCGCGTTCCTACGTGAAATCTGTGCCCATTACCCCTGCGGGCACGCCCGGATTTCGCGTAGGAGCGCGCTTTTTATGCTGCAACGCGTTGAATTTCAACGATAAATCGGCATTCATCGGCCATGCTTCAGCCGCGCGATACGGCAAATCGGAAAATCCCCAGCACTACACAACGCCTGGCGTGCATTCAATCAACGGGATTCGTTAACGTCCGAGACACCTATCACCAGGCAGCAGACTCAAGGAAGCGCGATGTATACCTACAAGATGGTCCAAGTGCCACCGACCATTCAGGTCCAGGCCAGCAAACACCGTGGCAACGAAGCCGCCTTGTACCTGCAGCACGTCGTCAACCAACACGCGGCCGAAGGCTGGGAGTTCTACCGAATCGACTCGATTGGCGTCGCGGTCAAGGCCGGATGCCTCGACGCCTTGCGCGGGAAGAAAGACTCGCTGGCGAGCTACCACGTCATATCGTTGCGCAAGCCGGCGTGATGGTTCGTGCATCGGTGTACGGCATTCGGCTTTACCAACGTGTCGCGCCGGCGCGGTTGAGAGATGCGTGCAGGTTCGAGCTGTCGAGAAACAATAAAAACGCGAAAGCGCAACCTATTGAAAAATAAGTACATTTTCCTTTGCCCTTGCTGTTTTTGTTACCGGAGCTACAATTTTCGCATATTTAATTGCGTTTCTGGCGATCCTCGCATAATTAAGTACGGAGAAATCTGTGCAAAAGATCAACATCACGCCCGGGGCTGTAGTGCTGGTCGGCAGCCGGAAGGTAGAGATCATCGGTACCGAATCGCCCTCAGAAATCCGCGTCCGAGATACGGAGACAGGACAAATTTTTCTAGTGGCGCCTGGTGACATCGGACTTCAGTTTCGATCGCTCGAAGGCAAGCCTGATCAGGATTCGCCTAACTGTGAGGGGGCGCCTCTCATTGAAGAGTGTCGCCAAATTGATATTGATTTGGCCTCATTTCGCTATGATATTTTAAGCCCATTCGCAGGGAGAAGGGGAATTCCTAAGAGTGATATTGAAGGTCTGGCTACTACTCTGGAAGTTAGTGCCTCACAAGTCTATAGGCTTCTAGATAAACTGGATACATCTATTGGCGCATTAAGTCTCATTCCTCAGCGCCGCGGTCGCCCAAAGGGCACTAAGATCATTGGTGAAAAGGTAGAGGAAGTTATTTGTGAGACCATAGATGAGTATTACAATGGCCCAGGGATCAGCTATCAGGAAATATTTAAGAAAGTAGAGGAAAAGTGCTTTTTTCTGTCTTTGCCTCCACCTGGTGAGAGCACGGTCACGCAAAGAATAAAAGAACGACCCAAAAAAGAGTTGCTAAAGAAAACTGTAGGGGCCAAAGCTGCTCGCCAGCAGCTCGAAGTGCGAGGCGGAAAGTTGATGTTGGAGCGCCCCTTGCAGCTAGTGCAGATAGACCACGCTTTGATGGATTGTATTATCGTGGGAGGTGAGCAACGCTGGCCGTTAGGGCGACCTTGGGCAACAATTGCTATTGATGTTTTCACTAGAGCAATTCTAGGCATACATCTGTCATTAATGCACCCTTCATCGATGTCCGTGGCTTTGTGTATTTCTCATGCCCTGCTACCAAAAGATCAATGGCTTAAAAAAATAGAGATGGAGGCGTGTGAATACCCTTTCTATGGCGTGCCCGAGAGGATCCATGTGGACAACGCCAAAGAATTCAAGTCTAAAAATCTCTCGAATAGTTGTCGGCGATACAATATTGAATTAACGTATCGCCCCAAAGGGAAGGCATACAATGGAGCGCATATAGAACGTTTGATTGGTACATTTATGCGAAAAGTCCACTTGTTGCCAGGCACTACCATGTCCGACATCAAGGCCAAGGGAGATTACCAAAGTGAAAAATATTCCGCCTTAACACTTTCCGAACTACGTGATTGGTTTGTTACGGAGATTGAGATATATCATAAAAAAAAGCACTCTGCGCTGGGTTGCTCGCCCTTGCACCAGTGGGAGCGTCATTTCAGGCAGCCTGATGGCGGGCTTGTTTTTCCACCCATTGTTGAGGACAAACGGCGACTACTGATTGATTTTATGCCCATGAAGGCACGAGTCCTTGGTAGAAGTGGTATAAGGATACATAACTTAGATTACTATTCTCAGGCGCTTGGAAACTTTGATATAGGAACGAAATGTAGTGTTCGATTCGATCCTGAGTCCCTCAGCAAGATTTGGGTGCTACCTGAAGGAGAGCGCCACTACCTTGAAGTTCCATATTCTGATCTGCGTCTGCCGGATGCGTCGTTATCAGAATTCACCCTGGCCAGAAATAAGTTGAATTTGGAAAGCAACAGAAGAGTTGCTCCTGAAGAAGTTTTTAAGCTTGTCAAAAAAAATGAAGAGTTGGTTCAGCAAGCTCGGGTTCGGACGAAAAAAGCCAGAAAAACTAGCGAGCGCAATAAGATCCGGCGAACCGACCCAAGTCACCCACTTAATGAGCTTGCTCTGGTAGCGTCTCCAGCAGCAACGGCTGATTATAGTCGCAAACCGACAGCGTATGATATTGAAGATCAATGATGGTTTAAAGAGGCGCAAAATGCATAATGCTCCTATTAATCTAGACCATATATCGCCTGCTCGGCAGCATACAGCCCGCTTGGATGCGGGCGAGCGAATATCTTTAATCTACAGGGACTATTGGATTAATTACCCAGACGTTAATACTATCCGAGGAGTGGTTCGAGCGGTCTACGAAATGCCTCCAAAAGTTCAGGCACAATGCATATTGGTGGCCGCACCACCTGGCATGGGCAAGAGTAGCCTGTTCGCTAAAGTTCAGGCGGATCTTGAAACACTTCGGAAGCGCCATGCGGAACAGAAAGGGTATATTGCGTTTTCGCTAGCCCCCGATCCGACTCTAGGAGGATTTGAAGAGTGCTTTAGCGAGGCGCTGGGAGTCCCTATCGGGAGAATCAGGAACGGCCTAGTGCCAGACTCCTTTAGGCGCCTAGTCCACCTAAGGAAAATGCGCGTTGTTTTAATTGATGAAGTTCACAACTTGCTGAATGCCAATAGAACTGATCAACGGAAAAACTTGGCATTCTTGAGAGCGTTAAGCGGCCCTCCGTTGTCGCTATCTATTGTGGCGTTCGGTACAAACGAAGCCGTTAACGCTGTGAGCAGTGACGAACAGTTAGAGCGGCGCTTTGAAACATACGATTTGCCACGCTGGAAAGAGGATGAAAGATTTCGATCTTTTCTGGCAGGATATGAAAGCTTATTGCCATTGCAAAGGCCTTCGGAGTTGTGGGCGCAGGATAAGGTTAAGTATTTGCTGCAATCAACTTCAGGTGTAACTGATGCGATCGTCAAACGGATTACCCGAGGCGCAGTTTGGGCTATCATTGAAGGAAAGGAAAAAATTGATCTTTCGTGTTTGCAAAAAGCGATAAACATCCCTCCTTACCTGGATACCTTTGAAGAATGAGAAGCCATTCAAGTTTCTCGGGATTAATCAAACCCATACCCGGTGAGGCGCTTTCCAGTTGGCTGGAGCGGGGAGCTCGGGCTAAAAATCCTCTCCCTTTTGTCCGGGCTATCAGTGCACTTAAGGCGTTAGGGATTGCCGATGTAGACCAGCCTCTGACAAATAGGATTTGGTCTAAGGCTTCGAGGTGTTTGGGGGATGATAAATATGCTTTACAATCCGCTTTTCAATCCCATGGCGATTGGTTGAGAATTGAGCCAAACCGTAGACAAGTGATGTGCGAATATTGCTTGATGGATGACTTCGCATCATATCGTAGGCCTTCGATGAGAGACTGCTGGTTTTATTGGTGGTTCACTATATGCCCAGTTCATGGAAGCTTGCTGTCTTCTTACGGAAGTACATCGGCGGCTGAGGGACTTATTAATGCACTTCGTGGTCAGATGCTTGGCGCCCCTAGGCAATCTTTATCTTTGTGGAGGCCAAAGCAGGCGTTTTCAATGTGCCAGATGAAAGCGTTGACTGGTAGAACATATAATATTTTGAAGCTTATGGCATTTCACTTTCAGAGGTGGTACATGAAAGGTGTGCTTGAAAATAAATTTCTGATCGGCGAAGGGAAGGTGCCTGTTTGTGCCAAAGAGCTGGAGCAATTTATGGGGGATCTAATTGCCGTGATCGGTAAAAAGCGGTGCGATTCGGAAGATTCGCAGGCATATATTGCAGAGATTCTAAATATAAGATCTTGGTCGTCGCTCAGCTCCACTCAATTGCCAGCGGCTGGATGTAAAGCTTTTTTATGTTTTGATATTGGTGAGCATAACAGCTCCATCCGCATGGCTATGTTCGCTCTGCTTGGATTATTCATTGAAGTTCCGGCGTGCAGATTGATATGGCACCTTGGTAGCCGCGAAGGGCCGTTTGGGTTTGAGATGGAGCGCCCTGAGGTTCACCATCTCTGGTGGAGGATGCTTAGTGAGGTTTGGAGGAGCACTGAATACCTCGAATGGTTGAAAGATCGCTCTCAACATTGGAGCGACACGATTTTGAGCACATTTGGCCACCTACTGGCTGGCAAACCGGTCAACTACAGTCCATTTTTTATTAAGCATTGATTTGGAACGTCCCGTTGAACGTAAATTGCCTTGCGCAGATGTATTTGTAGTAGTCAGAAAAATATGTGTGATCTGACAATGCCCTTTATTTCAGTAATGAGAAATATTCAAACGGACAAGTGTGAGAACGAGTATGACTGCAACCATTACAGTGCTGATGGTGCGGCCCCACTGCTTAACGCTCAGTTCGCGGCAGGTTTGCGTCCAGCGTAAAGAGGCGAGGTCGCGGGCTCAGTGATTAAGCGCGTGCTCTATTAACGTCGGCGTAGTAGATCTGCCGTACGGAAGAATCTTGACAAGGCATTTCAAACTCACCTTGCTCGGTGACCAGTCGGTAAACCCATCGATCCAAAAGAACGTCGCGAGCGCTCTCAACTGCAGCGATCTGCTCCATACTCCACAGCTCTGATCCGTTCATAGCCGGGGGGATGACCATCATGATTGATCTGACGGTTGCGGCGAATGAGCCACAGTCTAGTAGTCGTACCACCTTGTCTATATCCGAGACCAACAGCGTCCGAGAAAAGTCTACCTCCCCCTCCTTCCCACGAATGGTCATCTGAAACCAAGGGGTTTCCAGGTCCCGCTCGACGACCGCCCACCGCTTGATTTTCAGATCGAAGGGTAGGGCTGGCCGTAGTTCCGCAGCCGGTTGTGTAAAAAACATTGGGAAATCTCTTCGAAAAATGAACACTATAGATTGTAGCCCTAAAGTGATCGCGAAGGCTTCATCGTTTCTTTTGCGAGCGATGAAAAATGGAGATAAAACAGGCGTTTGGCGCGGCACTCCGTGCTCGACGACAGCAAAGCGGTCTCACTCAGGAAGACTTCTCGGAAATTAGTAGTCGCACCTACCTCAGCACACTTGAGCGGGGTATCAAATGCCCCACGCTTGAGAAGGTTGTGGAGCTGGCCTCCGTGTTGGAGGTACATCCGTTGACCTTAATGACGGAGGCGTTCTTGGCCGCCAATTCTTCGCTTACGCTGACATCATTGCTCGAAATTATCCGGGAAGAGACTCGGGGTGCTGCTGACCTGTGCTGACCGGGACCGGCCTGGGAGAGGCATCCTAGTGATTCCCCACTGTACGTCTTATAAGGGGCACGCGGCCTGCTTGGCCGCGCGCATTGGTACTGGTGGCCTTAGGAGGGGGCTTGGGCTGGTCGATTATGAAGCTGGCGTAGACAGACAGGTTTGTCATAGTAGTCAAACCGCAATACTATCTGTTTACCCCTTTAGACTCGCGAGGTCTCCATGAGCAAGCAAAAACACGAACCGGAGCGAATGATGGTTGCTCGTTTTCAGGCGGAAGCACGCGCAACGCTGACTCAGCGGGCTAACAACCCCAGCCGTTTTCTCGATCTTGCCTTGGCCGAAGGCCGAGAGTTTGAGCCAGTAGGCCGGTTGGCTGGTAAAAAATGACTTCACCGTAAAAAGCTGCCTGCAAGCTAATAAAAAAAACGGCGATTTACCAGCAGGGAAAGCGCCGTTTTTTTTTTGCTTGGACACTGATTCTTGCCAAGACCGAAAGAGCGTTCTGGCTAGGAGCCTAAAGGCCTGCTTTTTGATCGGCGTCGGGGCTCACAATCTATAGCTCATCCGACGGCAGTGGCCTCTTCCATACTAAGAGGCCAGCCCCCTAATAGGGAAAAACCGCCGTATTTAAGGCGCCTGAAGCATCGCCAGTTGAGGATGGTTCGGGAAATCTTCCTTTGCTGTACCAAGCAAGCTATCGAAGTTAATACTCCTGCCACCCCCGCCCTGTTTCAGCGTACGAAGCGCAGCATGCCAAGCAGCCTGGCCGCTGGGATGAAACTGGATACGTGAGAGGTCACCTCCGGCGCGGCTCCATGCCTCTTGGTCACGCGGCCCGAATGGGTAAAGCTCGACCAAGACCTTCTCTAGCGCCGACCATGGGAGATGCTCTTGCACCGGTAGCGTGATCTCAGGACTGTACGGCGACTTCTTCCCACCTTGGCTCAGCGCGACAGCGAAATTTACTTCAACGTTGTCGGCCTTAAAAATTGGGTGCTGGCTGCCTGGAATAAGCTTGGGTACCTCCTGGGAGACGTAGTTAAACAGGTCAAAGACCTTGATGAAGCCGCTTGCGCTTTGGTCGGCAGCTCCGCGTAAACCCGCCAACAGTGCAGTTGTGAATACGCTGTTCCTTGCGCCGGCAAACACGGACGAGACTTCGTCAGCACGACACGATGCCATTAGTGCACGTCCGCTGCCAACTGCCAGCTTTGCGAAGGTGTTTTGGCTATAGCCAGACTTGACCTCTTGGCCTTTGTCATCAGTCAAACTCTTCGAGATCGCAGCGCCTCCAGCATGACAAGCGTCAATGAAGACCAGAAGTCGCTTCGCCTTGATCTTCGCAAGTGCAGCAGCTAGCTCATTCGAGCTAATGGATGTGTTTTCAATGTCAGCGAGATCGCTATCCACAGTGACCAGCACGCTGTCTTCATTTCCTGGACTACCCACGACGCCACCGTGGCCGGAGAAGAACACGCAGGCTGTATCATCAGGCCCCGCCCGAGTCGCCAGTTCGTCTAGCCCCGTCAAAACAGCTGCCCGAGTAGCGTTAGCATCTAAAAGAGTGACGACGTTGGCGGGAGGGTAGCCACAGTGCTTCGGCGATGATAGCGTCGCCGCGACGTCATTGACGTCGTTCAGAATCGCGGCAGGTAGTCTGGAGATTTGCTGATAATTCGCCACGCCGATTAGAAGGGCGTGGCCTTGCGGGTAGCCAGTTGTGTTCATGTTTCAACCATGGGTATGTGGGAGTTTCAACGCCGGCCAACAATGTCCGTGTCGCTGATATAGAGACGCAGCTTCTCGTTCATAGGGAAGTCCCCGCACATAATTTTAAGCAGATCACGTGCAGTCGGCCGGCCGCCGAAACGGATTGTATTCAATGCAGTGTGCCAACGTGTGGCCCCATTTTGAGACCGTCCGGGCAGGTCGGAATTCTTGCCTCCGGCGCGTGACCAGAGCTCATCGCTGTCCGGACCGCTTGGGTAGAGTTCACGGGCCTCATCTTCGAAGGCTTTCCACTTCTCGGCAGCACTTAGTGTTGAGATTCCAAGCTTCCAACGCGTATAAAAGCTAAACAAGTCTGCGCACAGCCTTAGCGCTGGCTTGATGTCTGGACGATCGGCAAGCCGGTCCAAAAGATGTGTAGCCGCGCGCTTCCAATGCCGACACGCCACTAGCGTTCCCAGCAACTCAAAATCCGCGTGAGAAAGCATGCGAGCTTCATTCAAGAGGTTGTTTAGCCATGCAATAAACACCTCTTCGGGAAGCGACGGGAGGCCACTGACAATTGCTAAACTCACATCAACCGGCACTGATGAGTCCTTAAGCAATGAGCCTAAGTCTGAGCTCACTATGATTGCGCGCTCCAGAGGTGCTTCAGGGGAAGTCACCTCCGCGCCTTTCGCCGCGACTTTCAGCCAGGCGGATGCCGTTGCCTGCAGGTAGTGGTCACGCTGCGAAGCGGGCAGAAGCGACCACAGTCGCGCCCGCTGCGGGGTGGCGTGGAGGTCCGCTAATGGGGTCTTTGCCAGCATCTCGAGTAAGTCGGTGTCAACGGGGAGCCCTTCGACGAGTTTAGCTAGAACAGTGTCACGCGCACCGTTGGCATTGCTTGGTGCGCTCCACAGGGAACAATTCTTGCCGATCGCGGCGGCCCACACCTTTTGCTCTATGATGTCGTCACAGCTGATGTTAGCCAAGATCTGGGGGTGGGCTGCCGCAAGGTCTGCACATAGTCCAACCAAGCGCAAGTCCTTATGCGTGAGAACGCATTCCAACACCTGGGATGGGTTTGCGTACCGAAGGGCTGCCCGCAAACCAGTACTGTGGTTTGGGTCCTTGTCCACCTCAAGCTGCTGGCCTGTGGCAGCGAGAGGGGGGAGCGTTGAAGCTAGTACGGCGCCGTACGCAGTCAGCCAGCGCTTCTTCAGCAGCGGCGATAATAGGACGGCTGGAGTGGTAACGTGGAGTTTTCCTGGCACTTCCCTCGCCAGCCGCTGCTCAACTGCCGCTTCCACTGGTAGGATACCTAGAGCCACGGCGAATGCGGCTTGGCTACGTTCGGTCCATCTCCAAATTGCTTGCGACATAGCGGGCCGATCTCGACGAGCGGCAGTCGATAAGCCGGCTGTCACCGCAGCGCGCCACGACGGCAATGCGAGATCCTCATCAGCGGCAGCTGCGACTACCTGCATTAAGTCGCTGTCGTCCGCAGGCGCAAATCCGAGGTTACTAACGAGGAGTTCGACAGCCGACCACAGCGACTGCCTATTGGCAAAGCCAGAGAGCGCCAAATTCCTCGTTAGCAGCAACTGTTTGCAGTCTGCGCCTGGAGTCAATGCCGTGAGCCGACCGATGAGCTTGTCCTTGATGCTTGCACCTAACATCGGTTGATTTGAGAGGCCGTCTACCAGCCGTATCGCAGCCAACAAATCATCGAACCTTTCGCCGGCAGAGAGGAGGGTTTGCAGCCGTTCAAGCCGGCTCAATTCTCTGAGCGTATGAACTCCAAGGCCCAGGTCCTCGGCGAGAGCCAGGACAGGCTGCACGTCGCGCTGGCCGCAGAGAATTCCAGCGGGTTCAGAATTCGGGGTTTGATCATCTGGCTTGACCATCCGATGCTTTGTCCAGCGAGCTTGGAGCTGCTCTGGCGTGCATACAAGCGCCGGCGTGGGCTGCTCCACCAGGTCGTTCGGCCCGAAGCTCAGCCGGAACGCGAAGGTTCGTCTTAAGGCTGGCCAGAGATTCTTCCACAGTGAATCAACGAGGTGCTCGAATCCCTGGACGCCCAGTCGGACAACTGGAGCGAGTCCTTGGGCTGTCAACGCGTTGGCTGTACCGATCAAGTCAGCGGCCGGCGGATAGTTGCTGCCGGGATTGTCAAATTCAAGCGTTACCACCGAGCCATGGCATTCTGTGATCGAAGCGCTCAGGTGACCAAATAGCGCGGACATGCTTGCCACCTCACACATATCGTCCAAGCTGAGGATTAGTGCATGAGTTAGCACCATGCCGCCTCGCGATGCGCTCGAATCAAGGAACGTGCGAGCAAGAACGTAGTGGTCGTCGATGGGAAAGCCGCGAAGAAATGGCGACCAACCTTGGACGCCTGGGGGTACGACATCTGGCAAGTCAAGTTTTGATGCGATAGCAGCAGCTACCGGTGCATTCGTGCTTGATGTTCTCAGTCCGTGACCACGGCCAAGGATCTCACCATAAACGGCCTGCTCCACTCGCATGCGCTTATGTCCTGCCTGCCATCAATTGCTGGATCGGTAGTGTGATATCCGGGCTCTTCACACCGTTGGGTAGCACCACGTAACCGAACTCTTCAGGTCCACGGATTGCGTACTCTTCGTCTGCATGTGTCTGGCTGAGCGCCCGCTCCAGAGCTGATAGACCAAGAACAGTAGGCGATGCCCAATTGCTGCGTACGAATGACCACAGCATCGGCAGTCGAGACGCCAAGAGGTCAGCCGGCATCTCCGTAGTTTCAAGCTCATCCCAGCAGCTGAGCAAGACGGTCAAGCGAGGTTTGGCAAGAGGCCGATCCAAATTGAACTGCGCTAGATAGAGCAGCATTTGAAGGAGTTCCACTGTCCTTGCTTGATCTGACAGCTCATACGCTGCCGCCTCGCCCTGCGGCTCGACTGCAGCAAATGACTGCAGCGGTCGCGAGAACAAATCGTCTTCGGACCGAAGAGAATGGAGTCTAATGAGCACTACCCAATCTGTGGCCTCGACCACGCGATCACGCCAGGAGGCCGGGATCCGGCGTTGCGTCACAAGACTACGAACCTGCTCGCCGCCGTAATCTGGCCAAACCAATTCGGCATACCGGCCTGAATCGTCCGTAATCGGCCAGACGCTTTCGGTATAAATATTAGCCGGAGTGTGGTCGGTACTCTTCCCCTCAGTCAGGCAACTGAGAGCCGTAGTGAATGCCTCAAGGTTCGTTGGCGCTCCCGTCATCATGAGCTTGCACGACTTCACCATGAGCCGTTTCAAAAACTGGGCCCCATAGTGAGTCTTGCCGACGTTTGACTCGCCAACTAACAAGATGGTGTGTTGTGCAGCCACTAACTATCTCCTACCAAATCGAAAAAGTGGATCATGGCCACTGACTTTCGTCACCGGTAAATCCACCCCAGCGCGCTTAGTGGAGAGAACCCAGTTAAATACGTCGCGAAAGCCCTCTGCAGCATCGACCTCGCCGCTAGCTGATACACTGACGACGAACTCAGGAACGCGAGTTGAGTGCGAGGCCACTGCTTTTCTGATCTGCGCTTGCATCGCTTCTGCCACATCTACATCCCCCTTTGTCCAGACAAGAGCCATGCGTCGTCCGCGAGATTCGGCTACCGCACGCTGAGCAAGTAGCTGAAAGTCGTTCCTAGCGGTCCCCATTTTTGGCCCAGCAAGAGCCTGACGGTCAGCAATCAGTAACGTGACGTCTGCGTGCCGGGCAATCCAGCGGGCTCCTTCCGCATCTGCAGCCTGCTCGTTGACCGCCCACTTCTGAAACCACTCTCCGGGTGCATCGGCAAAAAGAAAGTCGCGTAGCGAGCCGTCTTCACGACGAAAGCCAAGATGAAGCATGCCGGGTGCTCGAGCCGTTCCGCTGGGTGTATGGGGCGGAAAGCTCGGGGGCTGCCCTGGTTTCCAACGCAAATACGTCGCCACGGCCTCCCACCCTGCCAGCGTATATGAGTTACTGAATAAATTGGCATCATCAGTCAGTGCACCTTGCCCCAGCAGCAGATAGAACGCACCAAGAAGTGTCGTCTTGCCTGCGCTTTCGGGGCCGACGATACCGACAGTGATGGGTTTGATCTTTCCACTGACAAAGTTGAGGTCAGACTCACCCATCGCCAGACTGCTCCATGGGAGGAGCAATTGGTCGAGATCAGTCGAAGCGGCTGCTTCACCTTGGCATCCACGCTTCCAGTCGGGGCACAGGTCGAGCCGGATGTGGCCCAGCGTGCAAGTCGTGTTGTCATCAGCGAAACAGTTGGAGTGAGGGCATCTGTCCATAGGTGTTTTAATTCTTCTCGACCCGTTAGGTTGGGCTTTCGCTCAAGGCGCGCGCGCTTTGAAGCTCACGGAATAAGTATGTTCCCCACTCGGATGGGGTCATCTTGGTGGAAGCGTCAAGGCCACCCAAGTTACGCAGAGTTGCGGCTTCGATTGCGCCTGCCCCCCTCAGATGCCCAATCAACGCCAGCAACGGGCCTCGCCCAATTGGTTCGGGTGTGTACTTAGCAGCCAGCACGCGGAAAGGCTGCATGAATGCGATTGTCCTGGCGTCGTCTACTAGGCTCGCGACGTCACGCTCGCCGTTGTTCTGCCCGTCATCCACAACCGGAAGACAGCGAATCGCCTCCCGTAGGAAGGCCGAAACGCTCGCTGGCGAATAGGTGGGTACCTGCTCGTGTAGGTCGAGCGCCATCAAAGCAGAGGCCTCGAAAGGTGGCAGGTCGAGGTAGCTCGCGTGAGCGCTGGAGGAATACAGCGCCTCTTTCCACCAAAGCAGATTGGTACGGCGCTGCAGACCAGCAGTCGCGCCGCTGAAGCTGGAAAGAGCCATGTCAACGTGAGCGGTTACCGCCTTCGCCAGCGTAGATAGCGGACCGGATAGGTCGATTGGCACGGGCGCAAGCTCCTCGGCCATCCCATTCAGCGCTTCTGCGATGGCGGCGGTCATTCGGTCTGCAAATCCTGGAGCCCAGTGCTGGGGCTGGTTCGACTGATGCGGATTTGGGTTGTTAGTTCCCCACGGTCCCGCGGCGGAAAAGACGCTGTCTCGTAGCGTGTCCCGATCAACCGTGGGGACCTCGTATTCTGTAGTCACTGGGGCTGGCGGCGTATATTGCAACGGGTCTACCGTGATCATCTCAGGCGTTGCCCACTCCGCCTCGGCACGGGCATCGACCTTCGTCTCGATTTCACTGATAGCTTCGCGCCAAATTTCAGCTTCGTCGGAGGTTTCGGCGTGAGACAGCGCATTGCGCGCCGTATTGACGAAGGCAACGGCAACCGTATCATCTGCACGAGCTACCTGCATGACCGCGTCCAGAAGAACGGCACGTAAGATTGCAACAGGACGCGCAGAAAACGCATTTGAAACAGTTTCCCATTGCTTACGAAGGTGGGTCATCGCCTCTTCTACGGTCGAGTCCGTAGCTGGAATGTTTGGGTCGGCCGCCACCATCGTGAAGCTGGCTGTCTTTGAGGGCGACTTTCGAAGATTGGCCGACAGGTCTTTGGCCGTGGATCGAAGCTTCTCTAGTTTGGTGTCATCGCCTTTGAGGTCAATAGCTCCAATCTCAAGAAACTTCAGCAAAAATTCTTGTTCCATTCCTTGGTCTCCCGACCTTTGTTGTGATGCCGCAAAATGCTACTTGAGCCCCTTGACTCAACACTGGGGACTACAAACTCCCGCGACGTCAAGCATGAATGATCTGATTGACCCCGAGATTGCGTCCCTTTGGCCGGCGATAATAACACCCCGATGATCGTGAAGTGGCCGTAATCGTTCACCCACTACTCTACGATCGACTGACAGCCACAGTCCAAAGCGATCGCAAAAATGCAGGCTCAATTCGGTCCTTACCCCGTCAAGGATTTAGTGCGGAAGCGCGTGGCCACCACCCAGGGCTCCAGTGTGCCGACGGTATGCTCAACCGTGACGGCGGCGTCAACGAATTAGTGCGCGACAGTGCGGTATGCTTCGGCCTGGATGTGGCAACGCGCAACGCGCCTAGATTGGTGTTCGAGCAGATGCTGAAGCATCGGCGTTACCTGTTCATGGAGGCTGCCCCCCCTTGGCGTGCCGCGAAGACCTGGCAGAGATGGGCCTGGACGGCCTTCCGATAATTCTTACCAGCCGGCAGAGCAGCGTGCGTCAGAAGATCGAGCGCCTGTTCGAGTAAGCCGGCCTGGCCCTGAATCGACGCATCGAAGCCAATTACCTGCCCACCGTCCCCGCGTTGGTGAAACAGGACCAAGGCTTTACGCTGCTGCCTGAGTCGGCTAGAGGCATGTCTGGGCGTCAGGTTGCTCAATCGCAGTAGCCGCACGGCGTCACCAACTGACGCTGGAGCGACATTGGCCAAGTGCCTGGCAGTGGGCTTTGAGGCGATCGGCGGGGCATTGGCGGAAGTTGACCAGCATCGGGATAGGCCTGCCAGACGACTACGCATCAATGTCTGCCTTCTGTTTACCAAATGCCTGCCGCATTTTCTCGATGCCTATCCGGATATTGTTGTGGAAATTGCTGTAGATGATCGGACGGTCGATATCATTCCAGCGAGAGCCGATGCGGGTATCCGGTACGGTGGAACCATTCCAGAAGACTTTATCGCTCTGCCTATCAGTGATCGGATTCGGCGGGTAGGGATGGCGGTTTCGACCTTCCTTCTCGCCAAGTGAGTGCGCGGGACCGCCATCACTTCGCGCTGCGGATAGAGCACGACCAGGTGATTATCGCAGCACCTGAACCGATGACATTCGGTGGTGCTGGACTCTGACCATTGCGTCCGAACGCCAATAGGCGGGGTGAAGGCGGCCAGGGCGCGTGAACAAGCGACGCCAGTCAGTCTGCTGCGGCCCTAGGTGATGCAGGCTGCGTTCCATCCTCCTGGTCACGGATCAGCTGACTGGCCCGACTGTCCAGGAGTGACCCAGCCTGGAAGTAGCCCATTACCGTGCTGACGCTGCGGTGCTCGGTCATGGCCATCACCTCGCCGAGCGGCACGCCCTGGCGGCCGGCTTCGGTAACGAACCCCGAACGCAAGCTGTGCGCTGCCCAATCCCCCTCCAGGCCGGCCAGTTGGGCGCGACGCTGCACAATCCTGGCGACTTGATCAGCCGACAGTCCTCCTGTCCCCACCTTGCCACCCTTGAACAGCCGCCGAAACAGCGGGCCGCTGCTAGCGGGAGCTGCCGCTAGCCAGGCCGTCAGCGCTTGAGCTGCGGGGCCGCGCAGCGGCTTTTCACGGCGCGTGCCGCCGGTATCGGTTTTGGTCGCGCCCAAGGCGTAGAGCCAGGTGTCGGCGTCCAGCCGGCGCACGTCGCCGACCTGCAGTCCCACCACTTCCGAGCGCCGTCGACCGCCACCGCTCCAGGCCAGGAGGAGGAGGGCGCGGTCGCGGATTCCGCGCACGCCATCGTTGCAGGTCGCGAGCATCGCCTGCAGGGGTTCGAGCACCACCGCGGTCTTCTTGCGCACCGCCACGCCTTGCCGCGACTGGGCTTTGCGGGCTTCACGCAGCAAGGTTTTCACCGCCGGCGCGTCGGTGGGGCTCTCCCAGTCATGCAGCCGGTGCCACTTGGTCAGCACTGCCAGCCGGTGGCTGACGGTGTTGTAGGCCAATGCCCCGGTGTTGGCTTTGACCCGGGCGCGGACCAGTGCGGCGTCGATCGTCGGCGGCAGCAGATGGGCCCAGGTACCGTCGGCGAGCGGCCGGGCCAAGTGGTCGAGGATGAATTGCACAGCCACCGTCGCCGGCAGCGGTGTCTCGCCCAGCACCAGGCCATAGCGCAGCTGCAGCCAGGCCGACCAGTAGGCGAGGGCGCTGCGGTAGCTGCGGACCGTATTGGCGGCCGTACCGGCGGCGACGAACGCGGCAGCCGCTTCCTGGGCGCTGAGCGCTAGGAAATGCGGGTCCAGAGGCGGTTCATCGAGCAGTAAAAACTGATCTGTAATATTTGTTACGTTCAACGTATTATAATTCCAGTTTCGATAATATAACGTCGGATAACATTTAATTATCATACCTAATTACGGAGAGCTGTGGCCATGGCCGTAGGTGTACCGGAAAGCGAAGTGTTTGCTGCAGCGGATGCGGTGTTGGCACGCGGTGAACGGCCTACCGTGGAGCGCGTGCGTGGTGAGTTAGGAAGGGGTAGCCCGGCTCGGGTCGGCGCCCTGTTGGATCAATGGTGGGAGCAATTGGCCGTGCGCCTGCGTGGCGAAACGCGGCTACCCGGCTTGCCTCCGGAAGTGGCGCAGGCGTTCGTTGCCATCTGGCAGCAGGCGACCACTCTGGCTCAGGTCGTCGTAGACCACTCGGTGGCGACCCAGCGGCAGGTGCTGGAGGAGGAGCGCGAGCAACTGGCAGCCCAGGAGGCGCGCGCCCGACTGGAAATTACCCAGGCGCGCCAACTGGTGGCCGAAGCGCAGGCGGCGCGTCTCAGTGTCGAAACCCGACTGCTGGACCTGGAGCAACTGCTCGTCCAACGCCAGGCGCAGATTGAAGATCTGCAGGACCAGCGTGTCGGCCTGCAGGAAGAGCGCCAGGTTTTATCGCGTCAAGTCGACAGCTTGCAAGCAGAACTGCAAGAACAGCAACGCCAGGCAGAACAAGCCCGTATCAGCCAGGAGGCCTATGTGCGGGGAGTGGAGGAGCGAGCCCACCGCGAAGTAGACCGTGCACGAGAAGAGGGCAAAGCACGCCAGGCAGAGCAGCGCGAATTGCAGCGACAAATTACGGCTAGCCAACACACGATTGAGGTGTGTCGTAGCACATTGGCTGAAAGCCAGCGTGAGGCCGCAGCCTTGCAAGCCCGTGCAGAGCTTGCAGCGGAACAAGGGGAACGAGAACGTGCCATCTCGCAGTCGCGCGCCGACGCCACGCGGCAGACATTGGAAGCGGCACAGCGCAGCGCCATCGCGCAACAAGCGCGGGCTGACACCCTTGAAACGCAATTAGCCCAGTTGCGCGACGCCCTGCAGAGCAAGCGCCAACGCAATCGATCTTAATCCGCGGTTGTGCCTGTACCGGTTACGGGCGCGCGCATCCCCACCCCTGATACCTGTCCACTCTGCCAAGGAGCAGCCTATGTCCCACGATGATCTGCAGTTCGCCCACGATCGCCCGATCGCCATGCAAACAGAGGACTTGCTTGACCGGGCAGGATTTGCTCAGCGTTTGGCGCTGGCGATCAGCTCCTGGAGGAATAAGGAAAGCTTGGTGATCAGTCTCATGGGAAGCTGGGGCAGCGGCAAGAGTTCCATCAAGAACATGGCGCTCGAACAGCTGGAGGCCACCAAAGGCTGCCAGGTGATTGAGTTCAACCCATGGCAGTGGGCTGACCAGGACAAGTTGAGCAGCGCTTTTTTTGAGGAAGTTTCCCGCATTGTTCAGCGCAAGGCCCCAAGCAAGGCCGACAAGGAATTGGCAAAGGCGTTGCGTCGCTACAGCCATTACCTGAACGCTGGAGCGGAAGTGCTCAGCGCCACGGCCAAGTGGACCCCAATCCTGCTGGGCTCAGCATTGGTGACTACCGCGTTGGGCAGCTTAGCCGAAGGAACCGCTGCGCAGGTGACTGTATGGACGGTGAGCGGCATCGGTTGGATTGGGACCTTGGCTCCCTGGGTGAAGAAAGCGGCAGACTGGGCGGTCAGGCGTTCGAAAAACCTGGACGAGCAAGCGAAAGACAATGAACGTTCCCTCAGCCAGATTCGCGCTGAATTGCAGATGCTGCTGTCCGGTCGTACCCAGCCGCTGCTGATCGTGTTGGATGATCTGGATAGACTCTCGAGCGAGCAGATGAAAGCGATTTTTCAGTTGGTCAAAGCCCATATGGATTTCGCCAACGTGGTGTTCCTACTGCTTTTTCAACGCGACACCGTCGAGCAGGGGCTGCAGAAGGCGGGCTTCGATGCCGCTGACTATCTGGAAAAGATCATCCAGGCCCCGTTCAGTGTGCCGGTCATTTCATCAAGCCAGCTGGAAAAGGTCCTGTTCAATCGGCTGGACGCTATCTTGGTCGATGAGCCCCAGCTGCAGCAGCGCTTCAACAAGGAGTATTGGGACCGCATGTTCCAGGCAGGCCTGCGGCCGTTCTTTCGTAATCTGCGCCACGTTTATCGCTATGCCTCAACGCTGGCATTTCACTGCCGGCTACTGCGCGGTACCGAGGTTGCAGAAGTGAACGCGGTGGATCTCTTTGCCTTGGAGTGCCTGCGCGTGTTTGCCCCCCAGACTTACGAGGAACTACCGCGGCACAAAGTGCTGTTGACTGGGAGCGAGCCGTTTGCGCGGGAGGACGAGGCGCAACGTGCTCGCGTCAGCCAGTTGTTCGATCACTTGGTCGCTACGGCCCCTTCCAATCATCAGATTGCCACCCGCCAGTTGCTGCGAGAGTTGTTTCCGAATTTGGACTGGGTATTTATCAACACCCGGTACAGCCAGCAGATCCAGATTCGCTGGCTGATAAATTCGCGGGTGTGTTGCGGTGATGTGTTTGATCGCTATTTTGAGCTGTCCCTGCCAGATCAAGACGTACCCAATTCGTTGCTGCACGAATTGAGTCGGCACATCACGGACCGCCAGGATTTCACAACGCTGCTCATCAGCCACGACGAAGACCGTCAGGCAGAAATTCTCCAGCGGATGCTGGGATTGGTCGAAGAGTTTCCAATAGATAACGCGGAGGCAGTGGTGCAGACCTTGCTGCATGCCGGGGAGAAGGTTGGCCGCCGGATGTCGTTCACCAATTTTTCGCCGCGCCAGCAGGTCGCTCGATTACTTCGTTTGTACCTGGAGCGTCAAGCAGACAAAGCGACGCGCAGCAGGTTGGTCATCCAGTCCTTGGTCGCAGGGACGGGCTTGGTCGTTGTGGGGCAACTGCTCGCGGGAGACTACGCGCTGCGACGCAAAGGCGATGTCGGATACTTCGAGGATGAGGGGCTGGAGCAACTCAAGGGCGTCTATGTCCAGACTTTGCGACAGGTCGCCGATCGTGATCCGGATGCATTTTTGGAGAGCGAGGACCACGCGTCTTACCTCCTTGATCTGAACCGTTACGCTGAGGGCGGAGGTGAGGGCGGTCAGTGGCTTGAAACGCATATCACTTCCCCAGGCCGGTTCCTTCAATTCGCGCGAGGGCAGATCAACGCCCGGTCTTCGTATAGTGGCGGCCGCATAACGCGTGCCGACTATATTTCACCGACCGCACTAGAACAGTTGCTTGGGCTGACGCGCTGTGAGGAATGGCTTACCGAGCTAGACTCGATCGCGTTGAGCGACAGCGACTTGCACACACTCGCATTGCTCCGAGATGCGGTAGATCGCCATACCCGCGGAGAGCTAGATACCTGGACTGAGGAATAATTCAGCCAGGCATCAGATCGATGCCGTTAAAAGCCGCGACACTCTCAACGAAACTAGTTCGATGCTCTGGCGCCATAATACGGCTCATAGCGCTGGGATTTGAACAGTTAGGATGGGGATCAGCAAACTCAGCGATGAATCGACCAGGTATCTCCCCGGTGTTCGTCCTGTGCCGGCGGCTTTTTCAACGAGAACCGTCGGGAGATGGGGAAGGGGCATCTGGCGACAGTTGCTCGTTGGGCACAGCAGGCGGTGAGACCGGTGCAGGGGTATTTGGTTGCTGCAGCTGAGCCACCCAGATGGGCAGCGACCGTTGCCCCATCAATATCTGCGTCAAAGCCGTTCTCACTGCTTTTTGAGCCTGCTCTTCATCTTGCCAGCCTTGAGGCGCATAGGCCCCCCGAAGAATCTGCAGTTGCTCAACAGGACGTCCGACGGCTCGTGACATCTCTGAGAGGAGATAGGCGACTTTCAAACTTGCCTGCTCGTTCAGCCGTTGTGCTGCATCGGGTATGAACCAAGCCGGATCGTCAAAAACTGCAATCAGTTGAACGTAGCGCTCCATCACCGCTTTGTCTGCAAAAAAATGGACCGGAAGCAGGTTAAGAGCGCCAACAAACTCTGCATTAGTTGGGTGTCGGCGGGTCTTCATCATGGCGACGAATAGTTCCTGACGAGACCGTCGCTTCATGGAGCGTTCTTGGTGCCAAAGCGTTATCAATACGGCGACTATCGGACCTATAAGCGTTGCGGCAACTACCGCCCAGTCAATCGTTGACCAATCAATCCCCATGCTATACCTCGTCGCGGTTATTCAGCTCTCAGCCTAGTAGATTGGCGGTCTCAGTCCAATCGAGGTGCCCGAGACCGCTGGCTTAGCTTATAGCGTGCCTAGGAGAGGCCGCTGGACGGTGAACTAAGCGAAGCGCAGTGGGGCGGCGCTGGTCTTTTCCCTTTTCCCTCAAGGCTAGGATTCGCGGCAGGATGGGGTGGTACTACCGTGTACCTTGCCGTCGATCACTTCAGCAACCGTGGAGATACGAGCCCGGCGATTTCCCCCTACGTCAGCGACGAGCTGTTTAGGCGCAAGAATCCAGTCAGCGGAAGGTTTGGGTATTACCGATGTCATCGGCCTTGCAAGGTGCTAAGGTGAGGTGCAGGCAGATGGCTATCGTCGGTTCTATCAGACGGATCTGAGGTCTCACATGGATGTCAAAAATCTTCAATGCTGCAAGCTGATGAAGCGGCCCGACGAGCTCACGCAGGTCCCTCATGTGCCTGGTCAAGGGTTCAGTGTGGAGTCGGAGAAGGTGTTTGCGGAACTTGCTGCTCAAAAACGCCAGGACGTTGATAAGCAATTGGCACAAGATCGAGCAGGCATGGTCGGACTTGAACTGGACGACTTAACTCGGCAACTCCGTGCAGAATTCGCGCTGTTGAACAAGATCATTGAGCTTCGTGAAATCGCCCAACATAGAAGCACAAAGCAAAGCCGCAAAGCCGCAAGGCCGCCAGAGCGGCGCTAAAAGAGGCCAAGAAGCTTGAGAAGCGGCCGAAGCCGGTCAAGCAGGCAAAACGAACCAAACCCGTCACACCAGCCCCGACAATGCCCTCCAAGTGGGTAGACAGGACTTGCTGGCGTTGTCGCTCGCGATTTGCCGTTCATGTGGATTGGCAACGGCCACCCAGTCTCTGTAAAGCATGTACGAAAGATTTGGACGAAACCCACCTGCCGTCTGCCCCTGATCGGTCTACACCATTTTCGCAGGTTCACTTTGTCAGCGGCGGTGCCCCAGGCACAGGCAAGCGGCGCTGACCCTGGCAGAATAGGCCTTTGTACCGACTGCCCGCCCGATACGAGCTTACCTAGGGCTTAGCTCGGTTATAGAGAACCCGAAGCCTTTGTTTTGGCTTCAGCCTGACATTGCGCGTCGTTGGTGAAGGAGTACTGCAGCATCACGTACCCTTTGTCGGACCCCAGCGCCCGAGCTTGCAAAATTACTGACTTCAACGAGCTCTTCAAGGGTACAGATGATGAACCTGTCCAGTCCGCCATTAGGCTGCGATCCTTCTTGTAAAGCCCCATCATCCAGTCATCAGGATCCTTCCAGATGCTTCCAGGCATGAGCATGTCAAGCGTCTGAGGAGGGCCGTAGATGGAGGTCAAGGATCCCGAGAGATCGTCAAACCCGGATTTCAGCTGATGGCCAAAGCCATTGGTGTCGATCGTTTTTCCGATCGCACGAATTTGGCACAGCCCTACGGTTGGGGAAATGACCAGTGCGTAAGCTTCGAATGCTTGGTTGCTTTTGGGTGCGTGGTTCATCTGGTAGAGGTTTTGGCCATCATCTGTGAGCACCAGGCGCTCGCCAGTCATTTGCTCGATCAAATCCTTGCTCAAACCAGCGGAAAGGCCAAGCGGCCCATCAGCGGGTGGCAATGCGGGTGATTGGGTGATGGTTGGCTGAGCAGGTTGGGCGGGTAAAGCAGGAGTCGAGGGTGCGGGCGATGACCCCGTACTGCGAGCGACCGTGGGGTTGAGCCCGTACTTGGCGACCAGATATCGTTGCTCAAGCATGGCGAGCGTCTGCTCTCCAGTAGCAGCTGCCGATAACTTCAGGGCCTTGATCAACCCCCCGCTGTATTGCGCAGCCTCGGCGTTGGCGGCCTGGGTTTGAGCTTTCGTCTTTTCAATCTCGGATGCCAGCGCCGCAGCCAGTGCCTCGTCAGCGGTGGATGCAAGCGTCTCGACTTTGACGGGAGCGCCCGAGCTCACCGACAAGATCCGCTGCTCAATCAGCGCCTGATTGGTCTTCAGGATCTCGATTCGCGATGAAGCCAGCGCTTTGATCATCCCGCCACTGTATTGCGCTGCAGTCTGTTCCGCATAGCCTAGTTCCAGCTTTGTCTGGCCAAGCTCGGTTTCAAGCTTCGCCACGTATGCCTTCTCTTCCGGGGTCAAATCCTTTGGTCCACAGCCACCGAGTATGAGGACAGACGAGACCAACATTGCAATTCCAAGTTTTTGCACCACACGCCCTCCATAGTTGAATGTGAATTTTAACACGCAGGCCATGCGCCAGCATCGCTGGCACATGAGTCTCGCATGGAGTCAGTCTTGAACCCAGATCATCCTCGCGTCGGGCACATGGAGGAGGGGCAAAAAATCGAGGTGGCCAACTCTGTTCGCGGATGCCACTGCACACTAACCTGATAATAGGTGGGACTCGGGTGTGCTACTCCAGCCGCAAAACAGATTCGATCGATTCACCCTGATTGATGCGCTCAATCAACGCCGGTTCGGCCATATCACTGGCCAGAGCCTGATCAATAACGCCTTGTAGGTTCTCTGACGAACTGATGAGCACACCGTTGTCATCCGCCAAAACCCAGTCGCCCGGCTTGACGTGTACCCCCCCGCAACTGATAACAATGCCCTGCGCACTACTCGGGTCGCTGCGCAATTTGGTGGTCAGTAAGCTGGTGCCCCTCGCAAACACAGGCAGGCGCGCTTCGCGCAATTCGACGATGTCGGTTACCACCCCATCGACCACAATCGCACGAGCACCTTTAGCGGCTGCGGCGCAACTCGTGACGGTGCCGACACAAGCGTGCTCGTGGTCACCTTGCATGTCGATGACCAGCACATCACCTTCCTGCAGTCCAGCGAGTGCCCTGTTCACGGCGAAGGCGTCAGCATTTCCCACGCTCAGCGTACGAGCGCGACCAATCACTTTGATGCCACTGAGCTGAGCGCGAATGCCGGGGGAGACGAATCCGTCCTCCAGGAAATGTCCCAGGGTGGCAAAGCTCACGCGTTCGAGTTTTTCCTGCAATTGCTGTTCATCTATCATGGTCGGGCTCCCGCTGGATCAATCAGCTCGGCCACGCAGTCGAGTTCCAGCGTCACACCCCACAGCGACACACACACCGTTGTTCGCGCAGGGGGGGCATGTCCCAATACCTCTGTGTACACGCGGTTGAAGGGTTCCAGTTGCGCAGGGTCCGTCAGGTAGCCATTGACCTTGATGACGTGGTCGAAGTCGGAGCCCGCCGCAATCAGGATCGCTTCGAGGTTACGCAGCGTCTGACGGACTTGCTCCTCGAAAGTGTCAGGTTGTGAGTCGAAGTCCTTGCTCGCGGGGATCTGGCCGGCGGTAAACACCAAGTGGCCACTGATAACGGCCTGCGAGTAAGGGCCCACCGGGCCGATGGTGCCAGGGGCGGCAGTGATGCGTTTCATGTAATACCTCGGTTTGGATGGCCCGCCTGCCTCGCCGGCAGGCGAGCCAAAGGGTCAGAGCAAGTCCAGGCTGTAGCTGACGATGAATCGTGTTTGATCCTGATTAACGTCGGCCTGGGAGTGGAACACCCCCTGCCGCAGGCCCAGGCCAACACCTTTGAATGTGCCGCTTTGAATCACGTAATCCAGCGCAGCATCGCGCTCCCATTCGCTTTGATCCTGGCCTGAAGCCGTCTGAATATGGTCGCCCTTGAGATAGACCATCGATGCACTAAGGCCAGGGACGCCCAGCGCCGCGAAGTCATAGGCATACTGCCCGAACCACGTCCGTTCGCCTGCACGGTTGAAGCTGGCGAGCAGACGATCGGTGAACAGGTAAATGCTGGACCCACCTGCGCCCTTGCCGGTGATCGAGCCCTGGTTTAGCTGGGCGAAGTTGCTCCCCGACGAGACGCTTTGGTAGCCTGCGGTCAACGCATGGCCACCAAGGCTGTAGGTGAATATCGCGCTCCAGGTCTGGTTATCGATCTTGCCGTTGCTATCGTCCGTGTAGCCGCTGATCTTGTAGCCCTGGCTACGCCCTGAGGCACTGTCGTTGGCACCGCTGGAACGGGTGTCGAAGTAGCGCAGATCAGTCTTCAGCGATTGGCCGTCACCCAGTGACAGTGCATTGAGCAGTCCGAAGAACTGCTGTGTGTAGTAGTCCTCCAGGTTTGCAGCGTAGTACTGCAAGGTAAGGTTCTTGTTGATCTTGTAGTCGGCGCCGGCGAATACAAAATCGTTGCTGGCGCGGGTACCACCGCTGACAGCGAGCCCGGTGCGGTCACTGGAGCCGCGGCTGGTAGCCTGGTTGATCCGGCCGCCGGTCAAGGTCAGATTGTCGATGTCATTGCTGGTCACCATCGCGCCGTTGAAGGTTTGCGGCAGCAAGCGACCATCGTTGCTCAGCAGCACTGGCAGCTTGGGTTGCAGGGTGCCGACCCGGGCCTCGGTCTTTGCGAAGCGAACTTTGGCGGTCAAGCCCAAGCGTGCCCATTCGCCGGCCGCGCCATCGCCGTCATTGGGTATCATCGAGCTGCCAAGGTGGCGGCCCGGGCCGCTGTCCAGCGTTATACCCAGCAGGCCAAGCGCATCTATCCCAAAGCCTACGGTGCCGTCGGTGTAACCCGAGGTGTACTTGAGCATGAAGGCTTGCGCCCACTCTTCGGTCTTGCTTTGCCCGGCGCTGCCCGCCTGGTCGCGATAGTCGTTGTTGAAGTAGAAATTGCGCAGCCCCAAAGTGGCCTTGCTATCGGCAAAGAAATCAGCTGACGCGCTGCCGCTCAGTGACATCAACACAGCGCTGGTGCCCAGGCCCAGCAGATTCAAAGACTTGCTCATGGTACGGGTCCTGTTGTCGATCAACGAAAGTGGTTTCAAACGAGGAGTGAACTCAGGCATGTTTGTCAGTCCGGGTCAGGTCACGTTTGAAGGTTTCGGTGAGCAGCAGCAGGGCAATCAGTGAGATGAGTGCAGAACCAATCATGTACCAGGCCACGGAGGAGCCTTTGCCTGTCCAGTTCAGCAGGGCTGTGGTGACCATGGGTGTTGCAGCGCTGCCCAGCAGTCCGGACAACATGTAGGCCACCGACAGACCCGAGTAACGCACGCGGGTACCGAACAGCTCGGCAAGGAACGTTGCTATCGGCCCGTAGTTGGCAGCGAAGGCTGTCATCAGCAGCATGTAGCCCAGGAACACCATGGGCAGTTCGCGGGTGTCCATCAGCCAGAACATTGGGAACGCCACCAGGGCTTCGGCGACGATGCCGCCAATGATCACTGGCTTGCGACCGATACGATCGGAGAGGGCGCCGAAGGCTGGCAGCAGGAATACGCACAGGGCACAGGAGGCCAGCACCACGCTGAGCATCACTGGACGGGTGAAGCCCAGGGTCTGGGTTCCGTAGGTGAGGCCGAAGGCGACGATGATGTTGAACGAGGCACCGGTTGACATCGTGGCAATGCCGCCCAGCAACACTTGCTTCCAGTATTTGCGACAGATTTCCAGCAACGGTACCTTAACCGCCTGCTCGCTGGCCTGGGCCTGGTGAAAGGTAGGCGTTTCCGTGATGTTGAGGCGAATGTACAAGCCCACTGCGATCAACAGCGCACTGCCCAGGAAAGGAATGCGCCAGCCCCAGGCCAACAGGTCCTCGGGCGACAGCATGGCGGCGATCGCCAAGAACGCCAAGTTGGCAATCATGGTGCCGGCTGGCACGCCGATCTGCACCCAGGAACCGTACAGACCGCGCTGGTTGGCAGGCGCATGTTCGACCGCCATCAGCACCGCGCCGCCCCATTCACCGCCCAGGGCCAGGCCCTGGATAATTCGCAGTGTCAGCAGCAGCACCGGCGCCCAGATGCCGATGCTGGCATAGTCGGGCAGCAGGCCGATGGCGAAGGTCGCAGCGCCCATGGTCAGCAGCGAAATCAACAGCATGGATTTGCGCCCCAGCTTGTCACCGAAGTGGCCAAACAAGGCGGCGCCGATGATGCGGGCTCCATATGCCGAGGCGAAGGTGCCGAAGGCTAGCAATGTGCCGATCAGAGCATCGAAGGCGGGGAAGAAAATCTTGTTGAAGACCAACGCTGACGCCGTCGCGAAAACGAACAGGTCGTACCATTCGACGGTGGTGCCAATAACGCTGGCGACCGCCACCTTTTTCATGTTGACCGGCGTGGCTTCGGTGGCCAGCGGGTCGGGAATGCACGCGGAACTGTTCATGCCTTATGTCTCCAAGATGAGCCAATGCTCAGCGGATAATGTTTTTTGATTGGCAGGTATTGCGTAGTGCGAGCGCCCGCGTCCGGGCGCCTGTTTATTGTTGTCACGGGCCTCGACGTGCCCTGAATGCAGCGCTCCGGTTGCGCTGCAGTGGAACGATCAGCGTTGGAGGCGTTCGATCACGGCATTGAGGAGAACGTCGCATCCCTTGCGCGCGTCCTCGGGGATGACATCCTCCGCCTCGTTGTGGCTGAGGCCACCGACACAGGGGATGAAAATCATGGTGGTGGGGCAATGGCGCGCCAGCAGGATGGCATCGTGTCCAGCGCCACTGACGATATCCTGATGCGGGTAACCCAAAGCCTCGACAGCGCGCCGGACGGCGCTGACACAGTCGGCGTCAAAAGGGGTAGCCGGGCTCAACCAGTGGCGATTGATGGTTAGTGTCAGGCCTCGGGTCTGGGCAACGTGCTTGAAGCGCGCCCGTACTTGCTGCTCCATGAGTGCGATCTGGGCATCGTCGTGATGACGTAAGTCCACCGTAAAGCTGACCTGGCCGGCAATCGTGTTGCGCGATGATTTCGCGATACTGACCTGGCCAATGGTGACGAGGCACTTGGGTGCGAAGTCAGCGGCGAGGCTTTCCAGGCGGGCAGCCATGTCTGCTACACCGAAAAAGGCGTCACGGCGCAGATCCATCGGCGTAGTACCTGCGTGAGCGCTCATGCCGGTAACGTTGATGTCCAGCCAGCAAATGGCCTGGCCGCCAGTGACCACGCCCACGGGCAAACCGTTGTCCTCAAGGATTGGGCCCTGCTCGATATGCGCCTCGAAGTAGGCATCGAACGGGCGATTGAACGGCAGTTCACCGACGTGAGCCGTGCTGTCCAAGGCTTGGGCGACGCTGATACCGTCGGCGTCACGCGCATCCAGAGCGGTTTGTAAGGGCAGGGTCCCGGTAAAGACTGCGGAACCGAACATGGCAGGGGTGAAGCGCGCGCCTTCTTCGTTGGTCCATACGGCGATCTCGATGGGGCGCTTGTTTTTCAAACCCTGTTCGTTGATGCAGCGCACCACTTCCAGGCCGCTGAGCACACCGTAGATTCCGTCGAATCGCCCGCCTTTGGGTTGGGTATCCAGATGACTGCCCATGACAACCGGCGTTAGGCTATCGTCGGTGCCGGGTAACCGGGCAAACAGGTTACCGATGGCATCAAAGCCTAGGGTCATGCCGGCGTCCTTGCACCAACCCATGAACAGTTCGCGGCCGGCCTTGTCTTCCGGGGAGAGCGCCAGGCGGCAATTGCCCCCTTTGTCCGTTGCGCCCACCTGAGCCATGTCCATCAGGCTGCTCCACAGCCGTTCACCGTTGCAATTGAATACGTTCATGCAATACCTCTCGTGTTGCTTCAGTAGCCCCGTGAAGGGTCCACCAGGTTGTTCAGTACTTCGCCGGCAATCAGTCGCCGCGTGTTCTCGGCGACCTGGCGGACGATGCAGTCATGAGCAGCGGCCGATGCCATATGCGGCGTGACCACAACGCCCGGCATTTGCCAAAGCGGGTGCTCCGCAGGCAGGGGTTCGTGTTCGAACACGTCCAGTACCGCGCCGCGAAGTTGGCCGCTGGTCAATGCCTGCTGCAGGTCGTCGATCAGCACATGCTGGCCGCGCCCACCGTTGACGATCGCCGCACCCGGAGCGAGTTTCGAAAAGGTTTTCTGGCAGAGGATGCCGCGGGTGGCATCGGTCAGCGGCAGCAGGTTGATCAGCAGGTCAAGCCGATCGAGAAAATGATTAAACGATGAATCGCCGTGACTGCAGGCTACTCCCGGCAGTTGTCGGTCACTTCGTGACCAACCTCGTACGTCGTAACCGGCGCTAGCCAGATCGGCAGCGATCGCGGAACCCAGTGAACCCAGGCCCATGACCCCCACCTTGAATTGGCTTGCAGGCCGCTGGGGGTGACGCAGCCACAGGTTCTGGCGCTGTTGCGCATTCACACGATCAAAGTCGCGGTGGTAGTGCAAGACCGCCCAGCGCACATATTCGGTCATGCCGCGCCGGTGATCCGGATCCACCACACGACATACGGGCACTGAGGGGGCGCTAGGGTCGGTACTCAGATGGTCGACGCCCGCCGCGACCGAGTGAACCAGGCGCAGGCCAGGCAATCGGCCCAGGCTGCCAGCCGGCGGGTACCAGCAGGCCGCGACTTCTGCCTGGGCAGCATCGGGGTGATCGGCCAGCACCACCTTGAGCGCTGGCGCGTGCTGGGCAAACGCCTTCTGCAGTTGGCCCAGCAATAGGGTGTCGCGGCTGAGCAATACGAGTGTTGTCATGAGCAATAGGACTCGCGCTGGTCTTCGATCAGGCTCAATGCAGCTTTCCAGCCAAGGTCGATGATTTCACCGGCTTCGTCACGATCGAATTGCTCGGCGGTCAGTCGGCAGACTTCTTCGCTTGGGCAGACCAGCTTCGCGTTGCCCGCCAGTGCCTGCACCTGGGCCTGGCAGGCACGTTCCAGAAAGTAAATTTCCTGGAACGCCTGGGCGACACCGTTACCACCCACCAACAAACCGTGGTTACGCAAAATCATGGCCTTGTGTGGGCCCAGGTCAGCGACCAGGCGAGCGCGCTCATCCAGCGACAAGGCAATTCCCTCGTAGGTGTGGTAGCCCAACTTGCCGTAGAACTTCAATGCATGCTGACTGATTGGCAGCAGCCCTTGCTCTTGGGCTGCCACGGCCATACCTGCGGCGGTATGAGTGTGAATCACGCACGTCAGGTCATGACGGGCCATGTGAATGGCCGAGTGAACAATGAAGCCGGCTGCATTGACCCGGCTGCGCTCGCGGTCACCATGAACGACCCTGCCATCGCGGTCGATCAGTACGAGGTCGCTGGCCTTCATGCGATCAAAGGCAACGCCATAGCGATTGATGAGGAAGTGGTGGTCCGGCCCGGGGACGCGCAAGGTAATGTGCGTGTCGATCAGGTCGGTCATGCGGTAGTAAGCCACCAGACGATACAAGGCGGCGAGTTCGCAGCGTGCCTGCCACTCCACGGGGCTGATAGTGTCTGAGTTATGCATGTGAGCTCCTTGTTAAAGTGCCGAGGCTGGCTGGGCGATGGGGGCTTCGCGAAGGCGGGTAAGTCCACAGACGCCGAACAACGACAGCCCGGCCAGCAGGCTGAAAAACAATGCCAGTGGCAGCCACTGGCCGGCGTAGTGGGAGGCGAGCAGCGTGCCGATGACGGGCGTGGTACCGCCGGCAATGGCACAGATCAATTGGTACGCCAGGGAGATCCCGCTGTAGCGAAGGTGGGCTGGAAACGCCTGGGCCATATAGCCAGCGATCACGGCGTAGAGCCCTGACAGCGTGACCACGGCCATGGTGATACCCAGGGTCATCAACACCAGGTTGTGCGAACCGACCAGCAGGAACATGGGGTAGGGCATGGCGATCGACAGTAGGGCTGCCAACGTCAGGAATCGACCTTCGCCTATTTTTTCAGCCAGCAGCGCACTGAGGGGTTGCGACAGAAATTGCAGAATCGTGACCACGAACAAGCAGTCCAGAATCGTGGCCCTGGGAATGCCTTGGTACTGGGTCACGTAAGTGATCATGAAGGTGTTGGTGAAAAAGAAGCCTGCCGACCCGATGGTGACGGCACAGGCTGCAAACAGGATCTGCCGCCAGCAAGTACGCAGTACCTCCATGACCGGGAACTTAGCGGTCGCGCCGGTCTTGGCGACCTCTTTGAACTCCGGGGACTCATCAACGCCAAAGCGGATGAACAGACCGATAAGCATCAATACACCGCTGGCCAGGAAGGGCAGTCGCCAACCCCAGTCGGCAAATTGCGCAGGCTCCAGGGAGGTAACCACGCGGAAGGCGATCAGAGCCAGCAGCAGGCCCGCAGGACTACCCAGCTGGGCAAAGGAGGCGTAGAAGGTTTTACGACCTTTCGGGGCGTGCTCACTGGCCATCAGCACTGCACCACCCCACTCACCGCCTACTGAAATCCCTTGCACGATCCGCAAGGCTACCAACCCGATCGGTGCCCAAATACCAGCGCTGGCATAACTGGGCAGCAGACCAATTCCAGTGGTGGCAAGGCCCATGAGTACGATAGTCAGCAGGAGCATTTTCTTGCGGCCAAGGCGGTCACCCAAGTGGCCAAAGACAACGCCAGCCAAGGGGCGGGCGATGAAGCCGACCGCGAAGGTCCCGAACGCTGCAAGGGTGCTGAGTGCGGGGTCACCGCTGGGAAAAAAGACCTGACCAAGAATCAGCGCGGCTGCCGTGGCGTAGATATAGAAATCGTAGAACTCGATGGTCGTGCCCACGAAGGCGGCAGCGGCCGCGCGGCGCGGCTGAGTGCTTGAAGAGTGCATACAAGGCCCTTTGTTTTTTTGACTTCTGGCAGGGTGCTAAGGCTGATCACGGTGCGCTCTATGGCGCTTGGCACCTTTATCCCTTAACCTTCATGATTATTCAATTTGCTAATACTTATTCTGATTATTAGCCAGATTACTGATGGTGGGTGATGAGCGAAGAACAAGTGCCCGCTGCGGGCCAGGAATGGCTGGGTAGACGCTTTCTGCACGATCGGCTGGATTGGAACCTGCTGCGCACCTTCCTGACCATCGGCCAGGAAAAAAGCATCAGCCGTGCTGCGGCGCGCCTGCATCTCACCCAGTCAGCGGTCAGCCAGTCACTCAAGCGGCTGGAAGAGCAACTGGAGTGCGCCTTGATTTTGCGTCGCGGTCCGCGATTTGATTTGTCTCCGGCCGGCGAGGAGGTACTCCGCATCGCCCAGGAGATCTACGGCAACGTGTCGAGGTTGGCGGCGACGATCAAGACGCCTCAGGACGACGTGGTAGGCAAGGTTAGAATTCTTACGATCAGCCAGGTGCAATCGGCGTTGTACGACGATTTCTTGATTCAGTTTCACCGTGACCATCCGCGTGTGGAGCTAGAGGTCGAGGTGCTTCGCAGTTCCGACATCCAAAGCTCGCTTAGCCAGAAAACCGCCACGGTTGGCCTGGGGCTGTGCCGTTTCGCCCAAGCGAAGCTTGAACGGCGCCGTCTGTTGCGACAGCGGTATGCATTCTTCTGCGGTAAGCGGCACCGCCTTTTCGGACAGCGTCGGCTGCCGCTGGAAGCGCTACAGGGTGAGAATTTCGTGAGTTTTACCAGCGACCAGGTGGGGGGAAATCTTTCACCGATCACTATGTTTCGTGACCAGCAAGGCTTCACCGGCAAGATCGTCGCGTCATCATCCAGTTTCGAAGAAATCCGGCGACTGGTCATCGCCGGTTATGGCATCGGCTGTCTTCCGGAGCATTTGGTTGATGTCGACTTGCACAACGGGTTGTTGTGGCGCCTTCCACCCGCGGACGGAGTCGCTGACGTGGACGTTTATTTGATGTGGAATCGTGAACAGCGGATGAACCGTGCCGAATCGGTGTTCATCGAATCCCTGCAGGGCTTGCTCGAGGATGTAGACGCTGTGCAGCCCTTGTAGAGTGGTCCCATCCACTGAGTCCGCCCGAAGCGAATTCGGGCAGGTTATCGCCAGCGTTATGGGGCGCTGTCCTTGACCATCGCCAATTCTGGATGCGCCACTAGCTTGTCAATATGCAGTTCCTCATTGTTGAGCCACAACTCCGTCAGCACCCGGTAATGCTCCATGTCCTTGCAGCGCATGCGCAGACTGTAGTCAAAGTGCCCACTGATCAAGCGACAGTCCAGCACCTGCGGACACTCCTTGACGGTGGTCTCAAAGGCTCTTTGGGCCGAACGCCCGCTTTGGTTGGACAACGCTACCAGCACCAGCAGTGATAGCCCTGGCGATAACGTTTGGGTATCAATAATCGCGCTGTACCCGCGAATCACGCCGTTGCGCTCAAGCTTGCGCACCCGCTCAAGGCATGGCCGGGGCGTGAGGTGCACCAGGGTGGATAGCTTTTCATAAGTGATACGCCCGTCATGGCGCAGCACGTCAAGAATGGCCTCGTCGATCCGGTCCAAGCTGTACCGCGAGTTGCTGTCTTTGGTGTCCATCAAGGGGTCTTGTTCACTTCAATCGGTTTGACAGAAATTGCTGCAGCCGCTCACTTTGCGGGTTGTCCAGAATGGTGGCACCGCCCTGTTCCTCTACCAACCCTTGGTGCAAGAACAGCACCTTGGACGATACCTGCCTGGCGAAGCCCATCTCGTGCGTGACCATCAGCATGGTGCGGCCTTCCTCTGCGAGCGTCTGGATAACCTTCAGCACTTCACCCACCAATTCCGGGTCGAGTGCCGAGGTAGGCTCGTCGAAAAGGATGACTTCCGGCTCCATTGCCAAGGCGCGAGCGATGGCCACTCGCTGCTGTTGGCCTCCGGAAAGGAAGGCAGGGTACTGTTCGGCGACGCGCTGTGGAAGCCCGACCTTGTCCAGGTAACTGAAGGCGCGCTCACGGGCTTGCTGGGCACTGACGCTCAATACGCGCTGCGGTGCCATGCAGATATTCTCCAGCACGGTCATGTGGCTCCATAGGTTGAAATGCTGAAAGACCATGGCCAGGCGTGTGCGCAGATTTTGCAGTTGGCGTGGGTCTGGGGCCTGCAACCCGCCGCGCCCGTTGCGCAGCTCTATCCGTTGGCCATCCAGGGTGATGCTGCCGGCATCGGGTTGCTCCAGGAAATTGATGCAGCGCAGAAACGTGCTCTTGCCTGAGCCGCTGGCACCGATCAGGCTTATCACATCGCCGCTGCGCGCTTGCAGCGAAACACCTTTCAACACTTGGTGATTGCCGTAGCACTTGTGCAGGTTTTCCACGTTCAGCTTGGCCGAGCTTGCCATATCTGCTTTACCTTGGGCGGCCGTTGACACAGAGGGAACGCTGGCGAATTCGGGTAGTGCTTGCTTCAGGGACTGGGTCATGACTTAGCCTCGAACGGGAACAAGAAAGCGCATCCAGCGGCCTTCGGCCCAGCGAAACGCGCCCACTAGGGCAAATGAAAGGAGCATGTACAACAGTGCTGCCACACCGAAGGACTGAAACGTGAGAAACGTGGCGGCGTTGGCATCACGAGCAATTTTAAGGATATCCGCAACGGTTGCAGTAAAGGCCAGCGAGGTGGCATGCAGCATCAGAATGGCCTCGTTGCTATAGGCCGGGATCGAGCGCCGCAGTGCAGAGGGCAGCACGACAAACACATTGAGCTTCCAACTGGTGAAGCCATATGCGCGGGCTGCTTCGATTTCGCCATGAGGAACGTTGCGGATCGCCCCGGCAAATATTTCCACGGTGTAGGCGCAGGTATTGAGCACGAATGCCAGTACCGTGCAGTTGATGGCCTGGCGGAAGAATGCATCGAGTACCGCGTTGGCTCGCACGGCGTCGATGCCGTAGAAGCCGGTATAGCAGATCAATAGTTGGATGTAGAGCGGCGTACCCCGGAACAGGTAGGTGTAAAACGCCACTGGTTGTGATAGCCATGCACGGGGTGAGACCCTGGCCAAGGCGAGCGGGATCGATAGGCAAAACCCCACCACCAAGCTGATCACCAACAGCCAAAGCGTCATGGACAGACCCGACAGGCCCTGGCCATCGGTGTAAATGAACGCACTGCCATACTGCTGCAGCAACTCGATCATGAGGTTGCTCCCTTGATGCCTGTGTTGTAACGGCGCTCCAGCGATTTGAACAACCGATTGGAGAGGGTCGTGATCACTAGGTAGACCAGCGCGGCCAGCAGCAGAAAGAACAGTACATTGTTGGTGGTCTTGCCCGCGTTTTGTGCAGCCTTGACCAGGTCCGACAGGCCGATCAACGACACCAGCGCGGTGGCCTTGAGTAACACCAGCCAGTTGTTGCACAGGCCAGGCAGTGCGTAACGCATCAGTTGCGGGAACAGGATCAGGCGAAAGCGTAACGTCCTGCTCAACCCGTAGGCAGTGGCCGCTTCCAGTTGACCGGCGGGCACACTGAGGATGGCTCCGCGAAAGTTCTCGGTGAAATAAGCGCCATAAATGAATCCCAGCGTTATCACGCCTGCCATGAAAGGATCGATTTCCAGGTAATTCCAGCCCAACCAGTCGGTAACGTTGTTAACGCCAATCTGCAGGCTGTAAAAAATCAGCAAAATCAGCACCAAGTCGGGCACGCTACGTACCAGTGTGGTGTACAACGTGCCCGGCAAGCGCAGAAGCCCTAGGCGTGACAGCTTGGCGCTGGCGCCCAGCAAGCCCAAAATCAGGCTGAGCAGCAATGACAGGGCGGCGAGTTTGAGGGTCATCCACGTACCCATGGCCAGCATCGGCGCAAAACCGTGCAGGCTCGGCAGGCCCAGGCCTGCAAAGTGTTCGAGGTCGTTCACGGAAAAATTCTCTTCGAAAGGAAAGAGAGCAGGGACGGCCCGACACGCCGGCCGGGCCAGGCACTCGCCTTACGGGTGGTAGATGTCCAGATCGCCAACGTATTTGCGCTGGATCTGCTCGAAGGTGCCATCAGCATGCACTGCGGCAATTCCCTTGTTGATCAGTTCGCGCAACGACTCATCGTTTTTGCGCAGCCCCATGGCGATATCCAGCGGCAACGACGGGTCTTGGATAGCGGGTCCAGCCTGGAACTCGGCGCCCTGGGGGGAGGCCAGGAAATTGAGTTGCGCTTCCAATTTGTCCGTTAAGGTTGCATCAAGGCGACCATTGACCAAGTCGGCGTAATTCTGATCCTGGGCTTGGTAAGCCTTGACTTGAGCCCCCAGTGGAATGAGCGTCGTGCGGGCATACGCCTCCTGAAGTGATCCTTGCAACACGCCGACCTGTTTGCCTTTGAGTGACTCAGGTGTCATGCCGAACTCTGCGCCTTTCCTGACGACTACGGCAGTGGGGCTGACGTAGAGACGATCGGAGAAAGCGATATTTTTCAGGCGCGCAGGCGTGACGGCCATGGACGACATCACCGCGTCAAACTTGCGCGCCAACAACGCCGGGATCATGCCGTCGAACTCGTTCTGTACCCACACGCACTTGACCTCCAGCTTGGCGCAAATCGCGTTGCCCAGGTCGATGTCGAAGCCCTTCAGCGAGCCGTCTGCCGCTACCGATTCGAAAGGCGGGTAGGCGGGGAAGACCCCAAAACGAATTTCCTTGGGGGTATCTGCGTAGGCCAAGTTGGCCAGGAGTGGCAAAAGCGCCACCGCGAACAATCGTCGAATCGTCACCATGTGCGGTATCCCTCTCTGTTTTTAGTGGATGTAAGGGCAGTGAAAGTAGGTGAGGCATGGTTATTGGGAGTGACTCTTTGGTCACGTGCAGAATGCATCAGTGTCTTTCGTTATTTTTGTCGTTTACGGTCACGCCGACCGCCGCTATCGGCTGTTAAAGTGGTGTTTGCAGCCGATTCGGCTGTGCGGCGATCGAATCTGGTTGAGTAGGCACGTTCGGTGTGTTCAAGCGCTTCGTCGCAGGGTGTGCTCGGTTGGCTTGAGAAGGGCAAACAAATCCTTGGGGTCGTGCAGGTCGGGGACCAGTTCCAGAGGGCTGCCGATATTTAATGCTTGCGCTATATCAAGCACGTACCGCAAGGCTGAGTAATCCTCGAGGGCGAAGCCTACCGAGTCGAACAACGTCACCTGATCAGATGTCTCGCGACCGCATTCCTCACCATTCACCACACGCCAGAACTCAATTACCGGTGAGTCGGCGGGCATATGCTGAATCTCACCCTCGATGCGGCTTTGGGGTTCGTACTCAACGATGACGCGGGCCGCCTCCACAATGTCGCGGTGCAGTTCGGTTTTTCCTGGGCAATCACCTCCTACCGCGTTTAGGTGCATGCCGGGCTCGATCATCTCTGGAGTCAGGATCGTCGCGTACGCCTTGTCTGCAGTAACCGTTGTAACGATGTCGGACCCACGTACCGCTTGCGCCACGCTCTGGGCAATGGTGACACGCAGGCCTGGGTAGTGCCGCAGGTTGGCTGCCAGCTTAGCGGTGGCTGCTGGATCAATGTCGAACAGCACGATGTCCTCAATGCCCAGCATCGCGTGGAACGCGACGGCCTGGAATTCACTTTGCGATCCATTGCCGATCAAGGCCATACGGCGGCTGTTGGGACGCGCCAGGTAACGTGCTGCCAGCGCTGAGGTGGCTGCGGTGCGGATGGCGGTAGTCAGGGTCATTTCACTGAGCAGCAGTGGTGTGCCAGTGTCGACATCAGCGAGCGCACCGAACGCCATCACCGTAAGCCGACCTTGTTGAGTGTTCTTGGGGTGGCCATTGACGTATTTGAAGGCATACAGGCTGGCATCCGACACGGGCATCAACTCAATGACGCCGTCAGGGGAATGGTTGGCCAACCGCGGGCATTTTTCAAAGTCTGTCCAACGCAAATAGTCTTGGCGAATGTATTCGGCCATTTCCGCCAAGCAGCGTTGCAGCCCCTGCTGACGAACCAGTTGGCTTAAATCTTTGACGTCGATATAGCGGGTCATGAGTGTTTCCTTTACGAGAGGGAAGAGATCAATGCGCGGACGGCAGGTGGACTTCGGCCAGCATGCAGCGAGCGCTGCCGCCGCCGATTCGTTCGATGTGATCAATGTTCACCACTACCGGCCGGCAATGCCGCTCAATGTGCTGTCGCTGCTCACCGCGTAGTGAGCGCCAAGCGCTTCGAGACATCACCAGCAGAGCCTCGCCTTGGCGGTTGTGGACTTCGAGCATGTTTCCTGCAAAGCCTTCCAGTTGGTCGAAGTCCAGCGCCAGGACATCTTTGCCGGTGGCTTGCAAAGACTTCAGCAGGGCTTCGCGCTCAGTCAGGAGTGGGAGGGCGTCCAGGCAAACCACGGCGAGGGTGCGGCCTACACTCATCATCACGTTGCAGTGATAGATCGGTGCGCCTTGGCGATCGACTGCATGGAAGACATGGAGCTTGTAGCCCAACTGGTCAGCGAACTCCCTCAGCGCATCTTCGTGGGTGCGATTTGAGTGGCACGCGTAGCTGATCTGGTTGACGCGATCCAGCACCATGCTGCCAGTGCCTTCCAGGAATACTTGGTGCTGCTCCAGATGGCTGAGATCGATAGTGCGCTCAACGCTGAAGCGGCCGGCCAGCACCTTCAGCACGCCCTTGGAACGCTCCAGGCGCCGGTTTTCGCCTTCCATTGGGTAAAGCACCAGGCTGCCATCGGCGTGCGTGCTCCACCAGTTGTTGGGGAAGATGGAGTCCGGGGTATGAGGGGTGGGGGTGTCCTCCACTACCAGCACCTCCACACCTTGGCGTTGCAAGGTCTCGACATAGCCGTCGAACTCTTCGAGCGCCATGCGCTGGGTCAGGGCTGGGTCTGTGTCAGGACGCTGAAATCGGTTGCTCGCAGCGGTATCGGGGTTGAAGCCGAAGCGGGCAGGACGAATCATCAGTACGGTGTTGGTGGTTTGCATCGAAGGGGGTCCATGCGGTGGCAGTGGGCCTATTATCGAGGCAAGCGGTTGGAGATCTCCGTCGAGAACAGAAGGGTAAACAGCCGATTACAGCAAAAACACGTGTGCCGCGGCTGAATCCGTTGTGGCTGGGCGACCGTTGGCCACCCACCCTGGATTCCCGCCTGAGGGTCAAGCGTATGTCTTAGGGGACGTTACTTATGTCCAGAACCCTTGATGCGGCACCGCGGCCTCAATTTCCAGCATCGGCCCCAACACACTGACCGAGTGCTGGCCGCGCGCAAACACCTCGCGACAAGGCAGGGAAAATGTCGGGTTCTCGGGATGGTTCCCGGTGAGGCCAAGAAGATCGTGCTCTGACAAGGCGTAAACCACCCGACCAACGCCGGTCCAATACACGGCGCCGGCGCACATGCAGCACGGCTCTGCACTGGTGTAGAGCGTGCAGAGCGCTAACTCATCGGGGCTCAAGCGCTTGGCGGCACTGGCCACTGCGACCAACTCGGCGTGCTGCGTCGGGTCGCCCTGTGGCGGCATGGAGTTATTACCCGCTTCGGCAATCACGTTGCCATCGCGGTCGGCTACCAAGGCGGCAAAGGGATGGCGGCCGTTCTGCCTGGACAGCTCGGACAAGGCGATTGCCCGGCGCAGCAGTTCAATGTCCAGGTCAGTGGTGCCAGCCGGGATGATGGGCGTTGGTTGAGGCATGCATAGACTCCTTGGCAGATGGAATAACTACTGTTTTCACTCGGCCATGTCGGCCGCTTGAGGGGCAGTGGCGTGGATCGTTTTTTCATTGGGGTTGAGCAACACGTTCAGCACGACAGCGGTGATCGCGCCGAGAAAAATGCCGCTTTGCAGCACTAACTTGAGGGTGCCACTGGCTTGGTCGAACAGGGCAGGGAAGGACATCGGTAGCACTCCGATGCTGATCGAGACTGCCACGATGATGCCGTTACGCGTGCCCTCGAATTGCACCCGCGACAGTGCCTGGATCCCCGCCACCGTCGTCATGCCGAACATCACCACGGCGCAGCCGCCCAACACCGGAGTGGGTACTGCGGCAATCAACGCGCCCAGCTTAGGGAACAGCCCCATGACCACCATGATCACCCCCGCAGCGGCCACCACGAAGCGGCTTTTGATGTTCGAAAGTGCGATCAGGCCCGTATTCTGCGTATAGGCGTTGTAAGGAAAACTATTGAGCAAGCCGCCCAGCAGGGTCGACAGCCCGTCGGCGCGGAAGGCGTTGCCCAGGGTTTGTTGGGTGATGGACCGGCCGGTCAATTTGCCTATTGCCAGGCAGTTGCCGGTGGTCTCCGCCATGATCACCAGCATCGCCAGCGTCATGATTAAGCCAGGCACCAGGGCAAACTGTGGTAGGCCCAAGGCCATTGGCGCGCTGATGTCGAACCAGGCAGCCTCGCTGACGCGGGTAAAGTGCGTCATGCCACAGGCGGCGGCGATCAAGCTGCCGGCGAACAAGCCGATCAACACGCTGAGGTTGCCGACAAAACCTGCGCAGGTGGCGTAGACCACTAACGTCACGGCCACCGTAGCCACACCAAGCAGCAAGTTGGCGGCGCTGCCGAAATCGGCGCCGGCCGGGTTGCCGCCGCCCAGCCAGATAGCGGCGGCGGGCATCAACGAGATGCCGATGATGGTAATAAGGCTGCCAATGACCACGGGCGGGAAAAACCGCAACAGGCGGCTGAACACGGGCGCCAGCGCAATCGTGGCGGCACCGGAAACGATGACGGCGCCGAATACCTGGCTGAGGCCGAACGTCTTGCCAATCATGACCATCGGCGCCAGGGCGATAAAGGAGCAGCCTTGAATCAACGGCAGGCGTGCACCGAACCTCCAGAAGCCCAGTGTTTGCACCAGCGTGGCCAGGCCGGAGGTCAGCAGGTTGGCATTGATCAACAGCACGATCTGCGCTGAGGTGAGCCCCAATGCGCTGCCCAGAATCAACGGCACGGCGACGGCGCCGGCGTACATCACCAGCACGTGTTGCAGGCCGAAGATGAGCAATTGGCGTAGCGGCAAAATTTCATCGACGGGGTGGGTCAGTGGAGTGCTCAAGTGCTTGTCTCCCGAGGGCGCCAGGGTGAGGTGGTTTGGCTGGGCAGGTATGAGCCTGCTGCCTGGACAGCCCCATGATTGAGTGGCAGAGTCGATGAAACAAATTGGCTGCCATCGTTTTTCTCGATGGGTTAAGGGAGGACAAGCGTTGCGTTTCTCACTCGAGCAGTTGCTGACATTCACCGAGGTGGTGAAAACCGGCTCGTTTTCTGCCGCTGGCCGCAAGCTGGGCAAGACCCAGTCCACCATCAGTGCGGCGATTGCCAACCTGGAAACCGACCTGAACGTAGCGTTGTTCGATCGCGACAGCCGCACCCCCACGCTCACGGCCAGCGGGCAAAAACTCCTGGTGCAGGCGGAGGCGGTCATCGAGCGTTGCCTAGGCCTGGCGTCGCACGCCGATAGCCTGTCCGACAGCATCGAGCCGAGCCTGACCCTGGCCATTGAGATGCCTTACGGCCCATTGATGCCGGTGCTCAAGGCCTTCGAACGGGCCTTTCCCTACGTTGACCTAGTGGTCCGTCACGCCGTGCACGGCGATGTCAGCGAACTGGTGGGCAGTCACGATGCGCAACTGGGCGTGGCGTTTTCGCAACCCGGGTACGCCAAGGAATTGGCCTTTCAGCAGATGGGCAAGCTGATCATGTTGCACGTGTGCCATCCCGACCATCCCTTGGCCCAGCTTGAGCATGTGCGCTTTGACGATCTGCATGTGCACCGTCGGCTGGCGTTCAGCGCGCACACCAGCAAGCTCCCCAGCAGCGAATACCTGCGTTCCACCCAAGTGTGGCAGGCCGAGAGTTACCTGGCGTTGCTGGAAATGGTTCGCGCGGGGCTGGGCTGGGCAACCTTGCCTCGGCAATTGATCCTGCGCGAACTGGCAGCTGGGGAGCTGATTGAATTGCAGCTACAGGCCTATCCCCACACGGACTGGCACATCGGCGTGGATCTGCTGTGGGCCCGTCAGCGTCCGCTGGGCAAGGCAGGGCGCTGGTTGAAGGAGTGCCTGCAAGCTCAGAAGGTGTTTGAGCTGGATCGCAAGGGGCAGGCAACTACCTTGTAACCCCCTTGGATCACGCCAACACGACCACCCTCGGAGTGTATTTCACCTGCGTCTGCCAGGGGCGAGGGCTGACCTCAACAGCTCTGCCTTCAACATCCAGGGAGCGGAAATAGCGCCGATAATGGGCGCATACACGACCTTGAATCCCACGAACGCCAGAAATGGAAGTGAATGAATACTTAGCATCTGCAGCGTTAGCCACGTCGCAGGGACGATGATGACGGTCATCGCCAAGGTCACAATCAGTACGCGGGGCACCACGGCGAAGGTAGCCAGAAACGAGGGGAGCCACTCTCTCTCCTCTGGCCTCCAGGGCTCGATGATGCCGCGGCGTAGCCGCTTGCGTGTGATCAAGGACAGCGCCAGCCCCCCCAATGACGTCAGAATGAACACTGTTGGAAGCAGGTCCATGGCGACTCCGTTTGCTCCCCATATCGGTATGGTGGGTATATGCCAGAACAACAGAATCGCAAATACGATGGCCAAGGACGCGTTGAACCCGCAACTTATCAAGGTTTCACGCCGGATATAGTATTTCGCTGAAACAGGCAACGTGTTCATATCAATTCCCTTGTTGTTTTTGGATGCTCGGGTCGATTGGTCAAAGCGCTCAGCATTTTATTTTCTGCAACAACCGCAGCAGGCTATGTCGTTCCAGTTCAGTCAGCGATGAGGTAGCGAACAGATCACTAGCCTTCGCTATGGGGCTGATTTGCTGACTCACGAGTACGCCAGCAGCGGTGGTATGGAGGTGATGGAAACGCTTGTCCCCTTGATCCCGGGCTTTATGAATCAGGCCTCTCTCCTCCATTTTTTGGAGAAGGGGAACGATTTGGGGAGCATCAATGCCCATCAAGCGAGCCACTTCTGCCTGGCAGGCGCCGTCATATCGTTGGATGAGCATCAGTGCGTAGAACTGCGAGGTCGTCAGATGCAGTGCACTCAGTTGTTTTGCCAAGTGCTGGGACAGCTGAATGTGGGCACGCCTGAGTGCGTATCCCAGGGCATCATCCAAGCTTGGGTGGCTTGACGTCTGCTTCACCATGGCCATTATTTTTATTGGAGAGTGTTGGCGAATGAAGGCTGGCCACCTTGGGAAGTGGTGGTCAGCCAGTTCAAACGGTCAGAACGGGTAGTGATGCCCGCCGGGTTGCCAAGTGATCCACTGCGCTCGGGTGAACTCTTCAACGGCGTAATGCCCATTGAAGCGACCCAATCCCGAGTTCTTCTCGCCGCCAAATGGAGCGTTGGGTTGGTCATCGACGGTGATGTCGTTGATGTGCGTCATGCCAGCGACAATGCCGCGGGCGAACGCCAGGCCACGGGCCATATCACGAGTAAACACGGCGCTGGACAGCCCGTAGCTGCCGGTGTTGGCCAGCGCCAGTGCGTGCTCCTCGTTCTCTGCCGCGACAATGGGTAGAATCGGTCCGAAGGTTTCTTCCATCGCCAACTCTTGGTGGGACGGGACATCGGCGAACACGTGCGGTGGCAGGACCAGCCCCTGAGGTTGACCGCCAGCCAACTGCTGCAGTCCGTAGGTTTTCGCATTGTCGATCTTGCGCAGCAGGCCTTCGAGTTGCGCACTATTGATCACCGGGCCAATGACCGTATCAGGCCGATTGGGGTCGCCGACTTTAAGCGCACGTACCCGCTCGGCCACCAGGTGGGTGAACTGGCCATAGACCGACTTATCGACAATAACGCGATTCACGCTCATGCAGATTTGGCCTTGGTGTAGAAAACGCCCCACCACCGCTGCATGGGCCGCCACTTCAATGTCAGCATCATCCAGCACGACCAGAGGGCTGTTCCCACCCAGCTCAAGGGCGACCCGCTTGATATGCTCGCCACCGGTGGCAATGCGGCCGACGTTACGGCCGACGTCGGTAGAACCTGTAAACGATATAAAGCTGGGGACGTTATGCGCAACGAAGGCGTCGCCAATCTCAGATCCTGCACCGACCACCACATTCAGAACGCCGGGAGCGAAGCCCGCTTCTTCGAACAAGTGTGCGATGAGCAAGCCGCCGGTCACCGGCGTGTCACTGGCGGGCTTGAGCACTACAGTGTTACCGAGCGCAACGGCAGGAATTACCGAGCGCAGGCTCAGGTACAGCGGGAAGTTCCAGGGGCTAATGACGCCGATCACCCCAAGCGGCTCCCGGAAGACAAAGCTTTGTTCGCCAGGCTTGTGGCTGGTGAGAATTCGGCCTTCCACCTGGAAGGGCATCGCGGCGCACTCGCGCACCAGCTTGAGCGCGCTGTGGCATTCGAAGCTGGCCTTGATCCGGGTGCTGCCTGATTCCTTGATCAGCCAGGACGTGATCTCCTCGGCACGGCGCTCGATGACATCCGCCAGTTTTATGAGCAGTGCTGCGCGTTGCCCAGCGCCTGCCTTGTTCCATTGCCGTTGGGCACTGTGCGCGGCCTGGTAGGCGTCGTCCACATCGTCAATCGAGGCCAGGGGAATCTCAAGCAGTTGAGCGCCATTGAACGGGTCGTTGTTTTCCAGCGAGCGCTTGGACCTGCCAGGTCGCCAGGCACCGTCGATGTATTGGTGACCCGTGAGGTGGTAAGGGGAGGGTGTTGGCTGAAACATATCAATCTCCAGGAACGGCGGGCCATTGAGGGGGGCGTGCCCAGGGGCGAGAGCCCCTAGGCGGTTCAATTACCGGCGGTAGGCCTGCAGGCCCGGCTTGATCGACTTGTCATCCAGAAACTGCTTGAGCCCCTGTTCGCGCCCATGCTCTGGGTCGCGCAGCTGCGCCTGGTCCAACTTCGCGTACAGGTAATCTTCGTTCTGCTCCCAGGTCAGCTCGCGACAGCGCTTGAAGCCGTTCTTGGCAGCGCGCAGGACCACGGGGTTCTTGTCCAGCAGGTCGCTGGCCAGTTCGACCACGGCATCGCGCAGTTCGGCCAAAGGAACGCTGCGGTTGACCAGGCCCATTTGTGCGGCTTTCTGACCATCGAAAGTCTTGCCGGTCATGATGTAGTACAACGATTCGCGGTGGCCTACCGTATCGGCCATGGCTTTGCTGACCAGGTTGCCTGGCGGGATGCCCCAGTTGATTTCTGACAAACCAAACGTCGCCTCATCGGCGCAAATCGCGAGATCACAAGCGACCAGTGGGCTGAAGCCACCGCCGAAGCACCAGCCGTTAACCATGGCGATGGTTGGTTTGCTGTACAGGCGCAGCAATTTCCACTGCCATTCAGAGGCGTCACGGCGGATGCGCTCCTGGAGGATCTCAGGGCCAGAGTCCACTTCACGGAAATACTCTTTCAGATCCATGCCGGCGGTCCATGCGGTACCTGCACCGGTCAATACCAAAACCCTGGCGTCGTCATCCTGCTCAACCGTTTCGAGGACATCGCGCATCTCTCGATTGAGGGTAGGGCTCATCGCATTGCGCTTTTCCGCGCGGTTCAGTGTGACCCAGGCGATGCCGTCGTCGACGCTTACAGCGACTGTCTGCCAGCGGCCTTCGTACTTGCTCATAGTGCACCTTATGTTTTGTTGGACGGTGTTCTGCTGAGTGAAAATTATGCCGCTGCAATAGTTAGGTCAATTAACCAGTTCGGGGGGTATTGGGGGGGCAGCCAGGAGGGGGCGAGGTACGACGCTGAGAGCCCAGCCAGGAAATACCTGGCTGGGCGAGGGGATCATGCTGTCAAAAAAGGCAGCGTGGCTTTAAGGCCAATCGATACCTGATCTTGATGATGTGAGGCTTTGGGCAGGCAGAAATCGAAGAAGTACCGGGCAGATTCCAATTTCGCGGCATGCAAGGGATTGTCGAGCTTGCCGGCGCTGACGCGAACGGCGCGTAGCCACACATACCCCTCGCTCAGCACGGCAAGCCAACGCAGGAACGAGCCCGCAACGCGATAAGGTGCTTCAGCATCATCCAATTCTGCCTCTCGAATCGCTTCCACGGCGCCCTCGAGCCGTGACGTCTGTTGTGCAAAAGTTCGCGCGGGTTCGCTCCATTGCGCCGTACTGGCTACCAGCGCCGCTTCTTCGCGATAAATCTTCATCAGGGCACTCAGGCTACCTTTGCCTCGCAGTACCTTTCGCAGCAGGAGGTCGTTGGCCTGAATTTCGTTGGTGCCTTCGTAAATCATGGCGATGCGACTATCACGCAGCGTTTGTTCGATGGGGTATTCCTGGCAGTAGCCGTAACCCCCGAATACCTGAAGTGCCGCGCTGGCACTCAGAAAGCCCCGCTCCGTGAAATGGGCCTTCACCAGCGGCGTGAGCAACTGGGTCAATGCGCTGCACGATTCACGCTCTGGCGCCTCGGGGCTGTAATGTGAAAGGTCCAGCATGTGGGCCACCCAATAGCCCAGCATGCGCATGCCTTGGGTATGAACGCGTAGCTCCAATAGGGTGTGCCGCAGCGCCGGGTGGAAGTGGATCGGATCGGCCTCCTGCACAACAGCATCCGCAGGCCTGGACACCGCCCGCATTTGCCGCCGATCAAGGGCATAATTCAACGCACTCTGCCAGGCGGCTTCCGCATGCCCCAGGCCCTGCATGCCGACGTACAGTCTGGCTGAGTTCATCATGGCGAACATCGCGGCCAACCCCTGGTTGGGCTCACCCAGCATCCAGCCGTGAGCGCCATCGAAGCGAAGCGCGCAGGTGGCACTGCCATGAATGCCCATTTTGTGCTCGATGCCATCACAGTGAACGGCGTTCAGGCTGCCATCGGGCAGATGCTTGGGTACCACGAAAAGCGAAATACCGCGACTGCCGGCCGGGGCGTTTGGTAACCGTGCAAGCACCAGATGGAGGATATTGTGCGTGAGATCATGTTCGCCTCCGGAAGCGAAAATCTTGCTGCCAGAGATTAGGTATCCCTCATCCTCCAGAGGCTCAGCCCGCGTTCGCAGCAAGCCTACATCGCTGCCTGCCTGAGCCTCGCTCAGGCACATGGTGGGCAGTATTTCTCCGCTGACGATGGCGGGCAGGTAGCGCTCGCGCAGCCATTGCGGTGCGTACAAGCGCAAGCACTCATAGGCTCCGTGGGCAATACCCGTATACATAGACCACGCATGGTTGCAGGCATAGAGCATCTCCAGCAACGCCGTGTTGAGTAGTTGCGGCAAGCCTTGACCACCATCCTCAGCATGCGCGGCCAAGGCGGGCCAGCCGGCATCGACGAAGGCTTGATAGGCGGCCGGGAAACCGTCAGGCGTTGAGACTTTCCCGTCGGCGAAGCGGCACCCCTGACGATCACCATTGGCGTTGAGAGGGGCAATCACGCCGCTGGCGAATCGGGCCGCTTCCTTGAGTACCTGGTCGGCAAGGTCCGCATCCACCTCCTGCAAGGCAGGTAGCCTTGCCCAGGTGGCGGGTGCATCCAGCCAGTCCGCGATGACGTAGCGCATGTCGTCCAGCGGCGCTTGATAATGCTCCATAAGTGACCTCCTGTTTGATATTGAATGAATAGCCGTGCGCAACCACGCCGCCTGGTTAACCCGTGGCATAGATGGGAATTGAGCGTTATTAAATTTGCTATTGGTTTAAGAGAGCGTGCGCGTTGCTGTTACATCGCGCACGCTACTGAATCCGGACTACAACGCTTACGCGTCCGGCTAATCAACAAGGCCCAATACACGTGCGCGTGCCACAACATGTTTTCTACCTGCGGCATTAAGTTTGCTGAAAAGGTTTTTCATGTGCCATTTGATGGTTTCTTCACTGACCACCATGGCACGTGCTATCTCCTTGTTGCTCATGCTTCTACTGAGCAGGACCAACACTTCGCGTTCCTTTCCGGTCAGTAGGGCTGCGCCTTTGGCATACGCTTCGTCCTGAGCGGGGGGGGCTTTGGCAAGCGGGGTGCTCGATGCGGGCACTGCTACCTTGTCCCCCTGCAGTTCTCGCAAGGTGCGCAGCATACCTCCCGCCTGTGCCAGGCTGATGGCCTCCAACATCATCGAGTGTGCTTCGGGCTGTTGCTGGTGACTCAAGGCATCAGCGCGCAACAGGCGAGCTTCAACCTCCTCATTGCCGCGCTTCATGCTCAGTGAAAGCTGTAAAGCCAGGTCGGCCTCGGCGAAGTTATTGCCTAGCGCATGTCCATCCTGTTGGACTGACAATGCATAAGCCCGGGCTAGATGTGCGTGGAGGTGCAACCAATCGGTGTAAATTTTTGCTGTCTTGCCCTGATGCATCTGAATCAGATTGTCCATCTCCTGGCTGATGCGCTGAGCGGTTTCGTGTCGGTCGTGCCGGGCATGGATGCGGACTAACTCAAATTTTGCTGCGACCTGCAGGCGCAGCATGGACCGAGCTTCACCGATGGCGTTCAGGGACGCGAGCAAGTCGAATGCTTGATCCTGGCGGCCTTCGTGGTCAGCGACCCGCGCCAGCGTCCTGTATGCCGCAATCATTGCATCGGGAAGGCCAAAACGTTCCAGCACTGGCAGTCTGCCGGCGAGAAACGCTTCAGGTTCACATCCTTTCACCCCGTCCCAGCACGCCTGGGAAAGCAAAGCAGCGATCAAGCAGGCCACCGGACTTTGTCGACCCAAACGCTCCTCCGCGCGGTTAAGGGCAGGGCGCAATACTTGCTCTGCCAACCCATAACGACCTTCCCAAAGATAAGTTAGCCCCAATGCATAGTCAGCCAGTCCGAAGGAGACGGGGGAGAAGGCGGACTTTTGATCCAGTTCCTGGATGCGCGTCAGTTGCTGGCGGGTCTGGTCCGGCTGCCCGCTGTAAAGTGCGACCAGTCCTTTACTGATCAAATAAACAGGAACGTCGCCTGGCCTGGCGTCCGCAGGCGGTTCGGGCCAAGCCTGCACTTTGCGGCGCAAATCGTCGGCTCGGTCGGCAAACCCTGCGGCCGTACATTCGATCAGCATCGCTTCGAACTGTTGGGCCTGGCTGAGGTTGGTGTCTGTACGGATACGGTCGACGAGTGGTTGCGCCTGACCACTGTGCTCGCTCATGGCCAGCGCCCAGGCTGTGGATGACCAGAATCCGGGGTGTTGGCACAGTTGTTCTTGCGACAGCCGACGGTACCAGGCCAGCACCATGGAGCTTTTGCCTTGAACGGTCATATCATGAGTACAGGTCTCTACCAGATCCAGTGCAGTGGCGATATCTCCGGCCAAAAACGCTTGTTGCGCCGCCTGCTCTGGCAAACCATTGGCCGCGTACCAGGCGGATGCCTTACGCGATAGCACCCTGAGCTCGCTGTCCGGCAGCCCAGTGAGGCGCTGCGCCAGTACTTCTCTCGCCAAAGGGTGCAGGCGCATCCAGCCGCCGTCCTCAGATCGGGTGAGCAGCGGGGTTTCATCCTGTAACTGAAGCAAAATGTCGCCCATGTCGCTGCGATTGAACAGCGAAGCGCACATGTCGATGTGTATTAAGTCGAAATGGGATAACCGAGTCAGCAGATGAACAGCGTCAGCCGACTGCCGGTCTATCACGGTGTCAATGAAATAACGGCGAATGTCTTCGGTGGCTGCGCCTATCAAACCTTCCAGGTCACCGCTGCGATAAAGCGAAGCAGCGGCCAGTTGCACGCCAAATGGCCAGCCTTCGGTCAGCTCGTGCAAGACTGCGGCGGCGTCAAGATTGCAACGCCCCCCCAAGGCGGAGGACAGCACTGCCTGGGTTTCCTCAAGGCGGAAGCGCAGGTCCGTGGCGTTCAGTTTGTTTATCCTGGCGGTACGCAGTGCTCCGCTGGCCACAAGGGCGCCCGCTGGTCGCGCGGCGAGTACCACGTGCAAGTTCGCGGGGGCATTGCCCAGCAGGTAAGTCAGTACTTCCTGCCGAGAAACGGTAGGTAACCGGTCTACATCGTCGAGCAGAAGCACGACCTCAACGGAGAGGTCGGCGATCTCAGCCAGCCAGCCGGTGATGGCGTCCTGATGATCGGTGCAGGATTCAATCCAGCTAATGAAGGCTTCATCGAAGGCGCGTTTGCCGCAGGATAATTGCGCTGTATAAGCCAAACCGCGAATAAACGTTCTGGGATCGTCCTTGTTATCCAGAGTTAACCAGAAGGCCAGCCCTCCACTGCCCAGCACTGCGCGGCGCCAGTAATTGAGCTGTGAGGTTTTGCCGTAGCCGGTGGGTGCCAACAAGGCGGTGACTTGCGCGCCACTGGATTCGACGCGGTTCAAATGAAGCCTTTCTCGATCCAGGAAACCGCGAACAAAACGGGGTGGTGTTGACTTGAGTATGACTGCGGGGGCTGGCTTGAAGACGCCCATGGCCGGATTCTCCGTGGTCATGCAGCCCATTTGCTCCCGGTATTGATGAGGCCGGGAGTGCAGACGGGGCGTTAAAGACCACCGTCGGGGCCGCTCATTATTATTTTATTAGGGCAACTGGAGCACTTGACGCCACCCTGCAACAACCGCGCTTGACATCAGCGATATCAGCTTTATGCAGCCGATGGTAGCGCGCTGGGTTCGTGAACGCCACCGATGCCAGCGCTATTGGCCCACCCTTCAAGGGGGGGGTGGCCCACCCGAGCGTCACCGTACCGTGCAGGTCATGCAGTGGGGCCTGCGCCCCCTGCGATGGATATCTGGCTGTATTACGTCGTCGCACGGAGAATAAAAAATCTATGTTTCCCACTGTCTATGTAGTCGGCGTCGGCATGACGCAGTTCGGGCGTCATATCGAACGATCCCTGGATAGCCTCGCTCGAGAGGCGCTGACCACTGCGCTTAAAGATGCCGGCGCTTCGATCAGTGATATTGGTCAAGTGTTCTATGCTGGGGTCACCCAGGGTGCCCTGCAGGGGCAGACCGCCGTGCCAGGGCAAATTGTCCTGAATAAAATCGGGGTCACAGGCATTCCGATCTGGAACGTGGAAAATGCCTGCGCTTCGGGCACCAGCGCCTTCCAACTCGCCGTACAGGCATTGCGCGCTGGCGCGTGCGATGTGGCTCTGGCGCTGGGGGCCGAGAAGATGAATATCGAGGACAAGCGCCGTTCGTTGGGACTATTCGAGGGCGGCTGGGATGTACTGAACGCGGATGAAAACGCAGCGCGCCTGCTGGAGTTGGGGGCAGGGGTAGAGCCCCCCGAGGGCAGCGAGTCAGATCGCCCCTACAGCCGGTTCATGGCTATCTACGCTGCTACTTGCCGCTACTGGATGAAGACATTCGGCACCACCCAACGCCAGATTGCCGCCGTCTCGGCGAAAAATCACATGCATTCGGTTCACAACCCCCTGGCCCAGTACCGTGAGCCGTTCACCATCGAGCAAGTACTGGCCGCGCCAGCGATTACTTACCCGTTGACGCTCCCCATGTGTTCGCCGCTCTCTGACGGAGCCGCTGCCGTGATCGTATGTACCGAGGCGGGTTTGAAGCGATTGGGCATCGACCATCGTCGTGCCATTCAAGTGCGCGCAACGGCCATTGCTACGGCTACCGACCGAACCCCTGAGCAGTTCGACCAGGCCGTGTGTCGCCGCGCCGCCAGTTGGGCTTATGAACAGGCTGGCATTGGCCCGAACGAGGTATCGGTAGTTGAGGTGCATGACGCCAGTGCCATGGGGGAAATCATTGCCGTCGAGTACCTGGGGTTGACCCCCATGGGCGGTGGTGGGCCGGCAGCGCTGGCCGGCGAACTGTCGATCGGTGGGCGTGTTCCGGTCAACCCCTCGGGCGGCCTTGAGTGCAAGGGGCACCCCATCGGCGCCACAGGCTTGGGCCAAATCCACGAACTGGTCACCCAGTTGCGTGGCGAAGCAGGCGTTCGTCAGGTTGAAGGTGCGCGGGTGGCGTTGCAGGAAAATGGTGGCGGCTCCATCGCCTACGAAGAAGCGGTGGTGACCGTCAACCTGTTTACGCGCTAAGCCAAGACTCGCTTCCATAGGCTCGCCTTCCTGCGCAGGAGGGTGAGCCGCTGCGCGATCATGCTCTTGCTGTCCACCAACCCATCCCACTCCTCGGTGGGGGGGTAATACGCCGGATAAGTTCGTACCTTTTGTTCAGCGTCTCGATATGCAGTCCCGCTTACAACAACAATAACGGCCGGCAATGACCGGCAAAGGATGCAGTCTGTGGAGTACAGAAACCCTGTCTCGTTGTCTGAGTCAAAGTGCCTGCAACGTTCCAGTCTTGCCTTGGCAGCCTGTCTATCGACCGTCTGTGCAACGGCTGCTGAAATTGATACAGGTAACCCTGATTTCAAATTGCGTTGGGATAACACCTTCAAGTATGTCGCAGGCTACCGCTTGCACGATGCTGATTCCAAACTCACCAGCGATGCCAATCTCGGTGATGGTGATAGCAACTTCCGCAAGCGTGGTTTGATTTCCAACCGAATCGATGTGCTGAGCGAGCTGGAAGGGAATTACAAACAGTTCGGCTTTCGCATCAGTGGTGCCGGCTGGTACGACACCGTTTACAACCGCAGCAATGACAACAACACCGGCGGCGCATTCGGGCCGGGCACCAGCGCTGTGAACTCCACGGAGATTTCCAAGCCTACCGAGTTCACGTCCTACACTCGGGATACCAACGGCCGTGATGCCGAGTTGCTTGATGCCTTCGTTTCCCAGCGCTTCGATGTTGGCGGTCACGCCGCGACCATCCGTTTGGGCCAGCACAGTCTGGTTTGGGGTGAGAGTCTGTTCTTTGGCGACAACGCCATCGCAGGTGCCATGTCCCCGGTTGATCAAGCCAAGGCTTTGGCAGTTCCGAACCTGCGATTCCAGGAAATCTTGCGGCCGGTGCCGCAAGTGTCCGGCCAGTATCAGATTAACGATGACATCACGGCCTACGCCTTCTACCAACTGCATTGGGAAGAGAACCGCTCCCAAGGCACGGGCAGTTATTTCTCGCCGCTGGATTTCCAGCGCGACGCTAACATTATCTACACCCCTACCGGGGTATTGACCCGTACCTCTACCCACGACGCCAGCAATTCCGGGCAGGGCGGCGTAGCACTGCGGATCCGTACTGAGGACACCGACTACGGGTTGTACGCAGTGCGGTTCAACAGCAAGTCCAGCACTTTTGTCATTAATCCCGTGACTCAGACCTTCTACGAGAACTATCACGACGGAATCAACGTGTTCGGTGCCAGCGCCAACCATAACGTTGGATTGTTCAACCTCGCCATCGAGTCCTCGGTGCGCTTTAACCAAGATCTGCTGTCACCCAACGCCTATGACATCGGCAACGGCGCTGAATACGCGACCGGACGTACGTTCCACGTCAACGTGTCAGCCTTCGGCGCAAACCTGGGCCGCACACCGCTTTGGGATGATGCCCAATTGCTGGCCGAGGTAGCGTTCACGCGCGTGCTGAGCGTCCAGAAGAACGCGGACACCTTGAGCGGCTGCCAGCCGTCAACCTTCCCCGGTTCAGTCTGCAAACCCAACGGCACACGCGATGCCTGGAAGATGCAGGCGTTGTTTGAGCCGGTGTACTACCAGGCTTTCCCAGGGGTTGATGTGAGGTTGCCCGTCGGCGTGACCTATCAGCCAAAAGGCTCGCGCAACATGGTGGGCCCGGCTCCGCTCCCCGAAAACGGCGGCTCGGTAAACCTTGGCGTCAGCGCGACCTACCTGGACACCTGGCGCCTGGGCTTGAACGTGACCCACTTCTTCGGCAGCACCGGGACGTTATTCAGCTCCGTCAGTGCCGCAGGCACGCAAGCCTGGAACTACGACCAATATTTCCGTGATCGCGACTACGTCACCTTGGCGTTGAGCCGTACCTTCTAAGCATTCGGGAGACTTCCATGAAACTGAACACAATTACATTGTGCGCGGCTCTGTTCGCCTGCGTGGGCGCCCAGTCAATGTTCGCTCAGGCAGGCGTCAGTGCCGATGAGGCGGCGCAACTCAAGACCACGTTGACGCCTTTAGGCGGAGAACGTGCGGGCAACAAGACCGGCACTATTCCGGCCTGGGCCGGTGGTGAACTGAAGGAGCCCGCCAGCTACAAAGCCGGTCAGCGGCGGCCTGACCCGTATGCCAGCGAGAAACCGTTGTATTCGGTGACAGCCGCCAACATGGACAAGTATGCCGATACGCTCAGCGATGGCCAGAAGGCCATGCTCAAGCGCTATCCCTCGTATCGGATGGATGTCTACCCGACTCACCGTACCGCGGTGGCACCGCAGTTTGTCTACGACAACACCTTCAAGAACGCCACCCGCGCCAGTCTCGTCAATGGCACCAGCTACCCCGTGCCGTCCGGTGCGTTCGGTGGTATCCCGTTTCCAGTACCCAAGTCGGGGCTTGAGGTAATGTGGAATCACCTGCTGAGGTATCAGGGCACCGCGACGCGTAACCTGAACGGCCAGACCTTCATGGTTACGGCTAATGGTCAGAAGGTCATGGCCGTACAAGGACGGCAGGAAATCAAAATGCCGTATTACGACCCCGAAGGCTCTGCCGACAAGTTCGACGGTACTTACTGGATGACCCGTGTGGTCAACGACGGCCCGCCTATCCGCGCCGGCGAGGCGATTATCGGGCGAGTCAACGTGGACGATACCAAGTCGCTGGCCTGGGTATACCTGACGGGCCAGCGCCGAGTACGCAAGCTGCCCAACCCCAATGGCGATACACCGACACCGCAGTCCGCAGGCCTGATGAGCTTTGACGAAGTGAGTGTGTTTGGTGGCGGCCCCGGCTTGTTCGACTGGAAGCTGGTGGGCAAGAAGGAGATGCTGATCCCGTACAACGAATACAAGATGCTGCAGCCCGAAAGCGCCGAGGCCCTGATCGGTGGCTCGTACATCAACCCCGACTACGTACGGTGGGAGCTTCACCGCGTCTGGGTTGTGGAGGCGCAGCTCAAGGCGGGCAAGCGTCACACCTCGCCAAAAGGCGTTTACTACATCGATGAGGATTCCTGGCTCGCCGTGCTTGCCGATCGCTGGGACGCCAATGGCCAGTTGTGGAAAACCTTGTTCGGCATGCCGGTTACCTACCCGGAAATGGCGCTGACCGAGCACGTAACCTACGGCTTCTATGACCTGGTGTCGGGCGCCTGGTACGCAGGCCCGTACGTGAACATTCCGGCGTCGGCCATCGGCCTCCAACCTGCCACCGCGCTTCAGGACAGCACCTTCACCCCTGATGCGATGGTCGGCGATCAGTTGCGTTGAGGAGCCACGAATGAACGCAAATGTACGCAACATCTGTGCGTTGGTAGTGGCGCTGTGTGGGGGCGCCCTGGGCGCCTCACCGGCGACCAAACCGTCGTTGCGTGTTGCCGATCCTATGGTCCGCGAAGCGTTGATCACGCCTCGCGCTCAGCATGCTGGACTGCTCGGCGTGGCGTCGGCGGGTGAGCGGTTGGTGGCGGTAGGAGAGCATGGGGTGATTCTTTACTCCGATGACCGGGGCGTTACCTGGACTCAGGCGCACGCTCCCGTCAGCGTTACGCTCACCGTGGTGCGGTTTGTCGACCAGTCTCATGGCTGGGCGGCCGGCCATAACGGTGTGGTGCTAGAAACCACGGATGCGGGTGTGACATGGGAGCGTGTCTTGGACGGCAAGGATGTCATCGCGCTGTACCAGGAGCAGGCTCAATCACTGGCTCAGCGTTATGGCAAAGACAATGAGCAGGCGCGTGGCGCTGAGCGCAAGGCACAGCAATTCGCCAGCGATGGGCCTGACAAGCCCTGGCTTGACATGAGCATCGACAAGGCTGGCGACATTTGGCTTGTGGGGGCTTACGGGTTGGCGCTGCGCAGTCATGACGGTAAGCGTTGGGAGGTGTGGTCCGATCATCTCGATAATGCCAACGACCTGCATTTGTACGCAGTCAAGACCCAAGGCAACGAGGTATTCATTGCTGGGGAGCAGGGCTTGCTGATGCGCTCCTCAGACAATGGCGAGCATTTCGAACGACTGACGTCGCCCTATAAGGGCAGCTTTTTCGTGCTGGAAGTACTCGATGCGCAAGTGCTGGTGGCTGGCCTGCGCGGGTCTGCGTTTAGCTCGGTGGACCGAGGAGCCCACTTTGAGCCGGTGACCTTGCCTGCCCCCGTCAATGTTACGGCCAGCCTGCGCTTGCCGGGCGGCGATGTATTGCTGGCTGACCAGGCGGGTACCCTCTACCGCCTGGCGCGTGACCGGCTGAGCAAGCTCCAGACCTCTGCAGGTGCCAACCCTTCGGCTGTCGCTTTGGCAGGCGGGGAAGGGGTGGTCAGTGTCGGAAGTCTCGGCCCCACGAACATCAGCGCCCTGTCGCGCCCTTGAGTGCTAATTGATGAACGCATCGTTTGAAAATGAGCATCGTCCGGCCGGCGACATTCCGTTCGATCCTCAGTCTGGTTCCAGAATAGAGCGCCTGCTCTTCAATCACCGGTTTGTCGTGCTGATCCTTTGCGCGCTGTGCACAGCATTGGCGGCCTGGCAATTACCGAAGCTGCATATCAATGCCAGCTTCGAAAAGACCATTCCTACCCAGCATCCCTTCATCGTCAATTACCTGGCCATGAAGGACGACCTGCCGACCCCCAACCTGCTTCGGGTGGCCGTGGAGCCCGCCCAAGGCGATATCTATGACCCCAGGTTCCTGGATCTATTGCAGCAGATCACCAATGACTTACTGGCCTTGCCGGGCGTCGATCGTCCCGGGCTCAAGAGCCTATGGACCCCGAACGCCCGCTGGCAAGGCATCACCGAAGACGGCTTCGATGGCGGTACGTTGATCCCTGACGGCTACGACGGCAAGCCGGAGGACCTTCAACAACTGCGGATCAATGTGCAGCGTTCTGGGGAGATTGGCCAGATCGTCAGCCTAGACCAGCAGTCGGCCCTGGTATCTGTGCCGCTGCTGGGCGACAACGCCCAACTGCAGCGCAAATTGGACTACGGCAGTCTGAACGTGGCATTAGAGGCGCTTCGCGACAAATACGAGCGCGAGGGCGTGAGAATCCACATCAGCGGCTTTGCGAAGGTCGTGGGCGACCTGATTGACGGGCTCTACAAAATCGCCGCCTTCTTCCTGCTGTCCATCCTGCTGGCAGCGGCCGTGTTGTATTTCTACACCCGTTGCATGCGTAGCACCCTGCTGGTGGTGATCTGCTCCCTGATCGCGGTGGTCTGGCAGTTGGGGTGCCTGCCGCTGTTGGGTTTTGATCTCAACCCCTACTCAGTGCTGGTGCCGTTCCTGGTCTTCGCCATTGGCATGAGCCATGGCGCTCAGAAGATGAACGGTATCATGCAGGACGTTGGGCGCGGCATGCACAAGTTGGTGGCTGCCCGCTTTACGTTTCGCCGCCTGTTCTTGGCGGGCTTGACGGCTTTGCTGTGTGACGCCGTGGGGTTTGGCGTATTGCTGGTCATCCACATCGAGGTGATCCAGGAGTTGGCCATGATTGCCAGCCTCGGTGTTGCCATTCTCATCTTCAGCAACCTGATACTGCTGCCGGTGTTATTGAGCTTCGTCGGTGTCAGCCAACGTGCGGCTGGTCGTAGCCTGCGTGCCGAGAGGGGTGACAAACACTTCATCTGGCATTACCTGGGTACATTCACCCAGCGGCGCCGCGCGGCGCTGGCACTGGTGGTCGCCGCGATAATCGGTGTCGGTGCATTTGCCACCAGCCTTCATTTGAAGATCGGCGACCTTGACCCAGGCGCTCCAGAGCTACGCCCTGACTCACGTTACAACCAAGACAGCGCGTTCATCGATGCGCACTACGGTGCCAGTGGCGATGTGTTTATCGTCATGGTCCGCACCCCGGAAGGCGAGTGTGCTTCCTACGATGCCTTGTCCCGGGTCGATGCACTCGACTGGCAGTTGCAGGCGCTGCCTGCCGTGGAGAGTACGCGCTCGCTGGCCAGCCAGCAGCGGTTGCTGTTCAGTGGCTACAACGAGGGCAATCCCAAATGGCTGGACTTGCCCCGTGGACGCGACATGCTCAATACCATCACGTCAAACTCGCCTCGTGGGCTCTACAACGCCACCTGCTCCGTGCTGCCTGTCACAGCCTTCTTGCGCGACCACCGTGCGGACACGTTGACGTCAGTGGTTGAAAGCAGCGAAGCATTTGCTCAGGCAAACCAGGGCGACTCCGCGCAATTCCTACTGGCCGCGGGCAGCGCCGGTATCGAGGCGGCGACCAACATTGTTGTGCGGCAGTCGAACCGGGAAATGCTGTTCTGGGTGTACGGGGCTGTGACACTACTGTGCTTTCTTACCTTCCGGTCCTGGCGCGCTGTGGTATGCGCGATGGTGCCGCTGGCGCTGACATCATTGCTGTGCGAGGCCCTGATGGTCGCGCTGGGGATTGGCGTGAAGGTCGCAACACTACCAGTGATTGCACTGGGGGTAGGCATCGGCGTGGATTACGCGCTGTATGTGATGAGTATTCTGCTGGCGCGGTTGAGAGCTGGGGAGACGCTGCAGGCCGGGTATGAAACGTCACTGCTGTTCACCGGGCGGATCGTCATGCTGACTGCATTCACCTTGGCCATCGGCGTTGCCGTGTGGGCCTGGTCGCCAATCAAGTTCCAGGCTGACATGGGCATTCTGCTGGCCTTCATGTTCATCGGCAACATGGTTGGCGCGTTGGTGTTGATTCCAGCCCTTGCACATTTTCTGCTCAAGCCCATGCAAAAAGCTCGTCCGATTCGGGCAAACGAACACAGTCCAGAGACGATGATGGCCAGCGACGTGCATCAGCGCCCATTGATCGCACAGGCGCAATTGCCACTGCACCGTTGATTGATTAATAACAATGCTAAAAGTGGAGGTGTGAATGTTTAGGCAAAAGGTGGTAGCCATTACCGGGGCTGGGTCCGGGATAGGTAGGGCTTTGTCGGTCGCGTTAGCTTCACAGGGCGCTCGGTTGGCCCTGGCGGACGTCAACGGCGCGGCCCTTGCGAAAACCCTTGAGGAACTGCCGGAGGACACGGACGCTCGGCTATACCAACTGGACGTGTCCAGCCGCGAAGCTGTATTCAAGTTCGCAGACGATGTCGTTGCCGACTTCGGTGCAGTCCATACAGTGATCAACAATGCCGGCATCGGCGTAATCGCGTCCATTGAGCACATCACCTACGAAGAGTTGGAGCGGGTGATTAACATCAACCTTTGGGGCGTTATCCACGGCACCAAGGCCTTCCTTCCCAAATTCCTGGCGCAGCGCGAAGGTTGCGTAGTGAACGTGTCCAGCGTCTTCGGCCTGCTCGCAACGCCGTGCCAGGCAGCTTATGTGATGGCGAAGTTCGCGGTGCGCGGGCTGACTGAGACACTGTGGCAGGAACTAGAGGGAACTGGAGTGACCGCAGTGCTGGTGCATCCTGGTGGCATCAATACCAATATCAGCCAAAATTCGCCGGTCGCGGCGTCGGGTACCGACTATGAGCAGAAGTTGTCGAAGGCTTTGCTTGGGCAGATGACCACCACGCCCCAGGCGTGCGCACAAGAGATCGTTGAAGGCCTGATACGTGGAGACAAGCGTCTGCTGGTGGGCAGTGGCGCCAAGACACTGCATCGTATTTCGAGACTCTTCCCCCAAGGGTACGGGGCGTTACTGAAGCGTAAGCTGGCGATCTGATCGCCTGAATCAAAACCAGTACTCAGTCAAGAAGCCAGGGCTGTTTTCACAGCCCTGGCTTCTTTGCTTAGGGCAGTACTTCAAACAACCCTGCGGCACCCATCCCCCCACCGATGCACATGGTGACCACGACATAACGCACGCCGCGCCGGCGCCCCTCGATCAGCGCATGCCCGACCTGACGGGAACCCGTGACGCCGTACGGATGGCCCACCGCAATAGCGCCACCGTTGACGTTCAGGCGCTCGTCGGGAATTACCAGCCGTTCGCGGCAGTAAATAACCTGCACAGCGAACGCCTCGTTAAGCTCCCAAAGGCCGATGTCATCGACGCTCAGCCCTGCCTTGGCCAGCAGTTTGGGTACAGCGTAAACAGGACCAATACCCATTTCGTCCGGTTCGCACCCGGCAACCTGGAACCCTCGGAAAATGCCGAGGGGCGCAAGACCGCGTTGCTTGGCCAGGTCTGCATTCATGACGACGCAGGCCGAGGCACCGTCGGACAGTTGGCTGGCATTGCCTGCAGTAATGGAGCCGCCGGGCAGTACTGTACGAATACCCGAAACCCCCTCCAGAGTCGTGTCGCCGCGGATGCCTTCGTCGTGAGCGACAGTGACTGCCTGGGTGCTGATGCTACCATCAGCGGCAACGATCGCCATGCGAGTGGCAAGGGGCACGATTTCTTCTGCAAAGCGCCCCTCAAGCTGGGCCTGAGCCGCGCGTTGCTGGCTCCGCGCACCGTATTCGTCCTGTTCGCGGCGATCGATCCCGTAGCGTTTGGCGACGACTTCAGCCGTGTCCAGCATGCCCCAATACACCTCTGGACGATGCTGCTCAATCCAAGTCTCTTTTTGGTTGAAGGTATTGGCATGGGACTGTACAAGAGTGATGGATTCGACACCGCCAGCCACATAGATGTCACCTTCACCAGCAATGACTCGCTGCGCAGCCAAGGCGATCGACTGCAGACCAGTGGAACAGAAGCGGTTTACCGTGAGGCCGCCGGTGGTTACCGGGCAACCGGCGCGCAAGGCCACCAGCCTCGCGATGTTGACGCCCCCAGGCCCCTCCAGGAAGGCGCTGCCGAAGATCACGTCTTCAACGTCGGCAGGGAGAATACCGGCGCGCTCTATAGCGTGGCTGACCACATGGCCACCCAGGGTCACCGGGTGGGTCATGTTGAAGCCGCCCTTGAATGACTTGGCCAAGCCTGTGCGGGCGGTTGAGACGATAACGGCTTCAGTCATGAGGCCTCCGATTCGTTGAAGGTGCTGAGGGATTGGCCTTGTGCGGCGAGCTGGTTCAGGAGCTGTGCGGGGCGCCACGTGTTTGTGCTTTGCTGGTAGGCTGGGCCTTGGGCAAAGCGCTCGAGTTCAGCGAGCACAGTGGACAGACCGCGCTGGTCGGCCGCGAACATCGGCCCCCCTCGCCAGCGAGGGAAGCCGTAGCCGGCCATATACACCACATCAATATCCGATGCTCGCTGGGCGATGCCTTCTTCAAGGATCTTGGCGCCCTCATTAACGAGTGCCAGCAGTAGCCGATCAACGATTTCTTCGTCGCTGATGGTGCGCCGCTCGATACCCAGCCGTGTCGACTCCGCCACCACGGCGTCGTTGACCTCCTGGCTAGGCTGCGGCGCTCGCTGGCCAGGCACGTAGTCGTACCAGCCTCGACCAACCTTTTGACCGTAACGGCCCATTTGCGTGATGACCTCGGGCGTGCGGGAAAACACCAAGCTGGGGTCTCGCGTCAGACGTTGTTCGCGAATTTGGGTGCCTAGGTCGTTGCCGGCCAGGTCGCAGACGCGGAAAGGCCCCATGGCCATGCCCCACTTCTCGATAGCGTTATCGACCTGATGGGGCAGGGCGCCTTCGTCCAGCAGAAAACCCGCTTGGGTCAGGTACGGCTGCATCATGCGGTTGCCGATAAAGCCTTCGCAAACCTTAGATACCACAGCGGTCTTCTTAATCTGGCGTGCGAACGCCATGGCGGTTGCCAATGTGTCCGGCGATGTTTGCGCACCCTCTACCACTTCCAGTAGCGGCATCAGCTGAGCAGGGCTGAAAAAGTGCAAGCCGATCACATCCTGGGGACGGCGGGTAAACCCGGCTATGACGTCCAGGTCCAGCATCGAGGTGTTGGAGGCCAGCAACGTTCCGGGCTTGGCCAGTTCATCCAGTTGGGCAAAAACGGCTCGCTTAACGTGCAGATCTTCGAACACGGCTTCGATAACGATGTCAGCTTCGCGCACGGCCTCGTAGTTCACCGCACCCTTGAATAGCCCCAGGTGCTGATCCACCTGGGACTGCGTCAAGCGGCCTTTCTTCAGAGCCCCCTCGTAATGCGCACGTACATTGGTCAATCCACGTTCCAGTGCTGCCTGCTCGCGCTCGATCAGCGTGACGTGCAGCCCGGCATTGGCCAGCGTGATGGCGATGCCTGAGCCCATGGTGCCAGCGCCGACCACCACCGCCTGCTGGATTTTTTTCGGGGTGGTTTTCCCAGCTTCGCCGACGAGTTGCGAAGCCTTGCGCTCAGCCTTGAAGGCATGGCGCAGGCCAAAGGATTGTGGCGTTTCGCGCAGTTTCCAGAACGTCTCGAACTCGTATTTCAGACCCTCCTTAAGCGGCAGTGTGACCGCTGATTCCAGGCAGTCGACGCAGGCTTGCGGCGCGACCAGCCCCCGCGACCGTGCTGCGACGGTGGCGCGTGCGTAGGCCAGATACGCCTGGGCGTTTTCCATCTCAATCGGGCGATTGCCCGTGCGTGGGATCGGCGAGCCAGTTGAGGCCCGATCCGCCAATTGACGGGCCAGGGAAACGGCTGTATCAATCGGCTGATCGGCCGTGACGGAATTGAATAGACCGCTTTCACTGAGCGTCTGGGCCGGTGTTGGGCGCCCTTGGAGTACCAAATTAAGCGCCGTTTCCAGCCCCACCAGCCGTGGCAGGCGCTGGGTACCGCCTGCGCCAGGGACCAGCCCCAGATGTACTTCAGGCAACCCGACCAGCGTCTGCGCATTGGCGACCCTGGCGTGGCACGCCAGGGCCAGCTCCAAGCCACCTCCCAACGCGCTTCCATGCATCGCGGCGACGATGGGCTTGGGGCTGTCCTCGATCAGGCAGAACAGGTCCAGCAGGGGGAGTTGCGCCAGGCTCGGCGAATCGAACTCGCTGATATCCCCACCCGCGCAAAAGCCGCGGCCGGCGCCTGTCAGCACAATGGAGCGTATCGCTTCATCCTTCAGGGCACCCAGCAGCGCCTGGCGCAGGTGAAGCCTGAGGGCAAAGGACAAGGCGTTGACCGGTGGGTTATCAAGCGTGATGAGCGCTACGCCGTCCAGGTTTTGGTAAAGCGGTACAGTTAGAGTGTTCATAGGGCGGCTACCAGGTCAGGAACGGCAGTGAACAGATCGGCCTCCAGGCCATAGTCGGCAATGCTGAAGATCGGTGCCTCCGGGTCTTTGTTGATGGCAACGATGACGTGGGAGTCCTTCATGCCGGCCAAGTGCTGAATAGCGCCGCTGATGCCCACTGCGATGTAAAGCGAGGGCGCCACAATTTTACCAGTCTGGCCGACCTGCCAGTCGTTGGGTGCGTACGCTGCATCGACCGCAGCGCGGCTGGCACCCAGGGCGGCCCCCAACTTGTCGGCCAGTGGCTGGAGCAGCGCATTGAACTTCTCGCTGGAGCCCAGCGCTCTTCCGCCTGAAACAATGACTTTGGCGGCGGTCAGCTCTGGTCGATCGGACTGGGTCAGTGCTCGGCTGACGAACCGGCTTTTCTGCTCGACCTGCATCTTGGGCAAGGCTTGAACAGAGGCGGCCCCCCCCTCAGCCGGAGTGGGATTGAACGCCGTGGTACGTACCGTGATGACCTTCACTGGGTCGTGGCTCTGTACAGTGGCGATGGCGTTGCCGGCATAGATTGGTCGCTCGAAGGTATCAAGGTCGACTACGTGGGTAATTTCACTGATCTGCGCCACGTCCAGATGGGCAGCGACGCGTGGCGCAATACTGCGGCCGTAGGAGGTGGCAGCGAACAAAATATGACTGTAGCCCGGGGCGATTGACACTACTTGAGCGGCCACTATTTCGGCCAAGCCGTCGGCCAGGTCAGGATGGTCGACATAGAGCACCTTGCTCACGCCACTCGCCTGCGCCGCGGATTCGCTGACGGCACCGCTTTGATGCCCGGCCACCAGAACATGAACGTCGGCGTTGATGAGTTTGCCAGCGTTGATCACGCTCAACGTTGCGGGCTTGAGCGCAGCGTTGTCGTGCTCTGCAATTACCAGAATGGTCATAATCAGATTACCTTCGCTTCGTGTTTGAGCTTTTCCACCAGCGTGGCCACGTCTTTGACTTTTATGCCTGCACTGCGAATCGGAGGTTCCTTGACCCGAAGCGTGTTTAGCTTTGGTGTCACATCGACGCCCAACGTGTGCGGCGTGACAATGTCCAGGGGCTTTTTCTTGGCTTTCATAATGTTGGGCAGCGCCACATAGCGGGGCTCATTGAGCCGCAGGTCAGTGGTAATCAATGCCGGCAGATCGAGCTGGAGGGTTTCCAGGCCACCGTCGACTTCTCGAGTCACCAGGGCATGTTGCTCTGTTATGACAATTTTTGAGGCAAAGGTGGCCTGAGGCAGGTTTGCCAGTGCGGCGAGCATCTGCCCAGTCTGATTGCAGTCGTCGTCGATCGCCTGCTTGCCGAGCAGGATCAGGTCAGGCTGTTCCTGGACGAGTAGGGCATTGAGCAGCTTGGCCACGGCCAGGGGTTGCAGCTCAACATCGGTCTCGACAAGGATCGCCCGATCAGCCCCTATGGCCAGCGCGGTACGCAGCGTTTCCTGGCAGGCCGACACCCCGCAACTCACGGCGATGATTTCGGAAATGACGCCAGACTCCTTGAGCCTGACGGCTTCTTCGATGGCAATTTCATCGAAGGGGTTGATGCTCATCTTCACGGTACTCAGGTCGACGCCGGAATGGTCCGCCTTCACCCGAATTTTTACGTTGTAGTCCACGACCCGTTTTACGGCCACCAATGCCTTCATTGTTGTTTGTCTCCTCATTGTTGGTCCATTGCAGAGACTGCAGCGGGCTTTAACGAATGCTGGAGTCTATGAACGGCCCGGCGCTGTGGCTATGTCAGCGCTCGCCACCCCCTCTTTGTGGGTGGCCCTTCCCCCCACCACTTGCCGCACCCTGTGAACACGTGGGCCATAGACTCACGACACAGTCATTTTCAGCTGGAGAATAAAATGAACGCGTATTCAGCCCCTCTGCATGAAATTCGCTTCGCACTGCGCGAGCTTGCAGATATCCACGGCGTTGCCCAGCTCGCGGAGGGCCAAGCCTTGGCCGACTCGGACCTGGTGGACGCGGTCCTCGAGGAGGCCGCGCGTTTCGCCCGGGATGTGCTTGCGCCACTCGATAGTGTGGGTGACCGGCAGGGCGCTAGCTGGAGCAACGAAGGCGTGTCAACGGCTCCAGGCTTCGTACAGGCGTACCGTCAATTCATCGAAGCGGGCTGGAACAATGTGTCCATACCGGCGCAGTACGGTGGCCAGGGCCTGCCGACCTTGCTATGTACCGCGTTGCAGGAGATGTTCGTCGCCTCTAACAAATCTTTCTGCTTTTGCCCGGAATTGACCAGCTTTGCCGCCAAGGCGCTGGCCCATGCGGGGACAGATGCACTGAAGTCGCTTTATATCCCCAAGCTGGTCAGCGGTGAATGGACCGGCACCATGAACCTCACCGAGCCGCAGGCAGGCTCCGATGTGGGGGCGCTCAAGACCCGCGCAGTGCCGCAGTCGGATGGGACATTCCGTCTGTTCGGGCAGAAGATTTTCATCAGCTTTGGCGACCACGATCTTGCCGATAACATCGTTCATCTGGTTCTGGCGCGGCTACCCGGGGCGCCTGCGGGCTCGAAGGGGGTATCACTGTTCCTGGTGCCCAAACTGTTGCCTACCAGCGATGGGCTTGGGCAACGCAACGATGTGCACTGCGCCGGCATCGAGCACAAGTTGGGCAACCACGGCAGTCCCACCTGCACACTGGTGTACGGGGGGGAGGGCGAGGGCGCGGTCGGATGGCTGGTGGGCCAGGAAAACAAAGGCCTACAAGCCATGTTCGTGATGGTCAATTCGGCACGTTTCAACGTCGGCCTTGAGGGCGTGGCTGCCAGCGAGCGCGCATACCAGCAAGCATTGGCGTATGCCCGCGAGCGCGTGCAGGGGCGGCTGGCCAATGGCGGCGTCGAGCCAGTGCCGATCATTCAGCACCCGGACGTGCGTCGCATGTTGCTGCTGATGCGCTGCCAGACTGAAGCCATGCGCGCCGTGGCCTATGTGGTGGCGGCAGCCCGCGACCTGGCCGGCAGCCATCCAGACCCTGCCGTGCGCCGTGAGCGGCAGGCCTTTGTGGATTTGATGATTCCAATCTTCAAGGGCTGGGCTTCCGAGACAGGGGTTGACGTCACCTCGACGTCGATTCAGGTGCATGGTGGGCTTGGCTATATCGAGGAAAGCGGCGTATCGCAGCCGCTGCGTGATGTGCGGGTGGCCACCATCTATGAGGGCACCACCTCCATTCAGGGGCACGATCTGGTCGAACGAAAACTGGTGCGTGACGGTGGTGCTGCGTTGCGCGCCTGGCTGGAACAGGTGCATTCCACCTTGCGGCATCTGCGTCAGGAAGGCTTGGCGTTGGCCGACATTGAGTCAGCGCTGAGAAGGGCGGTAGACGCGCTGCAAGAGGCTACCGGCTGGGCGTTGGCCCAATACAGCCAGCAGCCGCTCCAGGTGCTGGCAGGTTCAGTCCCCCTGCTCAAGCTCTGCGGCACGGTGGCCGGTGGATGGCAGACCGCGCGCGCAGCGCTGGCCGCGACCCGTCAGTTGGCGGCGGGTGAGGGTGATGAAGCATTCCTGCGGCGCAAGTTGCTGACGGCCCGCTTTTACGCCAAACACGTTTTGCCGCAGGCCCAAGGGCTGGCGTTAGTTGCAATGCAGGGCGGTGAATCGGTCATGGCCCTCGACGAAGCCGCGTTCTGATGGGTGGCTGACCCCTCTTACATGGGGGGGCATGGCCATCAGCAAGCTCGTACTGTTGAGTCAAGACAACGAAGGACCGCGCGCCCTCGTTGCTGCCTTATCAGCAACGCTGCCATGCCTCACGCGATTGCGCAGCGCTAATAAAAACAAGAAGGAGAAATGCATGAGTACGCGTCATGAAGTACCCCTGCCTATCGTCGGTCTCTCTGGTTTCGACGTGGGTTTGACCGAGGAAGAGCAAAGCGTCCAGCAAGTCATGCATCGTTTCGCCAAGGACGTGATGCGTCCCCTCGGTACGGAAATCGACCGCATGCCGGCCGTGCAAGCCTATCAGCAAGGCTCCCCGTTCTGGCAATACCACCTGGAAATGCAAAAGCTGGGGTTCAGCCCGGAAAGCATGGGCGAGCTTGCGCCCAGGGACGCGGCCCGCATGGAAGGCATTGCCATCGAAGAAATGGCCTGGGGCGATGCGGGCCTGGCTGTCTCCAGCGGTGCAGGTGGCATGCCCATGGCCATGGCTCGCGCAAGTGGTCAGCAAGAACTGATCGACCTGTGTGAAGGCAAACTGGGATGCTGGTGCGCTACCCAGCCCGATCGCGGTTCCGATGGCCTGATCCTGTACCCGGAAGAGCGTCATCCCGGCTCCATGGGTAACAAAGGTAACCTGCAGGCCACATTTACCGACGACGAAGTCATCTTCAACGGTCAGACCTCTGCCTGGGTATCCAATGGTCCGGTCGCGCAAGTGGCCCTGATGGATATCGTCGCCGACTACGGTAATGGGTTCTTCGACGAGGACGGCAGCACTTTTGGCTGCAACGTAATCGTACCGCTCGACCTCAAGGGCGTCTCCCGCGGAAAGCCGCTCGAGAAACTGGGCAAACGCTCTCTGCCGCAAGGCGAGATCTATTTCGACAACGTGCGGGTGCCGCGCCGATTCGCCATCGCCACCCGCGACGATTACGAACTCAAACATGCCTACGCCTGGGCCCAGGCGGGTACTGCCATGAGTCACATTGCTGCCGGCGTCGCCCGCGCGGCTTTTGAACTGGCGCTGGCGTATGTGCATGAACGCAAGCAGGGCGGCGCGTTGCTGGCCACTCATCAACTGACCCAGCACCGTCTGGGCGGGATTGGCATGAAGGTGGAGGCGATTCGTGCGATGGCCCGGCACGTCGCCGAATTCACCAAATGTTCGCCTCGCCCGCATCCCTACTTCACGGCGTCTGGCAAGGCCTTTTGCTGCAACGAGCTGATGGCGGTGGTGAATGAATCACTCCAACTGTTCGGCGGCGCCGGGTTGAGCCGCGAGTACCCCGTCGAGAAGCTATTTCGCGATGCCCGTGCCATGCAGATAGAAGACGGCGAGAACAACATTCTTCAGATGCACTACGGCCACCTCTTAAGCCGATTGCATCGCGAAGAAGGCTGGGGCCGAGCCTGAGTTTCCTTGCACCGTCGTTCAACTAATAAAAAAAGGAAAGTGCCTTGAATACCGAATATCCCGTTGTCATCTATGGCGCCAGCGGCTACACCGGCCGCCTGGTTGCCGAGCACCTGCGCGAGCTAGGGGTTCCTTTTCTGGCTGCGGGACGCAACCGCGGTCGCATCGAAAAAGAGCTGCAACTGGTACCTGGCATCGAGAACGCCAAGTACAAGATCGTCGAGGTCGAGCATAACGTCGAGGCTCTGACCGAGCTGTTCAATGGTTGCAAGGTCGTTTGTAACACGGTGGGCCCGTTCACGCGCTATAACCTGGCAGTGGCAGAGGCCTGTGTGCGCAGCGGCGTCCACTACCTGGACACCACCGGCGAGCAGTCGGCCATTCTTCAATTGGAAGAGCACTTCGGCCGCGATTTCGAAAAGGCGGGCCTGGTGATGGTGCCCTCTATGGCTTACATGTATGGCCTCAGCGAAATCGGAGCGCGCTATTGCCTGGAGACTCCGGGCGTCGATTCTCTACGCATGCATGGTATCGGCAATGCCGTCCCTACGGTGGCGTCGGCGCAGACGATCCTCGACGCGGTGCGCCACCCTTGCTACTACCTCAAGGACCGTGAACTGGTGCGCTACCCAGGCATCGAGAACGGGCAAGTCTGCACGCCGTCTGGCGAGATCCTGATCACGTCTAACTGGGGCGGCTCCTCCAACCCTATCTGGTTCCGCAAGGACGGGCGTGTTCGCAACTGCAAGATGGACGTCGCCATCTGGAATCAAGAGCTCTACAAGAAAGAATTGGAACTGGAGCGCGCCTACAAGGTGCAGTTGCAGTGGCTGCCGGAAGACCAGCTGCGTGATGTACTCGATCACATGGCTAAAGGCATCACTCCCGCTTCGCCCCCTCGTGAAGCGCGGCAGGTTCACCGCTCCATCGATATCTGCCTGGCGACGGGCAACAACGTGGCCGTCAAAAGCACCATTTTCAGCACGGGCGGTTATCTGACCACGGGCCTGCTGCAAGCCTACGCAGCCAGTCGATTGGCGGTGGAGACACCGCGCGTCACAGGCCTTCGTTCGCCCAGTGAGGTATTCGGCCATCGCGAATTGATGGGCGTGCTGCAAAGCTTCGGCTATGCCGCCATCAAAGTCGAACAGGTTGTTTGAGCCCGGCCGTCAGTCACCCCTTTTCTGAGGAATCCTTTATGAGCTTCTCCACTCTTTCCTTGAGACAGGACGGCGCCGTGTTGCGGGTCAACCTGTTCAATCCCCCTGTCAATCTAATGTCTTCCAAGATGATCGAGGAGCTATTCCAGCTTGGCGGCCGCCTGTTTGCTGACCCGGAAACCCGCGTTGTTATTTTCGAAAGTGAAGATCCCGATTTTTTCATTGCCCATTTCGATCTTGAAGACCTGGTCAAGCAAGCGGGCGATCCTTCTAAGGCCAGCAAGTACCCCGATATGAACGCGTTACAGGCATTGGCATTATCGTGGCAAAGCTTGCCCCAGGTGACCATCGCCAAGGTCGCGGGTCGCTGCCGGGGTGCCGGCCTTGAGTTCATTCTCGGGCTTTCCATGCGCTTCTCTACCGAGGACGCTAAGTTTTGTGCGCCTGAGGCCAGTGGCGGCTTCCTGGCCTGTGGCGGTGGTACCACTCGTACCGCGTTGGCCGCGGGCCCGGGCCGTGCGTTGGAGGTGCTGCTCAGCGGACGTGATTTCAGCGGTCTGGAAGCCGAACGCTACGGCTTGGTCAACCGGGCGCTGCCTGCCGATCAACTGGACGCTTACGTCAATGAGCTAGCCGCACGTATCGCGCTGCGCTCAGCGCCCGTGGTCGCGATGCACAAAGAGGTATTGAAACAGGTGTATTCACCCATGGTGGAGCCCATGTTCGCCGGCCTGGCCGCAGAAAACGATGCCTTCCGCCGTGCATCAGCGAGTGAAGAATTCAAGGCAGGCGTCGAGGCGGTGCTGTCCCTGCGACAGACCCGTGAGCACGAACTGGATCTGCCCGACGTGATTTCTCGTCACCTGTCGTCCCAACGCTAACGCACGTATGAGCCTTGCCTATGTCAATCATTAACTTTTTCGACAGAGGGCACTCTCTGAACAGTCAGGGAGCTGCATTCGTCATGGATGGCCAACGTTGGAGTTTCAACGAGGCCTATGGCATCACCTGCCAAGTTGCTCATGCGCTTCTAGGGCTCGGGCTTGCCAAGGAAACCAAAGCGGCGGTGTTGTCCGCCAACCACCCCATTTCCTGGATGTGCGTGCTCGGCATGTGGCGAGCCGGTTTCACCTGGGTACCGGTGAACCCGCGCAGCAGTTTGTTGGAGCAGCAACAGCTGCTCGATGGCTTCGACGTCGAGGTGCTGTTCTTCCAGCACTATTTCGCCGGAGCCGTTGAGCAAATTCGGGAGCGATGCCCGGGTATCCGTCGGTTGATCTGTATTGACGGCAATGTTCCAGGATGCAGTTCGTTGCAGGAATGGATAGCCGATCAACCCAAGTCGGCCCCCACGTTCCAGAGCGAACCTGAAGATCTGGCTGCCATCATGCCCACGGGCGGCACCACTGGTTTGCCCAAAGGGGTGATGCTGAGCCACCGCAACTTGGGAGTGTCGATCGCTACCTCAATTCTCAATAATCACTACGAGTCACAACAGCCGATCGTAAACCTGGCCGCAGCGCCGATGACGCATTCGGCTGGCTTCCTGTCGCTGCCGGCCACGGCTCGCGGCGGTACAGTAGTAGTGCTTACCAAGCCTGATCCGGCTGCGCTGCTTGACGCGATCGAGCAGCACGGTGTCACTGAGTTCTTTCTTCCGCCTACTGTGATCTACCGGCTGCTGGAGATGCCGGACATTCGTCAGCGCAACTTCTCCTCGCTGCGTTATTTCATGTATGGCGCAGCCCCCATGTCGGTGGAGAAACTCAAGCAAGCCTTGTCCGTGTTCGGTCCGATCATGTTGCAAGGCTATGGCCAGACCGAGGCGCCAGGGGGGATTTCCGCCATGCGACCCAGTGATCATTTGATCGATGGTGAAATCGCTCCCGACGAACGCCTGTTGTCCTGCGGTAAGCCATCGGTGTTGAACGCCTTGGCCATCATGGACGAGCAGGGGAATATCCTTGCACACGGCGGCAGTGGCGAGATCTGCATTCGCGGTGACATTGTCATGAAAGGCTATTACAAGCAGCCCGACAAGACAGCAGAAACCATTATCAATGGCTGGCTGCATACCGGGGACGTGGGCCACCTGGACAAAGACGGTTTCCTCCACATTACCGACCGCAAGCGCGACATGATCATCAGCGGTGGTTTCAACGTGTACCCCAGCGAGGTCGAGCAGGTGCTCTGGACTCACCACGCGGTACTCGATTGTGCAGTCATCGGTGTGCCGGATGACAATTGGGGCGAAGCCGTCAAAGCGGTGGTTGAGCTCAAGCCCGAGGGGCAGGCCAGCGTCGAGGAATTGATCGCATTATGCAAGGAGAAGCTGGGGCCGGTGAAGGCACCCAAGACGGTGGACTTTGTTGCCGTCTTGCCTCGAAGCCCGGTTGGCAAGGTGCTGAAAAAAGCGATTCGCGAACCTTACTGGCATGGTGTTGACCGCCGGATCTAATAAGAGAGTGCTCGATGACCCAGACTCAGATCAATCGACAATGGCTACTAGCGCAGCGTCCGGTGGGCGCTGTACATCCCAGCGATTTCAGGTATCACGAAGGTGCAGTGCCAGTTGCTCAGCCAGGCGATGTGCTGGTGCGTTGCCTGTATTTCGGCTACGACGCCAGCCAGCGTATCTGGTTGACGGAAGAGGGCGGCTACCTGCCGCCCATCTACCCTGGTGACCCGATGCGTACCATCGGCCTGGGGAAGGTCATCGAGTCACGGCATCCCGACTTCGCGCCCGGTGATTTGGTTGAAGGCCTGCTCAGTTGGCAGGACTACGCCATTGTGCGGGCTGATGGTGTCGTGCCCCTCAGGAAATTACCGTCAGGGGATTATCCCCTGTCGTGGAATCTGGGCGTTTTCGGCGTCGGTGGATTGACAGCCTATTTCGGGCTGGCCGATGGGCTGAACATCAAGCCAGGGGATACCGTGGTTGTGTCGGCGGCATCGGGTTCCATTGGCTCGCTGGCAGCTGGCGTGGCTAAAGCGCTGGGGGCGAAAAGGGTCATTGGAATTGCCGGCGGGACAAAAAAATGTCAATGGATCGTTGACCATGCAGGGTACGACGTGGCGATCGACTATCAGGGTGAAAACCTTGATGAACGCTTGCGCGCAGTGTGTCCGGAAGGCGTTGATGCCTACTTCGATAATGTTGGCGGCGACATGCTCGATACCTTATTGATGCACATGGCCCCCCGTGGCCGCGTCCTGATATGCGGGGCGCTATCGACGGGCTACACCGAGATGGTCACCGAGGGGCCACGCAACTTCATGAGAGTACTCACGCATAACCTCACCATCCAGGGCATCTTGCTGTCGTTTTATCGTGATCGAATGGCTCAGGGCGCGAGCCAGATGGCTCAATGGGTTGCGGAGGGCCGTTTGCACGTTGAGGAGTGCCTAGTGGAAGGATTCGAGAAAGCACCTGAGCTACTGCCGACTATTTTCGGCGGTAAAAGCCCCGGCAAGCTGGTGCTCAAAGTTTCGGAGTTGTCGTCGTGACGTCGCCTCGTGCCATGCCCGCAGTGCTGGTGACGGGAGTCTCCAGCGGCATTGGCCAGTCGATAGCAGAAGACTTGCTGGCGCAGGGGTATCTGGTGCTGGGTAGCGTTCGCCGAGAAGCCGATGCAGCGTTGCTGGTTGCCCGTGGCGGTCCATTTTTCGTTCCGTTGATATTCGATGTCACCGACCCACAATCGCTTCAACATGCTGTCGACCAGGTGAGCGATCTACTTGATGGACAGCCGCTGCATGGATTGGTGAATAACGCCGGAGTTAGCTTTGCCGGCCCTGTTCTTTTGCAACCATTCGAAGAGATACGGACGACGTTCGAAGTCAACGTACTAGGTCTGCTGGCCGTAACTCGTGCTTTTGCGCCGTTATTGAAGGCGGCTGGGGGCTCGAGTGCAACATCAGGCCGTATCGTCAACATCAGCTCTGTGTCAGGCGGGGTCACTGTTCCTTTTCTGACGGCATACGCGGGCTCTAAACATGCCGTTGAAGCCATCACGCAGGGGATGCGTAGAGAACTGATGCCCTACGGCATCCATGTCACATCCATCCAGCCGGGCTTCATTCAGTCCCGCCTGTTCGAAAAAGCTCAAGCCTGCGGCCCTGATCAGCAATACACCGGCACCGATTACTCGCTGTTGTGGCAACGCTTCAACCAGTCGCTGCGACGGCAGGAACAACAGGCAAAGCCGGCTCAATCGGTGGCAAAAGCTGTTCGCCTTGCACTGCAAACCCCCCGACCACGCACGCGCTACCCACTTGATGTGCTCTGGTACTTGGGCAAGGTGTTGCCTAACCGGTGGTTTGACCGGCTGATCTTCAAAGCGCTTGGCATAGAGCGGCTTATCAGGGGCTGAATGCTAAGGGAGACCCTCCGAATGACTAGAAAAACCTTGGATGAGGCGGCCGCCACTCGCGCCGACTTGATCACCGCCGCTATCAACGTGTTCGCTACGCAAGGTTATGTCAACGCCACCCTTGAAATGATTGCCTCACAAGCACACGTCAGCCGTGGCGCGGTTTACTGGCATTTTTCCGGCAAGAGGGCGTTGCTCAAACACATTCTGGAGAGCCACTCGCTGCCGTTTGAAGAGTTCTTCTCGGACCATTTCAGCTTAAAGGAGGCGCTCCAGGCATTACGCGTGGCCGTTGTATCAACCGTCACGCAGCAGCCGTCTCGGCAATTGTGCGAGATCATGCTGTGCAACAGTGAAGGGCGAGCTCGCTTTTCCTTGATAGCCGCGCGATTCAGCGAAGCGCAATCGCGATTTTCCGATCAGGTCAGGCGAATGCTGGTACAGGCCATCGAACTCGGAGAGTTGCATGCGTCGCTTGATGTCGATGCGACATGCCAGTTCATGAGGATTGTGCTGGCAGGGCTGATACTCGAATGCCTGAGCCAGGATGCCCCGCTGGATGGGCAGGTTTTCAGTAGCCTTGAAGCCATATGGGTTTTTTTGTCAGGAGGAGCGCTAACGTTGGTCGGCTTGCGAGCCCCGAAGGGCAACGTACCTACATTCACCACTGGTCTCCCTGCTCAGCAGGTGTGATCGCGATACCCAGGTCAGCGAAATGAATGCCCCAGTCCGAGAATTATTGAGCGCTGAGCACGCCAAGCCTTGCTTTGATGAACTGCGACTGGCGGCACTGCAGCTCTTCGCGGTCCATGGATTCAGGCAAGTCAGTGTCCGAGATCTTGCGAAAAGTCTTGGCATGAGTCCGGGAGCCATTTACTACCATATCGATAGCAAGGAACAGCTTCTGTTTGAGTTTTTCGAAGAACTGTACAGGGCGCTTTGTTTCCATGTGTCGTTGTCCGACTGTAAGCTTTCACCTAGCCGACGCTTGCGCAGCGCGGTGGAGCTACACATATCGCTTCATGATTCGATGGCGTTACATTTTCAATTGGTTGAGAAGGAAAGCGCTAATCTAACGGCCGCATTCGCTTCGCGATTTGAAGCACTACAGGACCAGTATTTACAATGGATTTGCTCGCTGATAGCGCCTTGGATGAAAGCCCATGACGAAGCGATCATACGAGCACGGGCGAACAGCGTCGTGACGCTGCTTAATTTGATGCCTCAGTGCTTAAAACAAGCGAAGCTGCCTCAACAAGACCCAGTCGAGATTGTGCTTCCGATGATCATGCGAGCACTTTGCTAACGCGCTGTTGCATCACCGCCAAATATTTCCCTCATTAACCACGAACCGTACAGACTGTATTTCCACACTCCTTATTGTTCTGCCTTCAAGAGGGGGGATACTGCGACTTTTGCCTCTTTATTCCGAGGCAAGCTGCCGATAGGAAACGTGGTGGTGTTTACGTTGTTGATTGAGTTTGCCTTTGGTATGGCGATGGGCGCCTTGGGCGGTTTCTTTGGGATTGGTGGTGGGCTGATCGCCATCCCTGTGATGACCATTGCATTCGGGCAAGGCCAGACCCTTGCCCAAGGCACGGCCCTGATAATGATGGTTCCCAACGTCGCCATTGCATTGTGGCGCTACCAGCAACGTACGCCTGTGTGCTGGGCACTGGCACTGCCGTTGGCTGGGGCAGGTTTGCTGACTGCCACCTTGGGAGCCCATATCGCGATATTGCTGAATCCCGGCATCATCCAGCTCGGTTTCGCCATCCTGATGCTTTTGTTAGCAGCACTTAACCTGGTCCGGGCTCGGCTGGTAGCTGATTCAAAAGTGCTGTTGCTTTCGACCAGCCCCCGACTTGCAGTGGTGGGTGGGGCGTGCGGCGTGCTGGGTGGTTTTTTTGGCGTAGGCGCTTCCGTTGTCGCTGTCCCTGTACTGACCAGCGTCTTCGGCTTCGCACAAGTCGCGGCACAAGGGATGGCTTTGACCCTTGCACTTCCGAGCACAGTAGTCACATTGATCTCTTATGGAATGGCCGGCCATGTGGATTGGACCATGGGCGCAGCCATGGCTTTGGGTGGCTTTTTTAGCGTCGGATGGGGCGTAAAATGGGCTTACCAGGTGCCTGAAATTTTGCTTTGTAGACTTTTTTCTCTATTTCTCGCTAGCTGCGCGATATTTCTTCTCATACCTCGTATTTGATAATGCACAGATCGTGAATTAAAGGTGCACTGTTCAGGTATTGATGGGTATTGTCATGGCGCTATCCTGTTGTTAACGCTGCACTGCAGTGACCGTGACGCCTTCGGGCTGAAAACAACAAGGGTACGTACTTGCGATGAGCATCCCAAGAACGCTGTATCAGAAGCATATCGATTCCCACACTGTCTGCGAGCTGGACGATCAGGGTCATGTCCTGTTGTACATCGACCGCCAGGTGGCTAATGAGTACACCAGCCCCCAGGCATTCAGCGGCCTGCGGGAGGCTGATCGCAAAGTGTGGCGCCCCTCGGCGACCCTGTGTGTGGTTGATCATGTGAATCCAACCGCATCCGAGCGCATCGCCACCATGCCGGACGCAGGCGGCGCACTGCAGGTAAGTTACTTCGAACAGAACTGCCGCGATTTCGGTATTGAGCTGTTCGATGTATTGGACAAGCGCCAAGGCATCGAGCACGTGGTCGCTCCGGAGCAGGGCTTCATTCTTCCGGGCATGGTGGTTGCCGCCGGCGATAGCCACACCACGACTTATGGAGCGTTGGGAGCTTTTGGATTTGGGATCGGCACCTCGGAGATCGAACATCTGCTCGCCACTCAGACGCTGGTCTACAAGCGTTTGAAGACCATGCGTGTAACAGTCGAGGGGCAGCCTGGCCCTGGGCTGGTGTCGAAGGACATCATCATGGAGTTGATAAGACAGATCGGCGCGGCCGGCGCCACTGGGTACGCCATCGAATTTGCAGGACCCGCGATCAGCGCCCTCAGCGTCGAGGCGCGGATGACCATCTGTAACATGGCGGTCGAGGCGGGGGCCCGGGGCGCGTTCATGGCACCCGATGAGAAGGTCTACGCCTACCTGCGGGACAAGCCGCGCGCCCCCAAAGGCGCGCAATGGAACGCTGCGGTAGCGCAGTGGCGACTATTGTTCACCGACCCCGGCGCCACTTTCGACAAGGAAGTGCTGATGCACATCGCCGACCTGCAGCCAATGGTGACCTGGGGCACAAGCCCCGACCAGGCAGTTGCTATCACCGGCCGGGTCCCAGACCCACGGGAGGAGCCGGACCTGATCCTGCGCCAGGACCTGCAGCGCGCCTTGCGTTACATGGACCTGCAGCCTGGTACCGCACTTGAAGGCATACGCATCAGCCATGCGTTTATCGGATCATGTACCAATGCCCGCATCGAAGACCTGCGTGATGCCGCGCGGGTGGTTCGCGGGCGCAAGGTCTCCGGTGGTGTGAGGGCGATGATCGTGCCAGGCTCAACCTTGGTACGTGACCAGGCTGAAGCCGAAGGCCTCGCCCAAGTATTCAGGGAGGCAGGCTTCGAGTGGCGGCAGTCGGGTTGTTCGATGTGCCTTGCGATGAACGATGATGTACTCAGCCCTGGAGACCGCTGTGCCTCCAGTACCAACCGCAACTTCGAGGGCCGGCAAGGCGCAGGTGCTCGTACTCATTTAATGAGCCCGGCAATGGTCGCGGCCGCAGCGGTGGCCGGGCATCTGGTCGACGTTCGTTCTTTGGCGATGGAGGTGTGAGCATGCAACCATTCAAGTACGTGGAAGGCGTAGCCGCCCCGATTCTGGCCGCCAACGTCGACACCGATGTCATCATGCCGAAGCAATTCCTCAAGGGCATTGATCGCAGCGGGCTAGACCGTGGTGCCTTTTTCGACCTGCGCTTTCTGGCCGATGGTAATCCCAATCCTGAATTTGTCCTCAATCAGGAACCCTGGAAGCATGCAGCGTTCCTAGTGGTCGGGCCTAACTTCGGGTGCGGTTCCAGCCGTGAGCATGCTGTTTGGGGAATGAAACAGTTGGGGATCCGTGCGCTGATCGGTACCACGTTTGCCGGCATTTTCTACGACAACTGCCAACGCAATGGTGTGCTGACCATTCAATTGACGCCGGCTGAGCTTAAGGAGTTGGGCCAGGTGGTCAGTGACCATAGCACCGCGAGTGTCGCCATTGATTTGGAGGCTCAGCACATTTTGCTGGCAGATGGTCGGGCGATCGCCTTCAAAATCGATGCCCTGCGTAAGCAGGCGTTGATGCTAGGCTTGGACGCCATCGGTAACACCCTCCAACGCAGTGATGAAATCCGCACGTTCGAGGCTCAGCACCTGCAATCCAACCCCTGGCTGGCGTAGTTGGCGAGGTGACGAGCATTTGACTGCCCGCAGACGCACGTTCTGCGGGGCTCCGGATAGAGAGGTTGGAATACTCAAAGCAATTTCATTTGGTAACCTTGACCCCCTAGTTCGATGAAATCCCGCGCGGCAAAGGGTGCCTGCCTAGTGGACGTGTTGGCACAGCCTTGGTTCAGTCTGCCTGCAAGCGGCTGAACCAGGCCTCTAGAAACTCCACGCAGGCACGCAGTTTCCCCGATTCGGCTAGACGGGTAGGGTACACGGCCCATACGTTGGCACTCTGGTTGCAATCGGGCAGCACCTGCACGAGACGCCCCTGCTCGAGCAGCGGCTTCACATCCCACATGGAACGAAGCAGTAGCCCTTGATGTGCCAGCGCCCATTGGAGGACGATCTCACCATTGTTGGACGAGAGTTGGCCATTCACCCGCACCGTTTCCTCGCCTTTGTCGGTCCGGAGTTGCCATACGCCAAACATATTGTTGCGCTCCTTGAGCACCAGGCAATCGTGGTTTGCCAGGTCTTCAACCGTTTGGGGAGTACCACGCTTCTCCAGATATTGTGGCGTCGCACAAATGATACGCCGGTTAGCTACTAACTGACGGCTGATGTGCTGGCCGGGGATGTCATCCCCTACTCGAATTTCAAGGTCAAAGCCCTCCGCGACGATATCGACAACTCGGTCAAATACATCCAGGCGGATTTCCAGGTCGGGGTAGGCGACGGCAAGGTCGGCAATGGCGGGCGCAACATAATTGCGTCCGAAGCCGAAGCTACTGCACAGGTGAATGAGTCCGCGGGGGGCCTTGCGTACCTGGCTCAGCTCACCCATGAAGTCATCCATGTCATCAAGAATGCGCGCTGCCCACTGCTGTGCTCGCACGCCAGTATCGGTGAGGGCGATGCGGCGAGTCGTGCGATGGAGCAACTTAGTTCCCAATACCTGCTCAAGAACTTTAATGCGCTTGCTGACATACGCCGGCGACTGCTGCAGCTCCTCTGCCGCCCCGACAAAGCTGGACTTGCGTATGACGGTGAGGAAAACGCGTAGGTCTTCTGGCAATGGCGATTCTTCATGTTTCGTGTTCATAGTATGCATGCGAGTCTAGTTTTTCCAAAGATTTGTAGAGGATAGCATCTGCCTACGCCTCGGAAACCGTGTCCTGGGCCTATTCCATTCTCCTCACACAAAAATAAATCGAGGAATTGCGCATGAGCTCCATACCGCTTGCTCTGACCAGAAAATCCCGTCTGAATGCTTTCCTGGAATACGAGATTGGCGTAATCCCGCTGCCGTATTTCATCGGAATCGCCCTCATTGTTTTTCTATCCGCCCACCTAGGCTTCCTCCCCAAAACCATGACTGGCGGGTTGGCCGTAATCATGACGCTTGGCATGCTGCTGGGACAGGTTGGACAGCGCCTGCCTATCCTGCGGGATATTGGCGGTGGCGCGATTCTGTGTCTGTTATTGCCCTCGGTATTGGTGTTTCATGGTTTCTTTGGAGCCGCCACAATCGACGCCACCAAGATGCTGATGAAGGATGCCAACTTCCTCTACTTTGTCATTGCCAGCCTAGTAGTAGGTAGCATTCTAGGGATGAATCGGCTCATATTGGTACAGGGCATGTTGCGTATGTTCGTCCCACTGCTTGCCGGCACCGTCGCGGCAGTATTGGCGGGGCTGCTGGTGGGAGTGTGCTTTGGCTATACCGTGCACCACACCCTTTTCTACATCATTGTCCCGATCATCGGTGGTGGTATCGGCGAAGGGATTCTCCCGCTCTCGTTGGCTTACGCTCACATCCTGGGAGGCACTCCTGACCAATTTGTGGCGCAGTTGGTGCCTGCAGCAGTGGTCGGTAACATCGTGGCCATCATATGCGCTGGTGTACTGGCAAGGATTGCTGTACGTAAACCGGGGCTACACGGTGACGGCATGCTCATTCGCGCACGCGAAGAGAATGATTTGTTCAACGTTCAAGAAGATGACGACAAGGAAGTAGACTTCCGCTACATGGGCGCCGGCGTTTTGTTGATCTGTGCCTTCTTCATCCTGGGCGGCTTGCTGGAGAAGCTGGTTCATATCCCCGGGCCTGTGATGATGATTGTGGCTGCGGTGCTCCTTAAATACATGCGTGTGTTGCCTGACCGTCTTGAGAAAGGCAGCAAGCGTTTCTACAAACTCATTTCCACTGCGTTTATCTGGCCGACCATGATTGGCCTGGGCATGCTCTACGTCCCGCTGGAAAGTGTCGCAAGCGTATTTTCACTGGGGTATGTGATGGTTTGCGTGGCTGTTGTGACAGCAATGGCGCTTTCCGGCTTCCTCGTAGGCAATTGGCTGAAAATGTACCCGATCGAAGCTGCAATCGTTACTTGCTGTCACAGTGGCTTGGGTGGTACCGGTGATGTGGCTATATTGTCTGCCTGCAATCGCATGGCGCTCATGCCCTTTGCGCAGATTTCAACCCGCATCGGTGGGGCAGCTACCGTAATCCTTGCGACTGTGCTGCTTGGCATTTGGCACTAAGTATTTCGAGCATGGCCGCGAGTGGTTCCTTCGCTTGATGTAGGGGCGCACCCAAGTCCAGTAGGCGTCATAGGTGGGTTGGTGAGCCTCTTGCCGAGGAACTTACGACAACGCATTGCCAATGGCTGCGTAGGATGATCAATGTTGGAGCAGGGCAGCCGGTGCCGCGCACAAGCTCATCTTTAGCTACGTGACGGCGATGAAAAAAGCCACGATGTTGCGCGTTCCAGTAGTGTCGGCGCGCGCGATGTTTGGTGCTGCCTTGGAGGATTGGCCTGACCTACTGCGGTATCTGCGTACTCTGACCTAGGTAGCCTACGGCGGTCGGATGGGCTTCTAGCAGAACAAGTACAGCGGCAGTCGTCGAACCTGACGAGGGAGGGGCACCGGCGGGAATCTCGCTATCTGACCATCGTCTGGCGTGATGTCCGGAGTCAGGATGGCGTCGGTCAGGTGGGCTCCCGAGCGGCCCTATACGTCATGCAATGCACCTTTTTGCTTGGCATGACCACCCGACCGTCTGCTTCTGACTCAGAGCGTGTAAAAACGCTCATGGGCCTCATCGGTGATGATGGGCGTGGTCGAGGGCTTCCAAGCGAGGTTGAGGAATGCTACACATGTTAGTTCCTGTCTTTCGCTACGACGCTGTTAGTAGGAGCGCGCGACGAAGTCCACGTACGCCGGGTTACCCCAATGATCATAGGTAGTCTTCATAGACGCGCGCTTGATAGGTCAGATTTTTCAATAACTGGGGATCGAACGACAGTTGGAAAAGGCTATCTGGCAAGCGCTGCGGTGCCTCGATCACACTTGCCGATATCCGACCAGTGTTCGCACTGCGCCAAGTAGCGGTAAGTTGATGTCCCCCTGGAACGGTTTCCATCCTCAACCACACTTGGCCACGCACGTCGCTGGCGCCGACGGCACCCTGTTGAGTCAGTAGGCGGTCGTTATCTCGAAGCGTCAGTTGTAGAGTCGACAGTTCATAACCTTGGTCGTTGACCTGGAAGAACGAAACCGCCTTGGCCAACCAATCAGGTGAAAGTGGCCGACTTCGGATAATCGCACCAATCACACGTGGCTCATTGAGCCAGCGGCCGGGCTCGACCAACGTCGCGTAGCCTCCATCCAACTCGAGGGCCAAGCGTCGGGAACCTAAAAGGTCAGTCAAGCGAATGCCCGCCCCCAGTAATATGCTATCACCGATCAAGGCACTGATATCCTCCAACGGCAAATCACCAGTGCTTGGCAAGATTCCACCTAAGCCTCCTACCAGTTCCAGAAGATCGGACTGCCACAGCTCTGGCTTTGTCTGGCGCAGGAACTGTGCATATTCCTTGACCGCTGAGTAGGATCCTGTCTTATGCGCGATATAGAGCGCCAGCTTTGAGCGATAGTACCGATCCACTTTGGCCACATTGGCTTGAGCGAATGCGATGGCCTTAGGATCATCGAACAGTTTGAGGTTATCGAATGCCAGCATCTTCATAGACCAATCGTTATCTGCGTCAACAATGAGGGCGCGCGAGAACGGTAGAAAAGCACGGTCTGACTTAAGCCGCTCCAGCAGCAAAACACGCTTGTGCTGGCTCAAAGATGAGTCGTTGACCAATTGGGCAAGGGCCTTACCGGTTGGATCTTCCATCCAGCTCGGTGCGAATAGCCCGCGACTACGGGTAATGATGGTCAACGCATCAGAGAACTGCCCTACATCCGATGAGGGATCCTGAAGGATCACGAGTAAACGCTGCCGCTCAGCTTCTGTCAGAGACGACGAACCAGTGCGCCCATCCAGACGCTCGCGAGCGAACCGCACCATGTAGGCGTCCAGCAGCGCTTGGGTACGCATTGCGTCAAGCGCTTTGCTTTCATCGCTATCACCGTCCTCGAAGCGTAACCACCGGTCAACCTTGTTCGTGAAGGTGTTCGTCAGGCTGTCGGCGAGGTTTTTGTAGCCAAAGAATGCCCCCACGGCCAATGCCAGGGTAATGAAGGTTCCGATCGCGAGAATCCATTGCTTGATGTGATGAAGAATTGAAAGTGTCTTCTCAATGGCCCGCTCGACGACCTTCGCCTCGGCGTTGCCGATCTGGCTCTGGACTTCGTGTAGCAGACGAGCGCTCGACGCCTTGAGCTCTTGCAATTCCATGTGGAGGGCCCGGTTTTGCTCAAGCGCCTCGGCACGCAGTTGCGCCGCTGCCCTATCCAGGTGCAGAGAAATGAGATCCTTGGTAGCAGACAACAGCGATCTTCCTTATATAGTCGGAGCGTCCAATAATTTCATATCCACCACCGCATTGACATCCTGTAGCAGGCCGAGGCAATCCAATGACGGCGGATTAGTGAATCCTCCTGGAGGGGCTAGACATACCGAACAGCGACTGTTGGCCGAATGCAACTTGTCGCGAAGGGCTGTAGCCCAAAGCGGATAGTGGCCCGGCCAGATCTTGAGGTACGCAGGATCAGGCTGAATAATGAACTAGAGTATAGGCGACCTGACGGTGGGATGATGGTAGGGAACGAGTGATGAAATGGAGTTCGCGGCACAGTCACTGTGAGCTTTTATGGAGGGGACATGATTTTCGATGAGGACGATCGCTTTGAGCGATGGAGGAAGGTACCCATTGGGTTGATGAGGCTCAACCTGAGCGCCCTAGCGGAGACGCACATTCCTCATTGGCGATATGCGGCTGGACTTTGCATAGTACACTCCACTCGAACTGCTCTTGCTCACCTTATCCACAGCATCCGCAGTTTATGACCATCATCGGCGGAGTATTTCATTGGAATGATCATGGACATGCAGGACGCGGAATTCGACCCCATCCAGACGGATCTCCAATCGATTTTGGCCGAGATGGTAGGAGGGTTTAGCCAACAATCCCTCGGCTCACTAATGGAGTCGTGCTCGCCGCTGCTTAAAAAACTCGCCGACTTTTGCCCGGTGAAAAGCGCGGCGGTGTTTGGCGGCCTACTCCTCCGCCCGGACTGCCAAAAGCACTGCCTGCGAGTCGAACTATTGATTCACATGGCTATCGCAGTGGGCAATGGAGAGCGGCCGTTGCCCCCAGAACTGATGGTGTACGGATTTCACGCGGCAGGTGAAGCGGTGGGGGTACTGGAGGATCCGCCGGAAGATGTGTTAGTCGAGAATATCAGTTCTAGGCGCGGTAATTACCGAATTCTGTCCGGCATCTGGGAGGGCGCAGGGTTCTACTTGCAGCGGTTTGTCAACCTACTCGATGACATGCCGACTGAGGGCAAGTTCAAAGCTATTGTCGATGCTGGGCATGCTTTGCTTAAGGTTTCCGATTTGATCTGCTCCCGAGCCGGACTGAGCCGCAACCAAAGCGGTGCCGAGATGGGACTTCCCAGCCTGCCGCTACGCGTGGCGTCGAAAGCCCTCCAATTGCGCAAGTTGGTCGGGCTTAACGCAGCGGACCTACGCGCTATTGGGGTGGACCTAGATGACCTTCGCCCGTTCATGTTCGACCCGCAACTCAGGCAAGGTCTAAACGAGCAATCGTTCGGCAATACAGATTTAGAGCGTCACCCCTTGGCAATGGTCGGCGATACTATTTATATGGTGCTGCCGACAGCAGTGTCTCTAGCCATCCGCTGGTGGTGCTTGCGCAACTTCGGCACCCGTGAGGCTCTCGCGTCGCTGCAGTACAACCTTGGGGTTGAGTACGCCCAGTTCCTCCACGATGCGGTGCCGTTGACCTCTCGGCAACCGCCGGTGTTCGTGCATGAGCTGGCTGCGCCTATGGCGCATATTACCCGCAAGGTGGATACAGGCCGCTGGCTCAATCTAGTGTTTGTGCTGGACAGTTTGGAGGACCTCAACCAGGGAGGTTTCACCGGCGTTGACGGAGCGGGCGAGACTGTCGCGCCTAACGTCTCTAGGATCGTGGAGCAAGCCCAGCAGCAGGCTCATGAGGACGCGTTCTTTGAGAGTGGCATTACGTTGCTGGTGTGCTGCGGGGTCGGACGCGGAATGGGCATGGCGGTTGACGTCCCGCCGCGAGCGGACTGGAAGATTGAGGCGATCGCCATCCATGATCTTTACATCCTGAACCATATCAGAGGGTTCAAGACTCTGGACCTTTGGCGGTTGTGGGAATCGGAGGCACGCCTGCAAGCCAGCAATGTCTGGCTGCAGAACGTCAATGGGCTATTGAATCTCTACGCCTGGGCGGATGCCCTAGACGGGCACATGATCCCGCATGCCGAGATCCCGGACGAGGCCAGCGAGGCCAACTTGGTGGTTTCTATTACTCAAAACGGTTTACTGGATCTTCGTCAACGGGTGCTATTGGCAGCTGACGAGCACGCGCAGGCATACGTGGATGGCAGCTGGTTTACCATTCGAAAAGCGGAAGAGAGCTATTTTGAGGAAGATGATCGTCAACCGCTGTATGGTAGCGTGAATGCGCCAGGTCGGCCGAAGGGTGCATTCTTATCGACCAAGCGCTGTTGGTGGAGTGAACTGGCGTCTCCCATTGGTGGGCCCGATACGGAAAGCTATGATCGCTGGAAAGCGCCTTGCGCCGACCCATCTTCCAATTGGACCTCGATGCTGATCCGACGCTTATCCTCGCTCCCGGCCTGGTGCGCGAAGGGTTCGCCGCTACGGTGCAGAATTACTACAGCGGTAGCTACCCTGACCGGCATTTGGGGGCCTCAATGAAGCGCTATGCGGGATACGCGCGTGAAAGGGATGGTATGGCCTTCAACTCGAAGGTTATGGCTCGACTCGGGGAGCTAGGCTGGGAGACGGCGGCCGAGCTCAAGCTCACCAAAATACTAAAACAAAGCCTTGACCGCGACTACGGTGATGTCGATGTCCTGGCCTGGAGCCCGGAGCTTAACCGCGTCTTAATTATTGAGTGCAAAGATCTGCAGTTTCGCAAGACCTATGGTGAAATCGCCGAACAGCTGAGCGACTTTCGTGGTGTGGAAGTCAACGGCAAGCGTGATCTGCTGAGGAAGCATTTAGACCGAGTGCGAGTGCTACGCGACCATCAGGAACGAGTAGGGGCCTACGTCGGCCTGCCAGGAGATTTCACGCTGGAGAGCGTGGTGGTCTTCAGCTTCCCGGTGCCGATGCAGTTCGCCAGCGGGGCTATCCGCGAGCAAGCCCAGCTGTATACCTATAGTAGTTTGGCGGACCTGCGCCGCTAATATAGCCTGCTGCAGGCTTCGGCTTTAGCGGAGGGATTGAGGGCTTCGAGGGCAGGGCGGCCCACTCACGGCTTGAATTCCATCCAAACACGGTCATCCGGGCTGCAGTATTGTCGCGGAACTTATGCTGGCCCCCTGTCCCGCAAAATAGCGGGCGTTTCAGTTCGGGTGCGCCAGCATAACTCTTTTCTACTCAAACACTGGACCATCCACAGTCTGGTCAAAGCGATCGGCCAGATCCGCAACCCGATGTTCTACTGCGCGAAGCCCTGAAGTAGCCTCGTCAGCTCGCCGTTTTATAACGCTTCCTTTGCCAGAAGTTCAAGACAGTTACTTGGGTGCTGGCTGCATTCGGTGACGGTGGGTGAGCCGAAGAACTGCTGAAAATCATGACGGCGCACAGGTGTACTCCTTGCCATCAATTGGGTGAAGGGAGTTCACGCTGAATCGCTCTGTTTTTAGGACTGATTGATGGCTTCTTTGCCAAGGGTTTCCAGGCAGGCCCCAATCAGAGCTGATGAGTCATCCAGGCCGTTCAGGGCGCTCCGCACATTAACCGCGGCCTCACTGCCTCCGTTGTTTTCCGCCCACAACGCTAGTTCCTCCACCGCCGCGCCGAGGGCGTGGTGGGCCTGCACTTGCGCCACCATCAATTTCTGCAACATTTGAATAGCTGTCATCGACATTTCCTCCTGGTTAGTCCTGAGGTTAGCAGCGGGATCCGCAGAGGTGTTTTTACGATCAGGGGCGGCGTGTAAGGCGATTTTCAGTGACCAACATACGGTGGCCTTTGCTTTTTCGCCTTATCCTGGACGTTGGGCTAATCGATATCGGGCTACGCCCGGCCAGAGTGACGCGCGGCCTTTCATTCCAGTCGCCGCCCAGCGCGAGCGCCCCCACCTGTCGAAATACCTCGCCGCCAAGATTGACCCGGTGGAAGATTTTACGTCTACTGTATGCATATACAGTTTTCGCAAGGCGTTCGTCATGAGCATTACATTCCTGGGACCGCTGGGTGAGGGCGGGGCCCCGCTTCCGTTGTATTCGTTCAAGGTCCCTGCCGGCTTTCCTTCACCCGCCGCCGATCATATCGAGAAGCACATCTCGCTGGATGAGTTGCTGGAGATCCGCGCGCCCCATATCTACCTGGTGCGGATCTCGGGCAGCAGCATGGAGGGGGCAGGGATCTTCGATGGCGATCTGGTCGTGGTCGACCGCTCGATCGCTGCCGAGCACGGTCATATCGTGATTGCCGCCGTGAATTGCGAACCGGTGTGCAAACGCCTGTGCAAGCGGGGAGACAGCATCATCCTGATGTCCGAAAATACCGGCTACCCCCCGCGCTACATCCTCGAGGGCGATGAGCTGGTTGTCTGGGGCGTCGTGACCTTTAGCGTGCGCGCCCATGATCCCAAAGCCTGATCCTGTCTTCGCCCTCATCGACTGCAACAGCTTTTACGCAAGTTGTGAACGGGTGTTCAGACCTGACCTGCGCAGCACGCCCATCGTGGTGCTCAGCAACAACGATGGCTGCGTCATCGCCCGTAGCGCCGACGCCAAGCCGTTCGTGAAAATGGGCGAGCCGTACTTTCAGATCAAGCAAAAGCTCAAGCAGCACGGCATAGTCGCCTTCTCCTCGAACTACGCGCTGTACGGCGACATGAGCGAGCGGGTCATGACGGTCATCGAGTCGCTGGTGCCGCAGGTCGAGATTTACAGCATCGATGAAGCTTTCGCTGATTTGTCCGGCGTACCCGGTGACCTGGAGCAGCTTGGCCGTCAGATTCGCGCACAGGTCTACCGCAGCACAGGCATACCCGTAGGTGTAGGGATCGCCGGCACCAAGACCTTAAGCAAATTGGCGAATCACGCGGCGAAAAAGTGGCAGGCGCAAAGCGGTGGAGTGGTGGATCTGCGCGATCAGGTCAAGCGCGAATGGGTGCTGAAGAAATGCCCGGCCTCGGATGTCTGGGGCGTCGGCCGCAAGATGACTGCCCACTTGGAGGGGATGGGTATCAACAGTGCCTGGGAGCTCTCCAAGGCAGATCCCTGGATGCTGCGTAAGCGCTTCAGTGTGGTGATCGAGAAGACCGCGCGCGAGTTGGCCGGTACACCCTGCCTTGAGCTGGACGAGCCGGATCCCCCCAAGCAGGAGATATGTTGCAGCCGGATGTTTGGCAAGCGCCTGACGGATGTGGTGCCCATCAAGGAGGCGGTGGCGACCTATATGGCGCGCGCCACCGAAAAGTTGCGGGCGCAGCAGTCGCTGTGCAAGAAGCTTCGGGTGAGCATTCGTACCGGATTCTTCAATCCCGATGAGGCCAGGTACGCTAACGGTGTCATCGTCGAATTGCCCTATCCCACGGACGATACACGGCTGATGACCAAGCTTGCCGTTGAGGCGGTTGACCGTATCTACCGAACTGGTTTCAAGTACAGCAAGGCCGAAGTCCTCTTGCTGAACCTCTGCCAGAAAGGCGAGTACACCGAGGATCTGTTCTCGATTTCGCAGCCGGCGGCCACCGAGAAGGTCATGGGGCTGATGGATGCCATCAACGGTCGATGGGGGCGGGGCACCATGCGCCTGGCAAGCGTGCCGACAAATCCAGATTGGGGAATGCGTCGGAAGATGATGAGCCAGAGCTTCACCACTCGGCTGGATCAGTTATGGACGGTGAGCTCCAGATAGCACCGTTGACCTGAACTAGGTGCGGATACATTAGATGCCGCGTAGGCGGTCGATCCCGGAGGCCATCAGGAGTGCGGTCTTTAATTCGGACGTTCTGCAGTTCTTCCATTAGTCACTCTGATTTCCTGGGAGCACGGCAATGAGCCGGTGGTGTGAAATACTTGCGTTAGGCGATGGGGAAGGGGGCTAAGCACTGCCATCAAGGCGAAGAAGTCCAGTTTAGAGGTGGTGGTAATCAAGAAGGCGGATTGCCTTTTCAGCAACACAGAGTATTCCCACGGCATGCTTTGAACAACTAGCACTGCTGAGGAAAGTGGCGAGCTTTGATGGTTTTTTTAGTCGGAATTCGTTTTAATTACAATTTATCTGAGCCATCTACCTCTATGATCACGCGATCCCAGGTTCAAGACACCAAGGCATACCTTACAAAAAACGCCGACAATGCCGCGCTTTACGCGGCTCTCAGCTCAGCCACGCACCTCTCAGATATTGCCGAAGATGCTGGCTGCACATTGATACCTGGATATCGCCTGATCCGGCTAGATAACCGCGAAAAGGCTGGCGGGGCTGAGCTCGAAATTGCATTAATTGACGATATTGGCCTTTCGGTCGTGTACTACATCAGGGGGACGACCACGGATGTAAATGCCCATCCCGCAATCAAGATTTGGGGCTGGCGCTCCTATGTTTCTAGTTATTCCGAAATTCTCCGGACTGTCACCCAAAAAGTGTTCTTCAACTATCTTATAGAACGCTACGACATTGTTATTTCAAATGATTTGCTGGGAGAAGGAGAGTTTTTCTGGTTCCGTCAAATGTCTAGTGCCATCGCCCTTGGTCATAATGTTTATCTTCACAAGGCGTTTACTACTAAGCTTCAGCCGATTACAAGCCAGGCAGAATTAGATAGCTACTCGAATCAATACTGGACAAATATTCCCGACCAAACCTCACATGAAGCTTTGATCTCGAGAGCTAAGCTCGACACGTAAAATTGCTTGAGGCAGGTAGGGGCAGGAACAAAAATGCCAAATAAATAACTCAACTAAATAGCCGTTTAGTTGAGTTAACTATGGGGGCTGCTAGGAGAACGATAAAAGAGGGTAACTATTTTATGCCCTTTCGGGCAATTGCGCATTTGATCATCAACAGGGTTGCCCGGCTTGATGCAGCGATACAGCGTACAATAATCCGCTTTCTGCAGCGACCGGTGCAGGAAAGACAGCTAAATCGCCTTACCTATCGGGCCCGTGTCGCGGGCAAACAAGCCGCGGGGCTACGCATGTGAAGCCTCTAGGGCTGCGCCGTCTGCCAGCCTGGTACCCATGTCCAGGGCATGCACCAGGGACGATGGGCCTCACCGCAAGTAACATGATTAACGGCGAATTGGCCTGGTTGCACCTCAGAAGACTGCTCTTTGGCTTAATACGCTCACATCAGTGGGCGCCTGTACGTGAAATCTGCGGCCATTACCCCTGCGGAGATGCTTGGATTTCGCGTAGCGACGCATCGAGGTACCCGTGCTACGGACAGGCCGGACAAGTCAAATTGAGAACGAAAAACCGATAGCACTGACTCCACGAGCAAGACAAATTGAGAACGAAAAGCTAGCCCACCTGAAACTGACCAGAAATCAAAGGCTTCAATTCAGTTCAATCCACTTTGCGACGAGAAGCATCAACCGCGACGTCATGGACGCCTGGCTCATCAGGTAAAATAGCTGCTCAGCGTAACGCTGAGCCCCGTGTTAGAGCCAGGGCAGCAAGAGCTGCTGGTTGAGTGGCGGACTGCAGTAAATCCGCGAATGAGCGACAAACAGCTAAATTCTCACGATTAGTTCCGGCTCGTTCTCAAAATCACTTCTGAGGACTCTTGGTGCGAGCTGCAGATTTCTTGTAGCGACGCGCTGTGACATTTGTGAAGTACGCGACGAGCTGCAGCGACCACCGCGTGCCTACCACAGAGTTCGTGAGGTAAAATGGTGTGTTAGTTGGGTGGGTTGACAAAGAGTTTTGCATGAGGATTCGCTTCAGTAGCGCGTCGAGTGGGCGTTAGCTTTCGCAGATTTAAGCAAGCAAACGACTTGATCCCCAGCGCAAGTAAATTCGGTTAGACCCCCGATTTTTCGAGCTTTCGCACATTTAGTCACGGCTTTCGCATTTTTAAGCAATCCCGACACCACACCTGGCCCAGACCACCGCATACGACACTACGCATAATGTATATTATGTTAAATTGAGTATTAAGTTGTGGGCTGGTTCCTCAGCCTCTGGTCTGCTCCACCAAAATCCCTGCAATCTTGTGCCAGCCGGATTCCTGTGGGAGCTGGCTTGCCAGCGAGCTTTTAATGCGCTGCTACGCGAAATCTGCACAACCACCTGGGCAACCACCGCCAACATTTCACCCAGCGCCCAATCCCGTAGCCGCTGCCGAAGGCTGCGCTGGCCACGGGGAACAATCGTCCACTCAACCTAATTCACCGAAGCAGCAACCCCAGCAGCTCCCTTTGGAACTGTCACGCCCAAGGACTTCGCAATCCGCGCCGAATCCTCTCGGCACCCATAAGAAAAAGCCAATTTCAAGAACCCCGCCTTGAGCTCTTTCGTTTGGTCGTCCGGCCCCGTCATAGCCAGCGTGTAATAGCCTTCGGCGCGAAAGTCCTCAGCGCTTAATGCTTGCGGTCGCGCGTTGTCCGTGACCCATTGAATGGCATCTTCCCCTGGTTTGAGCGCTGCTTTGTGCTTGGGGAAGCAATACGGAAATCTCATCAACAACGGGTACTCCGACAGATACGGATCCTGGCCATCGACCGCGCTCTGAAGTATTTTCAGCCGCTTGGTGTACTCATCGGTTGGCGGAAAGAAGTCAACGCACTTGGTATAGGCTAGAGCACCTGCCATAAGCCCACGCTCAGCCGCATGACCATAGAGCTCGCAAACTGTCTTGTCGTGCCTCACGGTCGATTTCAACATTAACAGTGTAGCCTTTTGGTACATCGCCACAGCGTGTCCAGCAGCGATTGCGCGGTCCAGGTGCGCGTACATGCGATCATTGACCGTCTCAAACTTTTCAGCGAGTGCCCTTCCCTTCGCTTTGTCAGTGTCCGTCTGAGTCAATAAGACCTGAAGCTGCGACGCAATGTGCTGCAGTTCATCCATGTCCTTCCGGGCGGCATGATACTCGTCAATCGCTTCAGGGCTTGGCGGCTCCGCGAGCGCCAAAGAGGACAGCAGACAAAGTACTGGAATTGAAAAACTGCGAATCGACATGCAAAACACTTCCTTTTGACCAAGAGGTATTACCCAACAACTGTTCGTTTTTAGCACATCTTTGCGGCTGATCGCCCACGTCATTACCAGCACCCGTGATCAGTGTCGATAGTGCTGTGAAAGAGCTCCTGCTGACTCTTCCCATGAAAAATGCAACTTCACTTTATGCACCTAAAGCTTTGGATGTGACTAAAGCCGCCAGAGTTAACGCCTATCTTTTTCCGGCAACCAGCCCTCTTCAATTCTTTGAACCAATAGCGTATCGTTCCATGATCCACGTATAGGTAACTTTCGCTGCTCTTCTGTAATTTCGCCGACTTTCCATTCTTTCTCCCCATTCCAAAGCCACCAAGTATCGACACGTCCAGTTGAAGGGTCCACTACTCCAGCACGGAAGGTCGGGGTCTCCTTGGAGTGCGCGGGAATTGTACAAGCCTTATTTTTTTGGATGAGCCCTTGTTTCAGAGCTGCCGAGACAGGGAAAAAAATCCAGAAATTTGTTTCTTCCTCTACCAAGACGTCCAACTCTGGCTCGTCATTATACGTACCTGGCAAGACACGAATTAGTGAACCCATAGGAGGGATTTTTTTCACAAACTGAAAATATGCTTTTCCATTCGTAGTTGCGATAGCAAATACATCTCCAACTTTAATCATTACTTAAATCCTGGATATCCAATTGATTTCAAAAGAGCGGCACCCCTAGCGAGAGACTCCGCATAAATCGGATTGGCTGTGGAAATGCTGGAATGCGGGCGGCGTTGTCGCTGAAGTCCTGGTGTCGCACACCAACAACGGTGCTGCTGTCCAGCGAGCTGACTGTGCGCTCGTTGGTAACGTTGCCATCCACGGCGGTAATGCCGGTTTGGCAATTCGTTCAAAGACTGCTTGAATCATGATTTCACCGGTATACCGTTAACAGTTCCATTTGGTACAAACATTCTGTGTGTCACACCACCAAACTTCAGATCTACAATCCATTCAAACCTGCCCAACACACCGTTCTAGCTACCTGACACTTGGCAAAGCGACGAACCGTTATTTGGAGCAAATCTAGTCGCGCTATCTGCATAGTTATGGACAATATCGGGAAAACCATGCGCAATCGGAGTCGATGAAAACTCTTGGGCTGCATAAGGATCGTTGAGTTTTCTAGCTCTGAGCACACCGGTATTGGTTCTCCATCAGCGCCAACAACTTGTTTATTCGGAAGTTGGTCTACTTTGTTTCCGCTACCTTGACCCTTCGTACCATTACCAATACGCGCTTCGACTAGAACATCATTCGAGAGCGCTTCTCCCGCTTTTGTACCATCGAAGCTTGCGTCGTTGGCGGCAGCTTTTCCGGTACAACACTTGTTTCTCCAGAAACCAAACCGGATGCAGTGTCTTTTGCTCCAACACCTTATGAAGGAAACAAAAAGCCGTTAAGGAGCAAAAAATCATGCTAAAAAAGGGCGTATTGAGCAGATAGACCGTAGGTCGTCAGAGCGGGTGCAGAAAGAGTACAATCAGGGTGCAACAGCAACTAAAAAAAGCGGCGCAAGAGTGCGCCGGATATCAGCCAAAGCAAAATACCTGCCAATTAAGACTCTGGCAAAACCGAAAGTACTGCTTTAAATATATGAGCTCCATCCTCAACGGCTGATGATGCCTCATATATTGCTTCGGTCGCTGTCATAAGCGAATCGTCTCCACCAGCTAAGGACAGGGCCGAGACAGCACGAGCTTGGCTAAACAGCAGAAGGCCTTCTACATTCAAGTTTTCTCCTTCATCCAGGCTATCGTGCACATCAAAATACTTCTCATCTAACTGTGCAGCTAAAGCATTCAGCCCAGAAACCTGATCCGGCGTGAGCTTATTGCCAGATCGAAGTTGCCTAAGAGATTCGATAACAATAGGCATCTCTACTGGACAAGCCTGAAAAGCAAGTTCGCAAGCCACTTTTACAGCAACTCTTCGTTGCTCACCACTGACCAACTTAAGCTTTTCCACAAGGCCTTTCTCAACCATTTCTAAACGCATAATCATTGCTTAGCCTTTGGTAGTGGTTTTAATGGCGTTGACACATTGGCCCCTGTCGGCTCAATTACGTTCTGGACACGACGCACAGACCGGGCGCGTCGCACCAACATCAATAACTTTCAATCCGTTAGCGTTGGCATAGCTGACAGTATCAGCTTCTGCGTGGCCAGTCCCAACAACTACTTTCTCGCCTTCTTGCAAACTTACTCCAGGGCGAAGATAGCCACGAGGTTCACTTGTACTGACTAGAACAGAGCGAACACCATTCGCATCCTCTACTACTGCAACACCCATAGTTATTCGGCCTTGAGCGTTCGCAGGTATTTGTGACTAAATTTCACTTACACGATTTTGAACAAGATTTGACGGATTGTCATAGGCAAGACCTCGTTCTAAGGATGCCCCTGCGCCTTTTGCACCTTATTGCACTCGAAGTAACACCTTAAACCGTGTCAATTTAAGTCCGTCCATTGTAAAAGATGGTTTCCTATTGATGCAATTAAGAAGCTTGAAAAGCTATCCCAAGTTTTAGCTATCGAACTCTGACCTTCAAAAAATTGGAATACTGGCGGATCGTCAGAGACCGGTAGAAAATAATTAATTTCATATCCTTGATGCATGCAGAATATCTTAGCATCCGTAGGCAGTAAATCAGAGAGACCTAACTCATCAAGCAACTCATCCGCCTCAAACTTTAGGCTAAGTAATCTCGGATAAAATATATCAACACCACAAAAAATCTTACCAGCCGAACGCCCCGCAATCGTCAAAAACTCACGATATGCCAAAGGAATTTTACAACCAAAATATTGCTCGATTGATGCAATCTCCGCTTCGGTGCAACCAACAAAAGTAGAATCTAAAATTACTCCCCGCAGCACTAACTCATGAAAAATATCCCGAACGCTTTTCATCTTGGCTTTCCTGTTTCTACTTTAACAATCACACCGGGGAACCTTTGCTGAAACTGACTTATAACCCCGCTGCATGAAACGCAAACTGGGAGCTCTGAGTAAATATTCACGACCCCTTGTGACGAGGGTGTTAGCTTATCTGCCAAACTCGACAATATTTTATACTCTGAGTCCATTGTCCTTGGATTGTTACCAGTTTGTATTGTGTCGAAGACCTGTTTTTCAGGGACATCGACCGTTCCAGGGCGCTTCGCTAGCCCGCTTACCCCTACAAGCTCAGCGCTTTGTCCATCAATTGAATACTCAGCAACAGCAATATTCCTACCGCTACCAATATTTAGCTCCGAGCGAATTTGCACCGCCCGTTCAGTTAATCTTGCTAATTCATTGGCGGCGGCAGCCTCTTTTGCACCCGCAGCCTCTTCAGCGGCCCCCCACGATACCCCACCATTCGCGTCCGTCACAAGACCGGTGTTCACGCCACCAACAGATACGACCGGCGTACCTTCACCGGGAACGCCTCCTGTAGGCGCTAGCGTTCCGCTCGGGTTAGGTACCTGACCTAGATCAGCAACCTGGGCTGAAGTCGACGTAACGACTTCAGAGTTAGGGGAAGGAGAGGAACCAACGCCTCCTCCTTTCGTATCAGTCGCTACTATTTCAGTTTTTGGCGGAGTCTCTAAATCACCAGCAGGGCCAAACAGGCTCTCAAGTTTGCCAACCAAGCTTTTAAATTCGCTTTCAAGCTCAGCACTCCCGCTTTGTATTTTACTCCCATAACTGTCTAGATTTGAAAGAACTTTACTGCCTGCCGCGCCCGCCCCAAGGAGCCCTAGGGAGTTAAGCAAGCTTCCTACGGGGTTAGACTCACCAGGATAGGTCGCGGGGTTAAATGACTTCAGAACGTCAGATGCCTGCGAATTGGTGTAAGGAGCAAATGTATCGTTGGTATAATTTCTTCCGTCATTCAAGGCGGTAAGGCTGAGTGCACCGGTAACGCCAGGCGCTGCACAGCCAGCAATACTTATACATAGAGGGGCCTCTGCCATCGTGAGAGCACCTAGCGAGGTTCCCGCAATGACGCTAGTTACGGCCTTAGCTCCGCTTGCGATCCTCTGAGTGACCTCGCCACCCGCGAGCATTGAATCGTTTAGCTCATCAACCTTGTCGTATGTAAACGCCCCTGTATCAATTAGCGCCCCCTCCTGCGCAATATACGAGCGCCCTTCTGCCTCCATCGCGGCAAGCTTCAAATAGTCAGAACCAGGCGTACTGTCTACCGGCACAGACCTGCTGCAGTAAACGAGCGCACAAGCTGCCGCGTCGTATTTCTCGGCATCCTCTGGATGATCTGCTTTGAGTTTGCTGAGCGCGACAGCCTCCGGCTGGTGCAACTGACGGTTGTACTCATCACCCATCTGGGCGATCCAGCTGCCCTGACTTACATCCTTCCCTGCCGCCCCGGCAGCAATAATCCCCACCACCTGCGACATCGCTGAGCGCAACTCAGGATGATTGTTGAACGAAGTGTTAAGGACTCCGGCCATCGCCTGGCTGGCGCCAGCAGCAATTGCCCCAGTAGCGAAATCCCCACCATCGGCAGACGTTATCGCGCCTCCCAAGATCGCGTGTAACGCGGTGCGCGCAACACCGCCTTCGGCCCACATCGCTTCACCGACGACGTCACCGGATTTCTGCGCAGCCAGGTATTTGGTTTCGGCGTACCCGCCGATCGCGTTAAAGCCAACCGCAGCTGCTACGTTGGCAGCTGAACTGACCAAGCTTCCCGATAGATTTTGGCCGAAGCTCCCACCATTTATCGCGGTACTGATAACGCTCGACGCAAGACCGTTAACCCCCGCGTTTACCGCAAAGCCACCAATACCCGAAAGGGTCGACAGGTCGAAACCTTTGGTGAGGTCATTGAACGGCACTTGAGTGCCGCTGAATGCCGGGTTGATGTAACCCGAAGCTACACCAGCCGTCAGCGACGAAATGGCAACATTCTTAAGATTTTTGGAACTCAGTGTGTCGCCCAGCGCTGCCCCTAGGTTTCCTTTGTCATTGATCACGTTGACTGCGGCGCTGCTGGCCGTAGACGTTACAGCAGCCGTAAGCATTGCGTTACCCCAGCCCGCTGCTGCCGTGGCGGTGCCCGCCGCCATTGCACTTCCGCCACTTGCACTGGCCAGCGACGCAATTTCCGTACTAGCCGCCCCTGCGGTCAGTACAGAAACGATGATGACGATCGCCAGCATCGCCCCTTCCCCAAGGCTCGAACTGCTGTAATGGAAAGAGTTATGCAACTCTTTGATCTGCTGCCAATTCACATCGCCCCGTGCCTCGGCATCCTTCAACCAGCTCAAACTCGGATCCGCCTTCACCATGGTGTCGATCACCTGGCTAACCGTTTCCTTGTTGATCTGCTTCACATCGATGTTCAGACCGTTGACCGCGTTGATCACGGTCTTGCCCTTCGCAGTCATTTCTGTTTGCTGCAGGGTTTCGTTGGTGCTGCCTTTGCCCTTCATGCTGTTCCAGGAAAGGCTGGTACTGCTTTTGGTGTGAGTCTCCTGATGAAGGTCTTTAACGCCCTCAAACGTCACTGCGCCGCCACTGGAAATGGTCAGGTCATTGCCGCTGTTGAGCTTGGCCGCCTGGTACAGTTGGTCACTGTTGCTGGCCAGCGTGAGGTTGCCCCCGGTGGTGATGGCGCTACCGATGTTGGTGACCTGGGTAACCTCGTCGTGCTTGGTCTTTTTCGACCCGAAGCTGCCCTTCTTCTTCATGTCGTACAGCGAATAGTCGGTGTCTTGCACCGCCAGTACATTGAGCTTGCCGCCGGCAGCAACCGTTGCATCCGTGCCCGCCGTCAGGTGGCTGGACTCAAGCGTCAGGTCGCTCCCTGATTGGAGGGTAATGCTGTTGCCCGCCGTGACGTCGCTGCTGACTTGGTGGACATGGTCTTCCTGGCGAGTTTCGTGCTTACCCTTCGAATAGGAGTGTGTTTCGTTGGCCGCCGAGCTGATGTCCAGAGTACCGGTGGCTGCCATCGCCACGTCCCCCTTGGCGCTGAGCTGGCTGGCGACCACGCTGAGATCGCGGCCGGCCTGCACGGTCAGGTCGCCGCCACTGGTCACGGTGGAGCCCAATTGCGTGATGCTGGAACTGGTGTGGTTTTTACCGGCACTGGCCGAGGTGGTCAGGGCGGTGCTGGCCAGTGTCACGTCGCGCCCGGCGCTGATGCTGGTAGCGCCGCCGCTTTGCAGCACGCTGCCTTGGTTCGCCACGTCATTGCCGGCGTTTACCGTCAGGCCGTTCGCTGCCTCGATGCGGGCGGCGTTGTCGCTGAAGTCCTGGTGCAAGACACCAGCAACGGTGGTGCTGTCCAGCGAGCTGACTGTGCGCTGGTTAGTAACGTTGCCATCCACGGCGGTAATGCCGACGTCGCGCCCGGCGATGATGCCGCCCGCCTGGTTGACCACATTGTTGCTGGCCAACACGTCAAGACGGCCGCCCGCCTGCAGCACCCCGCTGTTGACCACGTCTGTACCGGCGATGGCCGAGAGGCTGCTGGACGCTGCCACGGTGCCGGCGTTGGTGATGGTCTGGCCAGCCACCAGGTTCACGTCGCTGCCGGCGATCAGGGCCCCGGTCGGGGCCAGGCGGTTGTTGGCGTTCGCCAGGTAGACCACCGGAACCAGCACGGTCTGGCCGTCGACGACTTCGCTTTGCATCCAGACGATGTCGTGGGTCAGCGCCGCGACCTGATCGGCTGTCAGTGCAGTGCCCACCGTCAGGTTCAAGGTCTGCTGGGCGGCGATGCCGTTGTCCATCAGGTACTTGAATTGCGCTGCGTCGCTGGTTTCACCGTCGATGTAGCGTTGACCCGTGCGGGCGACCACGGCCTGGTCTACCAAGGTTTGCTCGTACAGGCCGTCGCCCAGGCGTTTTTCACTGTCGTCGGGGTTGTAGCCCAGCGCCGACAGCATGTAGTCCGAGCTCATGAACTGCTTGAGGCTGGTGAGCGCCGGGTTGGTCTCGATCAGGTATTTTTGTGGTTGGGAAACGGCGCCTGTGTCTGGCACGCCCTGTACTCGAGCCACGGTCTGGCTGGCGGTGCTGGCGACCGTTGAACTGCTGCCCGTACCCTGCCCCAGGGAGAGGCTAGTGCTGGAGGCCGGTGCAACGCTGCCCACGTCCACGGCGCGTGCCTGCGCAACGGGGGCCGTGACCTGTGTCTGCACACCGCTCAATTGGCCGCTGCTCAGCGTCCAGTCCTGCGGCGCAACAACGCTGCCAGTGCCTTGGCCACTGATGCGGAACAGACCGTTCTGGCCCGTGGGCAGGCTAAAGCCTGGCAGGGTCAGCGGATCGACTTCTTGCTGCGCCAGGTTCGGGGGCAACTGGGCGTTGACCCTGACGACCACGCGCGGGCCGGTCGCGGGCTGGGTATTTTGAACCTGGTTGGCGCCGGCGTTGTAGCCGTAGTCCTCGTGGATGACGCTATTGGTGAGGGTTTGGCTGGCGGTGATGGCTACCGTGCCACCGGCCTGGATAACCGCGTTGCGGATGGTGCCGGTGCTGGCCGCTCCTGTATTGTCCGTGGCCTGTTCGACGTCGCTAACCAACGTGAACTGCGTCACTTCACTGGGTACAGCCAGTAGGTTTGCAGGGTCATATTGCGATGTAACCTTGCCCTCGAAACCGTGGCTTAGCCCTGTTAGTGCAACGCCGTAAACATCGTCAAACTGTGTTGTGACAGTATTACCGGTCACTGAATCCTTCAGTGTGACACCGCTGACAATAACGCCGTCTCGCCCTCCATTGCGTTGTGCCACGGATTTAGCGACAGCCGTACGGACTGCCCCTGAATCGTCGATGTAGTAAACCAATGGAAAATCAGGGTTATTCCTTTGGTTGTACGGCATGACGACGTTGGACATCAGATCCTCTGCCGCTTGCCCCCACACATCATGAGCAGAATAAGTGCGGGTACGCTCAATGGTGCCGCTGACGGAGCCGACGTTCTGCAGGGTGTCGGCCTGGATAGTAATGTTGCCCCCCGCCGCGATCGTGCTTTTGCTGTTGAGGAAGCTGCCGCCATGAAATACAAAGTCCTTGCCGACCGACAGAGTGGCCGCGGGACTGGTATCGGTATCGCTGCTTTCAAAGGTTTCCTGTGCAACCAATTTCAGGTCGTAGTAATCCCCTTTGCAGTCATCGCATCTAACGGCGATATACCCTGATGTGAGGACACGATCACCTGCCGCCGTACCACCCTCGGTACGGTTCTCGAACGCATCGGCATCGATGGTGAACGCCCCTGCACTCTCCAACCCGCCAGAGATGTTGGACACACTGGCCGAACGCGTCACCCCGTTGTAGCCGCCGATGCTGACATCACTCAGGCCATAGACGTTGGCTTCATGGTTGGTGAAGGTGTTGGCCCGCAGGGCCAGGTTGCCACCGGCAAAGATCAGGCCGTCCTCATTGAGCAGCGTCGGCGTGCTTAGCGTCACGTCCTGGGCCGCACCCAGGGTGCCGTAGTTGTCGAGGGTGCCGGCGTTGACGGTGAGGCCGCCGTTGGCGGTGATGCGCCCCTGGTTCGCCAGGATGCCGCCTACGTTGATCACGGCATTGCCGCCAGCGGTCAGCCGTGAGGTAGCGGCGCCCAGGCTGGCCTGGCTTGCGGCGAACGTCAGATCGCCAACGCTGGTCAGGCTGCCAGCACCACCATAGCTACCGGTAACCTGCAGGTCGGCGCTGCCGTTACTGGCAATCAGGCCATCGTTGTTCCAGTTGCCGCCGCGCCCGGTAAAGCTGTGGTTGGCCAGCAACTGGCCGGTGGAAGTCTGGTTGAGCGTGCCGACATTGACCGTCAGGTCGCCCACTTGCAGCACGCTGGAGTTGGTCCAGCTGTCACCGGTGACGGTCAGGTTGCCGTTGCTGACCAGGCTGCCACCGGCGTTTTGCAACAGGTTGAGGCCCAGGCCGAATGTGCCGCTGCCACTGTGCAGAATCGAACCACCCTGGTTTTGCAGGGCACCTGTGTTCAAGGCCAGGTTGCTGTTCGCGGTTTCCAACGTGCCATTGCTGTTGTTCAGCAAGCCGCTGACCGTGAACAGCGTGGTGCCGCTGGTGCCCAGGGCGCGCAACTGGCCGCCCTGGTTGTCGATGCTGGCGGCGGTGACACCCAGGGTGCTGTCGCTTTCAACGATACCGTTCTCGTTGTTCAGCGCACCACTGAGGCTCAGGTCGATCTGCTGCCCACCGATTTGCCCATCGGCCGCGCCGCTGTTGTCGAGGTTGTGAGCATTGACCTTGACCTTGCCGGTGGCGTACAGCCCACCGTTCTGGTTGTTGAAGTCGCCGGTGCTGACCACCGCGTCGCCGGTTCGCGCGGCGATGCGGCCGCCGTCGTTGTCCAGGCCGGTGCTGGTGAGGTTCAGGCTTTGCGCCTGGATATTGCCCTTCTGGCTGGCGTTGGTCAGGTCGTAGCCGTTTTTCAGCACGCCGGTCAGCTGCGCGGTGAAAGCGCCGGTCTGGCTGCTGAGGGTGCCGCCGCGGCTGTCGAGGTTGCCGGCGTTGACGCTCAGGTCGCCGCCCTGGGCCAGGAGGGTGCCGCTCTGGTTGTCGATGTCGCCGGTGGTGGTGACGTTCAGGGCGGCCTGGCTTTGCAGGGTACCGCGGCTGTTGGCCAGGCTGGCGGCGTGCAGGGTGACGCCGGCGTGCTGGCTGTAGATCAGGCCATCGGCGCTGTTCTGCACGGCGCCGGTGGCGGTGATCACCAGGGCGTCGTTGGCCGCAAGGGTGCCACCGTTGCTGTTGTCCAGGCCGCCGGTGAGCAGCGTCAGCAGGGTCTGGCTGGCCAGTTGGCCGTTGCGGTTGTTGACCTGGGTGGCGCCCTGAATCAGCAGGTCGCTGCCGCTGGCCAGCTTGCCGTTGGTGTTGGTCAGCACGCCCAGCAGGCCAAGGGTGGCGGCGCCGTTACTGGTGACGCTGCCGTTGCTGTTGTCAAAGGTGGTGCCGGTGAAGCTGAAGGCGTTTTGCGCGGCGATAGAGCCGGCGTTGTTGCTCAGGCTGATGGCCTGCAACGTCAGGCCGGCGGCGCTGGAGAGAATGCCGGCGCTGTTGTCGAGGGTGCCAGCGCTGACATTCAGTGCGCCCTGGCTGACCAGCGCGCCGCTGTTGCCGTTGAGCAGGTCACCCTGCACCGTAACGGTGACGTCGCCGTAGCGGCTGGAAACGGTGCCGGAGTTGCGGTTATCGAGGCTGCCCGCGGTGACGCTTACGCCCTGCCAGCCGGACACCAGGCCGCCGGGGTTGAGCAGGCTGTTGGCGGTCAGGGTCAGCAGGTTGTCGCTGATCAGCTTGCCGCCGGTGTTGTCCAGGGTGCGGCCAGCCAGGGTGAGGCTTTGGCTGCTGGACAGCTCGCCCTGCTGGTTGTTGAGGTCGCGCAGATGGTTGACGGTCAGCTGGCCGGTGGTGGTGACCAGGCCGCTGGCGTTGTTGAGGTCGCCGGTGGCGGCGCCAAAATCCAAAGCGATGGCGCTGCCCAGCAGGTTGCCGCCGTTGCTGTTGTCGATGGCGGCGGCGTTGATGGCCAGGTTGCCGGTGGCGTTGATCAGGCCCAGGTTGTTGTTGGTGAGTTGGCCGTCGACCATCAGCTTCAGGTCGCCCTGGCTGTTCAGCGTGCCGCCGGCGTTGTTCAGGCTGGCGGCTTGCACGTGCAGGCTGGCGGCGGCAATGGTGCCGTTGAGGTTGCTCAGGGCCTGGTTGACGGTAACGGCCAGGGCCTGGTTGGAGAGCAGTTTGCCGTTGTCGTTGGTGAGGCTGGCGGCATCGAACGTGAAGGCCTGGGCGCTGGAGATTTCACCGCCGGTGTTGTCCACGGCGGCAAGGTTTTTCAGCACCAGTAATGGCGCGTTGATCAGGCCGGCCTGGTTGGCGAGGGCGCCGTGGTTGAGGTCCAGGGTCAGGGCGCTGTGGCTGAACAGCTTGCCGCCGTTCTGGTCCAGGCCGGTGACGCTGGCGGTGACGGCGTTCTGCGCGGCGATGCTGCCGCCGTCGCCGTTGCTGACCTGCCCCGCTGCCACAGCCAGGGTGTCACCGCCGCTGATGCTGCCGCCGTGCTGGTTGTTCAGCGTGCCGGTGGTGATCGCCATGGCCTGGCTGGCGCTGACGGTGCCTTGGTTACTGTTATCAAGGCTTGCGCTGTGCAGGTCCAGGCCACCGTCGGTGACCAGTTTGCCGCCCTGGTTATCGACGGCGCCAGTGGTGGTCAGGCTCAGTTGGCCGGCGCTGGACAAGCTGCCCAGGCGGTTGGACAGGCTGGCGGCGCTGGCGGTCAGCAGGCCTTCGCTGCTGAGCAGGCCTTGGCTGTTGGTGAGGGTGCCGGTCAGGTTGACCTGCAGGCTGTGCAAGCTGGACAGCACACCGCTGGTGTTGTCCAAGGTTTGGCCGGTCAGGTTCAGCGCCGCTTTACCCGTCAGCTGGCCGTGATTGCGATCGAGGATTTGGTCGACGCTCAACCCCAGGGTTTGCGTGGCAATCACCAGGCCGCCATCGCTGTTGTCCAGGCTGTGGCCCGCCAGGCTCAGGTTGGTATCGCTGGATAGCTCGCCGCCGCGGTTGTCCACAGCACCCACGTTCAGGGTCATGGCCCCGAGCGCGCCCACCAGGCCATTCTGGCGGTTGTCCAGGGTTGTGCTGCCAAGGCTCAGGGCGCCGTTCGCAAACAGCTTGCCGTTCTGGTTGACGACGCTGGCTGCCGTGGCACTGACATCGCCTTTGCCCGACACCGAACCACTGCTGTTGTCCAGGCTGGCGGCGCCCAGCAGCACATTCGCGTCGCTGATTAGCGTACCGTGCTGATTGGTAAGCGCGCCCGTCACGCCCAGGTCGATGTTGCCCTGGCTGCTCAGGGTACCGCCGGTGTTATCCAGGCTGGCACTACGGCTGGCCAGCACGGCCGCGGATATCGTGCCGTTGACGTTGTCCAGCGCCTGCTGCACGGCTAGCGTCAACCCTTGGCCGGAGGTTAGCTTGCCGCCTGTATTGGTCAGTGTGGTAGCGCTCAGGCCGAAGGCTTGGGCGCTGGAAATCTCGCCACCGCTGTTATCCACGTCGGCCAGGCCTTTGAGTACAAGCACTGGCGCGTTGATCAAGCCGCTGTTGGTCAGTTGGCCGTGATTCAAGTCGAGGTTCAGCTGGGTGCTGCTGAACAGCTGGCCGCCCTGCTGGTTCAAGCCGGTGACGCTGGCCGTCAGGGCACCGCTACTGGCGATTTGGCCGGCGCTGCCGTTGTTGACCTGGCCGGCGTTGAGGTCAAGGGTGGTGCCGCTGGTGAGGCTGCCACCTTGGCCGTTGTCGAACTGGCCGGTGGTAACACGAGTGGCGCCACTGCCCCACACCTTGCCTTTTTGCCGGTTGTCGAGACTGGCGCTGCTGATGCCCAGGGCGCCTTGGCTGCTCAATAGCCCATTGACGTTGGTCAAGGCACCCGTCACGTCAAGGCTGAGGGCGGCCTGGCTCGACAGCTCACCCGCGTTGTTATTGACGGTGCCACCCTGCACGTTGAGCGCGCCGTTGCTGGTCACCAGCCCGTTTGTGTTAAGCAGCTGACCGGCGCTGAGCGCCAAGCTACCGCTACTCAGTACCCGGCCCTTGCCTTGGTTGTCGAACGTGGTGGCGCTGGCATGCAGCTGTTGCCCGGCACTGAGCGTGCCGGCCTGGTTGACCAGGGTCTGCGTGACCTGCGCGGTGAGGTTGCGGCTGGCAATCAAGCTGCCGCTGTTGGTGAGGTTCTGCGCACTGACGCTGACATCACCTGCGGTGTTGCGGCTGTTATCGGCGTTGACCCCCGCTTCGATGATGCCGCTGTTGTTCAGCTGGCCGCCGCTGCTCAAGGTGATCGCGTCGCGGGCGGCGAGGCTCTGGCTGTTATTGAGGTCGCCGCTGGTGCTCACGTCCAGATGGCTGCCGGCGTACACCGGGCCGCTGGTGGTGACGCTTTGGGCGTTGGCCTTGACCGCGCCGCTGGCCGCTACTTGCGCCACATTCAGCTGGCCATTGGCATCGAGCTCGATATCCCCGCCGCTGGCGGCCAGGTTGCCGGCCAGGTTCACCCCTACGCCCTTTTCCGTGCCCACCAGCTTGATCGCGCCGGCGTACATGCCGCCCAGGGCGGTGGAGTCGATGGCCAGGCTGGGCTTGGCGCTGCCGTCATCGGCGCGCGCGGTGGCGTTCAACGTGGTGGCGTCGACGTCGTTGCGGCCGGCGACCAGGGTCAGCTGGTTGGCGTTGATCTGGCCGTTGATGCGCGCCGAGCGGGTAATGACCTCGAAGCTGTCGACGTTGCCGGCGTTGATGCCCGCGCCGTCGATGGCCACGTCGCCGCCGTCCACCTGGTAGTGGTCGAGCTTGCCGTTGGCGTCCAGCACCGGCTTGCCGGTGGTGAGGGTGGCGCGCGGGGTGTTGATGAAACCGCAACCGTTGCAAGTGATGCCATAGGGGTTGGCGACGATCACGTGAGCGGCCTGGCCCGCCACCTCGGTGTAGCCGTTGAGCTGGCTGCGGTTGGTGCCGGTGACCTCGTTGAGGATGGTGCTGGCAGCGTGGCCCTTGAGGTTGCTGTTGCCCAGGATGATGCCGCCCAGCTGGGTGCTCTGGGTACTGCTGGTGGCGTTGTTGAGGATCAGGCCCTGGCTGCCGACGTTGTAGTCGCCGAACTGGTTGTGGGACAGGCCGCTGGCGTTGGGCGCGGCGATGTTGACGATGGGCACGCCGTTGGCCGCCGCAGTCGTGGTCGTGCCCTGGCCGCTGACGGTGATGCCACCGGCCTGGGCCCACAGCGGCTGCCAGAACAGGGCGTTAGCCAGCACGAAGGCCAGGCCACGCTTGGAGATGCCCCAGAAGCGCTCGCGAGGTTGAATGGCAGCCGAGGGTTGGCGGGCCAGGAAGGCCAGTTGGCGAACGTCCATGTGCAGGTCTCGCAAGCGTTTTTAAAGGAGGAATTCGACGCGGAAATACACCGGCGCTTCGCGGTCACTGAGCACCGCCGGGCGCTCCAGGGAATGGGCCAGGGTGACGCTCAGGGTCAGGTGTTGGCCGCGGGCGAACAGTTCCAGCGAATCACTGGACACCCGGCCATGTTCGTCGCCTGAGTGTTGGGTGTTGCTGATCACGCCCTGGTCGTAGCCGATGTCACTGCCGTATTCACTGAACACCGGCTGCAGCCAGGCCCAGGCCACGGGCCGCGTCCAGCGCAGGTCGTTGCGCCAGTAGCCGCCGCTGTCGCCGGTAAGGAATTCGTCCTGGTAGCCGCGAATCGACGCCTGCCCGCCCAGGCTCATGCGCTGCGGGCTGAACAGCACGTCCTCGCTGTGCTGCCCGGTGGCCAGGCTGCTGAAACTCAACGCCTCGCCCCACAGCTTGAACGGCTGCAGGTAGCTGAGCGTGGCGGTGTACTTGCGGTAGCGTGCGGTGGGGTCGGCCGGGCCCGGGTCGTGGTCGCCCTGGGCATCGAGGGCGCCGATGCCCTGCTGCAGGCCCAGGTCCAGGTTGAGAAACGCGCCGCCAATGCGCCGGCCATGGTTGAGGCCGTACTGCAGCTCGGTGATGCGGTTACTGCTGCCGTCCAGGCGGCTGCCGGCCACGTAGTTGTTGGTGGCCAGGTGCGACAGGCCCAGGCTCAGGGAGGTCTTGCTCAGGGCGTCGCGGTACACCACGCGCTCGGCCTTGAACTGCTGGGTGGTGCTGTCGCCGCTTTGCTTGAAGTCGAAACCGTTGGCCTGGGCCAGGGAGCGGTAGTCGCTGCGGTTGTAGCTGTAGGTGAAGTTCCACCAGCCGTACGGCAGGTTGTAGCTCAGGCCGGCGTTGTGGCTGTTGTGCGGATCATCGGGGTGGGCGTCCTGGCCGCCGTTGAGGCTTAGCTGGTCGGCCAGGCCCAGGGGGCTGTCCCAGTCCAGGCGCGAGCCCCACTGCTGCTGGCCGGTACTTTTCTGGCCATCGTTGTTGCGCGACAGCGAAAGCCGCCAGGGTTTCTGCGGCGCGTTGTTGACCTGCACGTCGGTGCTGCCCACCGTGGCGCCGGGCACCAGGGCCATCTGCGCCTGGTTGGAGGGCAGGCGGTTGAGCTGGTCGACCAACTGTTCCACTTCGCGCAGGTTGAGCACATCCCCAGCGCGGCCGGGAAAGCCCACGTCCAGCTCGCGCTGGGACAGGCCACTGCCCTGCCCTGGCTTGAGGCTTTGCAGGTGGCCCTCGATGACCTGCACGGTCAAATGCCCCTTGGCCAGGTCCTGGGGCGGCAGGTAGGCGCGGCTGGTCACCAGGCCCAGGGCGATGTAGCGGTCGGTGATGACCTTGAGCACGTCGTTGAGTTGGGCCACGCCCAGGCATTGGTGCAGGTAGGGATTCACCAGACGCTGGCCATCAGGCAAATGCTCGGCGCCTTTGAGCTCGATGGTATCGATCTGGAAACAGCGGCTGCTGGCCGGCGCCGCCGGGGCTGCGGGGGCTGGCGCAGGCGGGGGCAGGTTCTGCAGGTCGTCCAGGCGCTTGCGCTGTTCTTCGAGCAGGCGGTCCTGGCGGTCGCGGATCAGGTCCTGGTCGCCGGGGCTAGGGTTGGGGCTGGCAGCGTGCGCCAGCGGTATGGCGACAGCCAGGCACAGCACAACAGCAAGCCGAGCGGCAGGCGTCCTTGACCACATTGAATCGCGTCCTTGGGTGTGTGTATCGCAATTTTTTACAATTGCTTACATTTGCAGAGGCCGCGATATTGAAGTGCCATCATTTTGGCGTCAAATTAACAAAAACTCAGGTTTGTCATCCTGATTGCGTGCCCTCCCCCCCCAGATTTCACCCTGCACCCAACCCCGTAGCCGCTGCCGAAGGCTGCGCTGGCCACCCGCATCACCACACGCCCCCATGGTGTACTGTACCCACAGCCCCCACGCCATCCAGGACGCCCAATGGCCACCCACGCAACCACCACCCAGAAACACCTGGCCGTGCTGATCGACGCCGACAACGCCCCAGCCGCCATCGTCGAAGGCCTCTTCGAGGAAATCGCCAAATATGGTGTTGCCAGCGTCAAACGCATCTACGGTGACTGGACCGGCCCCCAACTGGGCGGCTGGAAGAAAGTGCTGCTCGACCATTCCATCCAGCCCATCCAGCAGTTCGCCTACACCAAGGGCAAGAACGCCACCGACAGCTCGCTCATCATCGACGCCATGGACCTGCTCTACACCCGGCGCTTCGACGGCTTCTGCCTGGTGTCCAGCGACAGCGACTTCACCCGCCTGGCCTCGCGGCTGCGCGAAGAAGGCTTGACCGTGTACGGCTTCGGCGAGGAAAAAACGCCCAAGCCGTTCGTGGCGGCTTGCGACAAGTTCATCTATATCGAGCTGCTGCGTGATGAAGTGGCGCCAGCGCCGAGCCCGGAACCATCGGTTGAGTCAGCCGTTGTGCCGGATGCAGCCAGGACGGTTGCCGCGGAAAAACCCAAGAAGCCCAAGGCGCCGATCAGTTTCATTACCAAGATCCTGGATGACATTGCCGATGAGGATGGCTGGGCGCAGTTGGGTGCCCTGGGCACGAACATCACCAAGCTGCGGCCGGAGTTTGATCCTCGGACTCATGGGTTCAAGAAGTTGAGTGACTTGATCAAGGCTTATCCGCAGGCGTTTGAGTTGCAGGGGCGGGGTGGTTCTGGGGGGGCTACTACGATGTATGCGCGGCATAAGGTGCCGAGTAAGTGATCGAGTTGAACACCTCATTGGACATGGAGTACATCTGTACTCCACCTTCTACCTTCCCATTTGGTCTATTCAGGCGGCACTCCGACACACCCGCAGGCTCAAGCCGTAGAGAGCATTTAGCGCTGTACGGTATGATGGAAAGCCAATATGGAGTGAAGTACATCGATGGATCTGCCACAGGGCTTAGCGCTAGAAATTGATTGCCCGCACTGCTCGACGGCCAACCAATTGCGATGCGAAGCGACTTTAGAATGCAGTAAATGTCAGAAGCCTATGTCGGGCTTCAAATACCGAAAGGTAAAGAAGGCAGTCAGCGCTGCAGTGGTCGCATTCAGCTTAGGTGTAGTTGGTACGGTAGAGGTGAGACACCATTTTGTACCCGAGCGATACTCGATACGTAGCGAATACGCGATCGTGGACATGTGCTTGAACTCGTCTGAACGCCCGATCGCCGTATCGGCGTATGAGGGCAAGCGTGACGATTGCGTCTGCGCGCTGGAGCAAGTGCAAAAAACCCTGAAGGTCAAAGACTTCAATGAAGACCGCATGCACTACCTGACAACCTTTGCATCGGCTGCCAGGCAGTGCAAGGCGGCTAGGACATCGTCATCCTATCCATGGTGATCACTTTTTCCCGTTGCCCCCTTTCGAAGCATTCACATTTTTGTCGGCGGCGCTTTGAGCACGAGCCGCAAAAGAGTCGGAATCGGTTTTTCCACCTCGCGTAGTTGCAGCGCCCGATTGAATACGCGAAGCGTCGGCTTTGGTCATTTTGCTCATTTTCAGTTTCCTATAGGGTTGATGTCCCCGGTGGGACGACTCGAACATTACGGAGGTGCCTAGGGACAAATGGGGACAGAAACGGAGACGTTGCAAAATGAAATTCACGGACTGATTAGTCGGCTGGGCTGGTCGCAGAAGCGCCTTGCCCGAGAGATTCATGCACTCGAGTTTGAAGATACGACTGATACCCCTGAAGAGATCATGCAGGCTGAAGAACGGCTCAAGAAGCACCTGAGTCGAAAAACAACCGCGCCTGAACGGCTGCGCCGCTATCTTGAATTGCTCCAGGAGCACGATGATTTTCGACGCCTTCAGGTTGTGGTACCCAGGTACATTCCCGCCCGGGACTTCTCTAAAGCGTTTGTGGAGGGTATGAAGTCGATCTCCCAGGCTTTAGATGTCGATGCCATGCAGGATGAGTCTCGAAATGACGTGCGCAGGCGGCCGACAAGCGCGAATACTGCGGCATATGCTCGGCACAAGGCGCCAAGGGCGTGATCCCTCTAAAAAATACGCACACACCTGGAAATACAACTGTCGGAACTGTCCTCAGAAACGTCCTACAAATTCTGCGATAATGGAATAAATCGCTTACATTTTCGCGCTTGCGCCCATCTGGACAGGTAACTACCCTCCCCTCGCCGCTTACACCGCGGCCGGGTTTGGTCACCCGTTCAACTGGAGGCGTTCAGCGCCGCCATAACCATGCTCGCTACCTAGCTTGCATGATGTTTTATGGCAGCTGTGCGCGGGGCATCCTCGGATGCGCCGGGTTCCCAGATGACCGGTTGACCAACCCTCGCACAGCTGCCACCCATTCGTTTGGTCACAATGGATGGCAGCTCCGTTAACTCATCTGGAGCTTCACCATGGTCAAACCAACACCCGATCCGCCTCGCTGTGCCCTTCTCCCCCAATTATGCTTTCTGGCCTGGCGTGCTTTGAACGCAGCCATGCCTGACGTCGTAAGCAATTTCCGTGGCTGTGCCTTGCTGGCTAGCCACACGGGTTATCTTCATAGGGACTTTGATCGTGAGTGACGAATTGGAAACAACCAGCCTGGCTTTCGGGATGGTGGACTCCCGGCAGCAGCCGTTTTTTAGTGTGAACCCTGGGATAAGCCTGGATGATGCGCTGTGTCATTTGTCGCATTTGTTGAGATGCGCGCATGAGGCGGCTTATGAGCTGACCGATGGGGATGGGCGCTCGAAGGGGTTGGTTTGGTCAGCTTTGCATCATATTGAAGGGGCTAAGGGGTTGGTGGATGCGTTGATTGCGGTGAAATAGCGCGCCTGGAATTGTATTCGGTTCTCCAATCCCATGTGCCTTGAAATATCAGGGCGCATGAACTAGTAAAAGTCTTATCGTCATGCCGTGGATGGTGCTGTCTCGGTGTTAGCGTTTAGTCCAATGACTAACATCAGCCACTCCCATCCCCACCGCCTTTTTCAAGACAGATCCTCCCTCAGCGATTCGCCCCTATAAGGTTAGGTTAGGACGCTGTCCAACCGCGACATTTCTGAGGCATCACTAGAAAAAACAGCCGCGCCATCGGCGCGGTGCCATGGCAGCTGTAACGCCCGGCCGTGCGCTGTTTGAAGAAATTTCTTCACAGCCTATCGGCAAAAAAGTACATCTGCCCACGACCTCCGCATACTAGTAATATGCTGGTTGTCAACGCAGGTTTTGCTTTCATGTGCCTACGATACTAGCCATGCCGCCCCACCCGCATAGTGGCCTCACAGCATTGATGCAAGGAAACATATAGAAGAATGGCGTGTGGCTGCGGCTGCTCTCGGGGATCTGACCGGTGCACCGAAATCGATACGTGGTGGATCTGCACTGAATTTGGTAAAATTCGGAGCTTTAGCATCGATGATGCACGCATGACCACTGCCGGGACGGTGACGTAACCATTTACAATGGCTAGTGGGTACAGGGGGCGACCTCCAGGGAAAAACGCCTCAAGCTGAAAAATACGGCTTTGGCGCAGTTACGCAATAGACAATTTCTTAGATAAAAAGTAACGCGAGCACTTGCAAGGAGCAGTCTTGAAAAGCAACTTCTATCTTGAACTCGGTCAAATGGTGGATGACGCCACTGCCCAGCTTGAAGCAATCCGTACAAGTAATCGGACCACTTCAGTATTTGACGCTATTCGCTCAGTTGGCGTAGCTTGCCTCGACGGAGACAAACTCCAATCATCTTTGCGTGAAGACCTAGGGCCAAAAAGAGTCCATGCCTTCCAGAGAGCAGTCTTCATCCTGGTAAGGCTCAGCACCTTAAGTCACGGCACCAACGCTAATGGTGGCGCGTTTGATGCTCTGCATAGAGTAAAAACTGATACAGCTCAACTTTTTCTTGAAGCGCTGAATCGTGAGGAAACTAGCAAACAATTAGCGCTCAAAGCCGTACCCAGCACGGGAAAAACCTATGTAAATTCAGTTAGAATCGAGGCATTCAGAGCGCTTCCGAAAGGAAACCTTGATCCCATCAGACTCGTCAGGCTGTTAGAGGAGCTGAACCACGTTCATGCGATGGACTGTCATATGGCAACAGCGATGTTAGTGCGCGCGATAACTGACCACGTCCCACCTGTGTTCGGCTTAAAAACCTTCGCGGAAGTCGCAAACAGTTACGGTGGAACTAAATCGTTTAAAAGCCAGATGCTGCAACTCCAAACCTCGTTGCGCCACGTAGCAGATGGACATTTGCATATCCCAATGAGAAGTTCCGAAGACCTGCCGACTGAACACCAAGTCGATTTCCGTAGTGCGCTTGACTCGCTACTTGGGGAAATGCTTCGGGTGCTCCCAAGCCCTGTTTAATCGTGGTGATATCCCAGGAACACGATATTAGCTCAGAAGGGCAGATTTCATTACTCAACAAGCAAACTGCCAAGAGGCGATTACCCATATGTGGTTTCACCCTTTCGACCTGGAAAATTTGGCTTCCTCCGCGGTAGAAGCGCTCAAGCAACGAGGTGATGCCCGGGCCATTGCCGTATTGGTGGCCGGCGACATCACTGCTCAGGTAATCAATTCGGATTTTGGGGTCAACTACTGGGAACTGATAATCACCCTCCCTGTTTCCCTCTACTACGCGATGTCCGAAAGCGAGCGCGAGGCGACTGAGGTCGCGATTGCAGAGGTGTGTGCACCGTTCTATGCGACCTCTCCAAAAAACGGATTGGAGCGAATCTCTTTGGCTCCGAAACTGATCGAGGCCCGCGATGGTTGGCGGGATGAAGCGCTTCGGTATGTCAAAGGTGAGGGGGTGACCAACCAAGGGCGGGTACGCAGCGACAACATCGCTTCACTGCAGCACCAAGGACTCCTATTCCGCTCAAAAGCTGAACTGATCCTTTTCAGCGCTCTGGTCAGAGCAAAGCTTCCGGTGGCCCCCCTGCCCGTATTTGTTAGGGTCGGGAAGAGCTACAACCGGCTCGAACCTGACTTTGTCGTGATCTACAAAGGACTAACCTTCATCATCGAGGTCGACGGTGACACATATCACCGAGAGCTCCCCGCAGAAGCGGACAAAAGACTAATTCCGTTGACCTATGAGGGTGTCGAAGTCCGAAGGGTCAGAGCCTTGGAACTTAGCAATGACGCTGCCGCCGATCAGGTGGTTCGGGAGCTGGTAGAGTTTATGAGCAATCGGAAAGCCGCTCGTTGATTGACTGAGGTGAATGATGCTCCGGCTGCCCGCAGCGCTTCGGCTTTGCGTAAACAACTCGTTCACGCGACTACGCAAGACTACTCGTTCGGCATCCGGATACCGACGTTTCCGGCAGTACGCGTAGTAGCAAGATCGGGTGACATCAAATACCGAGCACAACAGCTCAACAGGCTCTTAGCCCGCAGTTGATCGATTAACGCGAACGCTCGTGTTCCTCGGCCATCAAGAGCGCGGTGGCCTTTTTTAAGATCGATTTTTCCCGTTCTAGCCGATTGATACGGGCTTCGAGTTCCTGGATTTTTTGCTGCTCTGGCGTCAGAGCCTTGCTGGTGGGAGTAACACCGCCACGTTCTTGCTGAAGCTGGCTCACCCATCGACGAAGCGCCGATTCGACCAAACCGAGCGAACGGGCGGCTTCGATATGGCTGTAGCCTTGGTCAAGCACCAGGCATGCAGCCTCGCGCTTGAACTCAGGGGTAAAGGGACGACGTTGCTTGGTCATCAGACACCTCTCTATGGCGAGCATTCTCGCCTAAATGGGTGTCCGGTTTCATTAGACCACTACATGACAACCTCTCAATGTTCGACCAATAGGTGCCGATGGCGCTCATCACTCTGGAGCAGCACTGTTCGAGGCCAGGTAACTTTTGAATGGGCAAGCGCTGGTATTTCTTATCGGCCCATTCCATGAGAAACTTGATCATTGTAGCTTTCAACTATCTCTATGAATTCCTGTGCTATCTCATAGACAGTCAGATAGTCATACGCCCTGCCAAGTTTTGGAGTCCAATACCGCCCGTGCGCCAGCCAATTTCTATACCGAAAAGCTGCGATCACAGCACTAACTACCGGCTGCTTAACATTTTCAGTCGCTTTCCAGGCTGAAAGCAAATCTTCCACGAGTCGTGCTTTATTTTCCTGGCCTTTGTAAATCTCCCGCATTTTTTTACTCAAAGGGTCGCGCCACCGCTCATACACACGTTTCAGATAATCCAATCTGATAGTTGCTTCAACTGATGAAAGCACAGACAACGATGAAGTAAAATCTAACTCCTTCAGTGATCTATCCCTTGCTTCCGCGCGTAGAGCATCAGCATAGCGCCTCACCAAAGCTGGCGAATCTCCGGAGAAAAACTCGTAAATCCCCGACTCAAGATCGGCGTGATGAATTGCGATTTGCTCAAGGTTCTGTTCGAGGGCGGAAAAGCTGACGCGCTCAGCCATTTATCACTCCCATAAGGGATTCCCGGAACGAGTTAATATCTAGTGCAATGTAAGTGATTCTCGGCGGAGGAGATGCAATTTTCCACACCCATTCCTCCGGCGCAACTCTAGGAGTCTCAGGGGCTTTTTGATCGCCAATTGTGACTATTACACGCGGGGCGCTTGAATTTGGGGGGACAATCACAAATCTGACATTGCCTTTCGGTCCCTGCATGTCTACGCGCCCTCGGGCACCTATCAGAAATGTTCCTACCGGTGTAAGCGTGGTTACTTGTCGACCAATTAAAATCTGCGCTTTTTTAGCAGTATAACTACCCAGCAACTCTTCGGTTAAAGTAATGTCCGAGTATTTTACTGTTGCTTGACCACTAGCTGTATACTCCGCCAAACTTTCATCAACGAGCGCGTAAAGCTCATTAATCTTGGCAAGCCACATTTCTTTTTCTTGGTCAAGACTCAGCCCCCCTTCTTGAGAGCCTTTGGATTGTTGCTGCTGCTTAATAAATTCTTCGAATTTGTCGGCCATAGTCGTTTCGTCTTGTGAAATGATGACTCCTGATTCTAGCCCTTAGTCAGTTTGGCGTACAGGAGCTTTCAAAAATTGGTGAGTCAAGCACATCTTTCGAACGTTTCAAGGCGACCTGATAGATGTTTTGAATACCAATTTTTCATAGCGCCAGTCAACGACTGTCTTCGACCAACCAAAAGTGGCCGATCTACCATTATGCCCTACAGCCAATCATGACAACGTTGAGGAAGATGGCGGGCTTGCTCAGGTAAGGACCGAAGTCTACAGCTGAAGGCTTTCCAAAGATGTCCGGTGCGAGGAACGCCACCGGCTCTCAGACCTCCTCTGCCATATCGACCATTGATCTCGTCCAGAACCGGCATCAGTCGCTCGCACGCCCGGTTGGCTGAGTGCGAACAAGTCGTCCGTGAATTCGCCTGGCTGCCTGAGAATGAGCAGCTGCACCTCCGCTTTGCTATAGCGGTAGCAAGCTTGGGACACGCGCTCCTCCGCATCTGTCGCCGCCCAGGTGAGCAGCAATGTATCGTTGGTCGGGTATGCCAGCTCCTCCGTCGCCCCTGCGCATGATGCAGCTCGTTGCGGTTAGACGTACCGGTGCTGATGCTGACGCGCATGCGCTTGCACACTGAGCCGTGAACGCGCAGCTTCTCGGCCCCCTCCCCGCATAAGTGGCCACCGCTTGCTTGATCGGCGTAAGCTCCGTCAGACGCTTACCGAACATCCTGCTGCAGTAGAACTCCTGCTTGGCTACAGGCAGACCGTGCCGGCTGACTCGCGGTCTGTCTTGTCCATCACCACGCTGAACTTCTCACGCAACATCCGCAGGTCGGTTTTCGCCAGGTCCATCGCCTTGTTGATGCCCCCGCCCTGCAGGTGTGCAGTCATCCGCCGGTCGATGCCCCACAGCTCGTTCACCTCGGTGTTACGCATCACCCAGTCGCGCGTGAAAGGATCGCAGATGTCGACCACCCCTCCCGTCTCAGCCTGGAAGCACTTCGCGGTAAGGTTGGCCAGCTTCGCCAGCGTCTTAGTGCGAGCGATCCCAACTCCTACCGGGATACCGGTGTACTGCAGCACCTTCGATCGGAACCCGCAGCCGAACTGGGTGAGGTTACCCTTTGATCTGGTCAACCAATCCCGGACATTTGTTTAGGAGCTACGCCGCCAGCCTTTCATGCTCCACCGGCGTGCGGTACTCGTTATGGCTGTGAAGCCGGACCTGGTTGTAATGATGGATCACGTAGCGAAGTACATCCGGCCTGGCCTTTGCCTCGTCCTGGTAGCCTTTCTTGGGTATCCACTCTGACTTCAGACTGCTGAAAAAACGCTCCATCGGTGCATTATCCCAGCAGTTTCCACGCCGGCTCATGCTTTGCCTCATCCCGAATCCTTCAAGCTTGTCGCGAAACAGCTCACTGCTGTACTGACAGCCTTGATCCGAATGAAACATGACCTTGTCTGGCATTCCGCTGGCCTGATAAGCCAGCTCCAATGCCTTGCACGCCAATGCCGAATCGGGGCTTTTGGAGATGGCCCAACCCACGATCCGCCGGGCATACAGATCGAGGACAGCCGCCAGATAGAGCCAGTGCGTCCCCGCCCAGATATAGGTGATATCACCACACCAAACCCGATTGGGCGCCGACACTTTGCTTTTGCCTCTGACCTCCGACGTCCATACTTCACCTCCGTTTTCCCGCGAAAAATCCAGGGCGTATCGATACGTCATTGCATGGATTCGACCATCTACTTTCTGCTACGCGTTGACCTTTTTTCCAGCTAACTTCCCTGAGCCCTTGCATACCCTTCCTACCCTTCCTGTAGATGGTTAATGCTATTTCCGTTAACAGACGATGCGTCTCAGATAGGTCAGAGCAGGTTGCCCTGACGGTTCGTCAGTGGTCGGCACCGATTGACCCAGCACCTTTTGGGCCACGTGCTGTGAAGCAATATTGTCAATTCCTACCACCGCCTCTATGTAAAAGTCACCATGCCCGTGCGCCGAAAAGCCCTGCTGAAGCTCATCGATGCCCTCTTTGAGGATCTGCGTTGCCCATCCCCTGTTGCGGTAAGTGACCGGTACGGCATAGCCAGTTTGGAAGCAAGGAATTCCCTCGATGAACCCGGCGGTCACAAACATAGCAATTGCTTTCACTCGGCCATGCTCAATTTTCAGGTATGTGTAACGCACCTTTTCATTGAGCTCATCCCGAATTACATACGTGGACTTGTACTTTTCCGTTGGAATTACTGGAAGCCCCCTGCGCACGTCCTGTTGGAAGCTATTGAGCGCTTGTAAAGGATCTGTCATAGAGCCCATTATTATTAGCTCCAGCGTATGTAATCGGCGGATAGCCGTTTGAAATCGGTAGTCGTCGCACATCCAGGGTTAGCTTCGATGTGGTCGACTAGATAGGTCATGCACTCGACCAGCCGCTGGTTGATGACATTTGTCCGGGCGGCTTCCAATGCCTGCTTGGCTTGGGTTCGGCAGATCGAGCGCCCGAGTTGGCCCGAAATCTCGTAATCGGTGAACGCAGCCATAATGTGCGGCGCGAACTTGTCTCCGCCAAGGTTCAGGATCGCGTCGTAATAGCGTTTACCGCCGGGCGATACGCCACCGTTAAAAGACACGCCGCGACCGATGCGACAGAGCAGGACCGTCTTGAACAGACGTGCAGCGAGATTGTCAAAGATCGAGCTTTGATCTGGGACATATGACCACAAATTGGCTGCTACAGGGGCCTCATGATGGAAGTTATCCCAGCCATTGTGCTTGTCTAGTAGTTCCGTGATCAAAGTATCTACGATGACAAGGCGCTCGGAGGCAGAACGGTAGGCATTGCCACCCACCAGCGCAAAGAACTGATCTCCGAGCGCGTATTTATCCTTGTACAGATTGGTATTGTAGCCCTCCAACACGATACCGAGTCGATATCGTGGTTCGTCAGGACATGTTTTCCAAAGTGCGGGCACCAGAGTAGCAATATTCTTGCGTACGCCCTGATCAGTGTCCGGTGCTACGTAGATGCCAAACACAGTTCGCAGCAGGTTTCCACACAAATGGCTCGGCAATTCCGTAAAGCGGCGTTCAATGGTCTGCTTCGTAGCCAGATCGATTGGGACAGTATGTCCTTTGAGGTTTGCGATGAACGCTTGAACCTGGAGGGCCGCCTCGGTCGGGCGATCGTGCAAAACGTCCTGCACGCACGTTTGCAGCCAACCTAGTAGCTCAAATGCGTTAATGTTGTAGTTAGTTGGGTGGGATATGCCTATATCGTTACGCATATCTAAAATATGCTTGAGCTTCTTGTAGGTCGTGTCTGAGATCAACTCCAGCTTGCGGCAGGTATCGAGCAGAACCGCATCCTTCAGCGCAGCGAGATCGTCTTCCGTCTTGTAAAACTCGCGCGTTTTGCTTCCACCAACAGCAGCATCGAAAAAAATATCAAGACCGTAAAGTGCTGCCTTTTTGCGGAGATCTATTACGACCTCATTCCAGATAGCGTTCAGTGCATAGTCGAAGAGACCAGAGCCAGCGCCTATTACAAATTTCGATAGGTAGCGGGCGTCGCGCTTCACCTCAGCCGGCAAAGATTGCAGGTAGCCGGGAAGGTTGCTAGCAATGATAGACCGTTCGGCCGGTTCGGCCATTATGTTTTCGTGAGGAAGACCCATATCACGTAGGAAATCCACTAGACGCTGTGCCTGCGGATCGATAAGGCTGTTTAAGCTTTGCGTAGGTATGATGTTGTTCATCGATTCAAAGTCCAGGCTTTAAGTTTGACATCCTTGAATGCAAGCATATTTGTAACACTTTATCTGCCCCGCCGCGCCCTGAGACCCCAATTGATTACGGGCTTAGAAAGACAGGATCGAAGTTTGGAATAGAGAAAGCTACCGATAGTGCGATCTTAAATATCGGAGAGACCGCTCCCCAACATTTTACTAGAGCCACCAACACCGCCCCTAATGCAGGCAGTATTGCCAGCAATTGTAGCATTAAGAAAGTGCACCGCAGAGTGCGGCCTTGGGTCTCGACCTGGCTGATTGTGGTCCTTAACAAGCCTTGGAGCTTAGGCGGGTAAGTTTTTTATTTTGTCTTTGAAGTCGTCGAAAACGATATTAAAGCTATGTAGTAGTCGATTTGTCTGAAGTATTTGATTGTGCAGTATCGCAAGCAAAACCAGCGACACAACGACGAGGCCAAGCACAAGAACAAAACTTTCAAACATAGAGCTAGTATTTTTCAACACTACCCAGCCAGCAAAAGAAACCGGAAGCGCCAGCATTTTCCCCGCAATGTCTCCCAGTACACCGCTGAGCTTTGCCCCATAGTCAATTTCCGCCTGAGCCAACTCTCTCCGGGCTTTTTCGAATGAAAAACTGTAAACGTATGTTTGCAAATTGGCACGGTAAGTAGCAAGGACTTCATTCCATTCGCGAACAACCACTAAAAAATGGCTAGGTTCGCTTTCAAATCTCTCAATTACGCTAGCAATTGCCATCTGAATCATCAGTTTGCGTTCAGATAGGTGCGCCTTGTTTTCATTTTTGCGGTTGAGGATCTCCTCAAGCAAACTCATGTGCCTGAGTTCAAAACCTAATATGTGTTCATCAACTTGTGTCGGTAACAGGAACGTTCGAGGAGGCTTGGGGCCGTCCGGGGGCAAGGCGAAGAACAGATTATAACTGTCTAGGCTACTATCCTTGTCCACGCCGATTGCCAGCAATGCAAGAAGCTCAATCAGTCTGCACACACGCTTAAGCTCTTTAATTTTTGCAGGTTCAATCGAATCGAAATCTGCCCAACATAAATCAATTACATACACATTCTGTGGAAACTGCCCTTTGCCCAACGACCCATTGCGTGCCAGGTCACGAACATTCGCGTAAAAACGCCCTGACTCATTCATAGGTAGACGTAGCTCTAGCTCTACGACGCCCCCGTCGAGTATTTCGTAATGCTGGATTTTACCGAATTTTGATTGCAGATCTTTACATGAGTCTAGCGCCGCAGTGAGTTCAGGAGTACTCGCTCCTTCATAGGAAGCGACCCCAGCTTCGATAGCTGGTGCTCCCATTGCTCGGTAGAGGGCCACGACGTTGGAAAACATAATTTATGCGTCCCTGGCCTGGAGTTCTTTTTCGATAAGATCAACCAATTCCTGACTTATGTTTGATAAAATCAGTTTCTTCCGGCCCTCGTCATAAAAAACATCGGAAGCCCCCTCCGTGCCCAAGGCACCACGCTCAAATTGAAGGGACCAACTAGCAGCTTCGCCTTTGATTCTTGTTTTTTCTTTCAGCGATTTTGGATTAACCGTGAAATCTTCGGGAACTCGATGTTTTTCATCGTTAAGATAGTCTTTCAGCCCAGAAATTTCGTCAACGAGTTCAGGCGGCACGTGCTGTACGGCTGCATGACAGATTGCATCTAATCGGGCGGATTTACCGTCTTTCATCCGATCCTGCAAATACCGGACAACCGCCTCTTTCGCCTTGTAGGCAAAGGGCTTTAGCTCCTTCTTGTTACGGAAAAAGCGGCCTACGTAGTCGATAGCATTTTTGGTGGCTCGCCCGGATGCGACGCCTTTGGCGCACCCCAAAGCAGAAATAAAGTAATCAGAAGCCTGACTATCTCGACCACGGCTAATGAAACATAAGTAGGTAGAGTCAACCTCTTCGTCGTCGTCCACCTTTGCTAGTAGTTCTCCGGCCCCAGCGGGCACTACAGGCGCCGTGACTGAGGCGAATTTCATCAAGTTGATCCTGGCCGCCTGCTGCACGGTCTTCAAATCCACTTCTTGAATGGCTTTCGGCACATAGTTCTCATCGAGCTGAATACCGCCTCGCTGCTTAATGCTAGCGACTAGAAAGAAGTCAGCCGCACCTGAGGTGTATTGCGCACACAAAATATGACCACCTGTAGCCAGGATTTGGTCTTTTGCCTGCTCAACGAGCTGATCCATGGCCAAATGCGTCAGTGCGACAAATTCAGCCTCTTCATCACAGACACCAACAAAGGTACTAAAGCGTTCCGGAAACGGACCCTGCCGACCATCGTCAGCAAATTGCCCGTAGACCACACTGTTACCTTCTTTCCCGATCAGACCGTTGATCCCTTCGACAAGGGATCCTAAGGCCGGGTTTAGAGTATCGAGCACAACGTCCTTCTTCACCACGTCAGAAACGAGCTCTGTATGGGCAGCCTTCTTGAAGCTGTGGATGATGGCAGTTTTGAGTGTGATCACAGGCTGGATTCCATTTCAGTAATATCAATGTGAGATTACGAGACTCAGCACTGACGAGCAAATAGCGATTTTTCTGCGTGTTCGAATCCTTCACCAACTAGCTGTACACAGAGGCTTATGTAGTCATTTTTAACTGTATGCACAACCAGTATTTCTGTCTATCAGTCGGTTTTTGATGGAGCGGTACAACTGGCGGCGACCGCATCAATTCAACGAAGGGCTACCGCCTGCGGTCGCAGAGGAAAAACTCAATTCAGGGTCCGGGATCAGTTGACCACTACATCCGGCAAATACCCCCGCCGAACCCACGCCCATCAAATACTCCCAAGCCCACTCCGAAACACCCCCGCCTCCACCCCCACAAGCCCCGCCGCACTCCCCCCCTCATGCTCCCGCAAAAACCGCCTCACCAACCCAACCCCAAGCGAATACCCCAACCACCTAGGCAACTCACCCACCCCAAAAAACCACGCCCCATGCCCATAGTCCTCCCGGTCCCAGCAGGCCGCCGGCATATCGACATACCGCCGTACAACCCCCACATCAAGCCGCTCCCACGGCTCAGGACAACCACCCCACACCTCCTGCGCAAACACACCCGCAAGCCCCTCGGAAACTAGAACCTGCCCTAACGACGCTCCATACCCCGGCCCATCCCAACGCGCCGCATGGTGAAGTTCATGCGCAAACATCCGTTCCAGCGAGGCATTTTCATTCGCCCTGAAAACGTCACTCGCTGGGTCGACAGTCAAATAGATCAGCCCAGGCTCAGGCGCGTATCCCAGGTGCCCCTTTTCAGGAATAACCTGGCTGCCGGCTTTCACGATCACATCCAGCGGGCCCAGCGGGAGCAACGCGCTCGCATTGTGGTGGGTGGCTGTCAGGCGCGCGTGAAGCCAGTCGCGGTGGTCGGCCAGTAGGCCGCGGGCGTCTATGAAGTGAAGATCTAGGGATGCCATTCCTGTGTACTGTCCTTGACGAGTAAGCCTGGCAGCATACCGTCATTAACGGGCCCCTACTCCCCACTCCCCGGCCAAACAACCTCCAACCGCGTCCAACTGATCCGCCACTTCCCCGCCACCCGCCGGTACTCATCCGCATACACCCCCAGCAGCAGCAACGGGTTCTGATCAGGCTTCCTGGCCGTCTCGAAATCCACCAGGTAACAGCGCCCCTCTGCCGTATCCGGCCCGGTGACGTTGATCCAGTGGTTGGCGATCACGTGCAGGAATGGGTAGCTGCCCCGATGATCGCGGTCGTACAGCGCGAACGCGTCCGTCAAGCCGGCGCGAATGGCGTCAAGCCCTTCCATTCGGCCAACCGTCACCTCCACTACTGCATCCTGGGTGAACACCTGGTCGAGCTGGGCGATGTTGTTGCTGTCCAGGTGGTGGGCATACAGGGTGCGCAGGTTGCGAATTGCCTCGCGGTCGAGCAGTGCCTTGAGTGTGGAGTCCATCGTGTTTGACCTCTGTTTGATGCGAGCAACGCTCGATGGTGATCACTGTAACCCCGCGCAGGGGAAAGATAATCCGGGTTGGATTCCAGGCACTTGAGCCCCGGAGGATGAAGTGTGCCGGGCGATTCTGGACGCGCATTCCAGACTGCTTGGCCTTGGAGCCCGGTTATCTGCGCATTGTTTGTGCGTATGGTGGCCAGGGTCAGCGCATCGCAGCGCTTCACTTGAGAGACCCCAATGAGTATTTTGTTTTCGCCGTACACCTTGGCTGGTACCCAGCTGAAGAACCGCGTGGTCATGGCGCCCATGACCCGGGCCCGCGCCGTGACGACGGTGCCCGATGAGCTTACCGAGCGCTATTACCGCCAGCGCGCCAGCGCCGGGCTGATTATCAGTGAGGGCGTGCCGGTGTCGTTGCAGGGCCGCGGCTATCTGTTCAACCCGGGGCTGTATACCCAGGCGCAGGTGGACGGCTGGAGGACGGTGACCGCTGCGGTGCATGCCGAGGGCGGCAGGATTTTTGCGCAGCTGTGGCATGTGGGGCGTGTGTCGCACACCACGTTGCAGGCCGAGGGCGAGGCGCCGGTGTCGGCCAGCGGCAAGCAGGCGGCCCATTCCATGGCGTATGCCTATGACGAGGCCGGGCAGCCGGGGCCGGTGCAGGCGTCGGTGCCGCGGGCGTTGACGACGGCTGAGGTCAAGGGCGTGGTTGGCGACTTTGTGCTGGCGGCGCGGCGCGCTATCGAGGCGGGCTTTGATGGCGTGGAGATTCATGGCGCCAACGGCTATCTGTTCGAGCAGTTCATCAACCCTACGGTGAACGACCGCACGGATGAGTACGGTGGCTCGATCGAGAACCGCCTGCGGCTGTTGCTGGAGACCGTTGATGCGGTAGCCGGGGCCATTGGCCGGGGCAAGGTCGGCGTGCGTATTTCGCCGTTTGGCCGGCTGTTCGACATGGCCGCGTTCGAGGATGAGGCCGAGACCTGGGTGCAGGTGGCCAAGGCGCTGCAGCAGCGCGACATCGCCTATGTGCACCTTAGCGACCAGTTGACCATTGGTGCCGAGGGCATGCCGGAGGGCTTTGCCCGCACGTTCCGCGCGTCGTACCAGGGCACGTTGATTGCTGCCGGTGGGTTTGCGCGGGACTCGGCGCAGCGGGCGCTGGAGACGGGTGAGCTTGACCTGACGGCCTTCGGCCGGCCGTTTATTGCTAACCCGGACCTGGTTGAGCGCCTGCGCAACGACTGGCCGCTGGCGACGCCGGACCGCGCCACGTTCTACGGCAAAAGTGGTGCCAAAGGCTATGTGGACTATCCGGTCTATTCGGCAGCGGAGTAAACAACCGGGGGCCTGTTCTGTACAGGCCCTTGATCAATCCGGGCGAAACACCTTCGCCTCGCGCCGGGACAGCGCCACCAGCTCATCGACGATCATCCGCACTTTGGGCTGGATGTAGCGGGTGCGCGGCCAGAGCACGTTGATCGGCATTTCGGCGCCGGCATAGGCGTCGAGCACCGGCACCAGCCGGCCCTGGTCGATGAAGTCCTGCACCAGCCAGGTGGGCAGCTGCGCCAGCCCGCCGCCGGCCAGGGTCATGTCCAGCAGCATCTCGCCGTCACCCATCTCGTGCTTCACGCACACTTCCTGCTCCACCACGTTGCCGTTGGGCTGCAGCAGCATCCAGGTTTTGCGGGTGCCGTTGCGCCAGCCGACGATGCAGTCGTGGTGCAGCAGGTCCTCGGCGACCTGGGGCGTGCCGCGCCGGGCCAGGTAGTCGGGGGTGGCGCAGATCAGCAGGCTTTGACTGCCCAGCTTGCGCGCGACAATTTCCCCGTCGTCCTTGAGGTTGCCGATCCTCACCACCAAGTCGACGCCGTCGTTGATGATGTCGACCAGGCGCTCGCTGAAGCTCACCGACAGGTCCAGTTGCTGGTAGCGCACCGACAGCGCGATCAGGGTTGGCACGATGTGCCGGCGGCCGAAGGCGGCGGGCAGGTCGACGCGCAGCCGGCCCACGGGCTCCTGCTGGCCGGTGGTGAGGAAGCTCTCGGACTCGGCCAACGCGTCCATGGCGCGTTGGCAGCTGGCCAGGTAGGCCTCGCCTTCGTTGGTGAGAATGAGCCGGCGGGTGCTGCGGTGCAGCAACTTGACGCCCAGGCGCGCTTCCAGGCGGGTGACGCTCTTGCCAACGGCGGAGCTGGTGACGCCCAGCTCGAGGGCCGCATTGGTGAAGCTGAGGGTGCGGGCGCAGGTCACGAACTCCCTGATACCGTCGAAGCTTGGGGTGGGCATTGTGGAATCCAAGGCTGCAATGGGCAGGTTTTTGCCGTCTGAAGCGCCGAATCATACACTAATCGTGGACGCGGCCTTTGGCCGCTGCTACGGAGATTTGTGTAGCAGCGGCCGAAGGCCGCGTCCAAGGCGCACGAACCCCTACTCCACTTCCTCCACCACCCCGCGATCCTCACCCAAAAACCCGCCACTCTGATGCTGCCACAACCGCGCATACACCCCATTGCGCCCCAGCAGCTCGGCATGCGACCCCTGCTCGATGATCTGCCCTTCATCCATCACGATCAGCCGGTCCATCGCCGCAATCGTCGACAGCCGGTGGGCGATGGCGATCACGGTCTTGCCCTGCATCATTTCGTCCAGGCTCTCCTGGATGGCCACTTCCACCTCGGAGTCCAAGGCGCTGGTGGCTTCGTCCAGCAGCAGAATCGGCGCGTTCTTGAGCATCACCCGGGCGATGGCGATGCGCTGGCGCTGGCCGCCGGACAGTTTGATGCCGCGCTCGCCCACCAGGGTGTCGTAGCCGCTGTGGCCGTCGCGGTCGCTGAGCTGGGCGATGAAGCCATCGGCCTGGGCGTTGGCCGCGGCGGTGCGGATTTGCGCGTCGCTGGCGTCGGGGCGACCGTAGGCGATGTTGTCGCGAATGGAACGGTGCAGCAGCGAGGTGTCCTGGGTAACCATGCCGATGGCGCTGCGCAGGCTGTCCTGGGTGACGTGGGCAATGTCCTGGCCGTCGATGCGAATGGTGCCGCTGTCGACGTCATAGAAACGCAGCAGCAGGTTGATCAGCGTCGATTTGCCGGCGCCGGAGCGGCCGACCAGGCCGACCTTCTCGCCCGCGCGAATGTTCAGGCTCAGGCCGTCGAGCACCTGGCATTCGCCGTTGTAGTTGAAGCTGACGTGGTCGAAGGTCACGGCGCCGCCGCGGGTGACCAGGGTGCCGGCGTCGGGGCGGTCCTGCACCTTGGGGCCGCGCGTGAGGGTGGCCATGCCGTCCTGCACGGTGCCGATGTTTTCGAACAGCGAGGTCATCTGCCACATGATCCAGTGCGACATGCCATTGATGCGCAGGGCCATGGCGGTGATCGCCGCTACAGCGCCGGTGCCGACCTGGCCCTGGTGCCACAGCCACAGGGCGTAGCCGCCGGCGCCGATGATCAGCGCAACCACCAGGGTCTGGTTGACGATCTCGAACTGGCTCACCAGGCGCATCTGCCGGAAACCGGTGTCCTTGAAGTCTTCCATGGCGGCGCGGGCGAACTGCGCCTCGCGCTTGGAGTGGGAGAACAGCTTCACGGTGGTGATGTTGGTGTAGGCGTCGGAGATGCGTCCGGTCATCGACGAGCGCGCGTGTGCCTGTTCCTGGCCGACCTTGCCCAGGCGCGGCACGAAGTACAGCATGGCCAGGCCGAACAGCACGATCCAGGCAATGAAAGGCAGCACCAGCTTGAGGTCGAAGGCGCCGGCCAGGGCGATGATGGCGATGAAGTACACGCCGATGCCCGGCACAATCTCAATGATGGTGAACAGCACGTCACGCACGGCGAGCGCGGTCTGCATGACCTTGGTGGTCACCCGACCGGAGAACTCATCGGAGAAGAACGACAGGCTCTGGCGCAGCATCAGCCGGTGGAAGTCCCAGCGCAGGCGCAGCGGCAGGTTGATGGCCAGCACCTGGTGCTGGACCATGGTGCGCAGCCCCACCAGGCCGATGCTGGCCAGCAGCACCAGGCCAATGCCCCACAGCACATGGCGCTCTTGCGCGGCGGCATCACCACCGGCCTGCCAGGTGGACAGCAGGTCCACCACCTGGCCGAGGAAGGAGAACAGCCAGGCTTCGTAGATCGACACGCCGGCGCTGAGCAGCGCCAGCGCCAGCACATAGCCCCGCGCGCCACGCGTGCACGCCCACATGAACCGGGCCAGGCCCTCGGGCGGCGGCGGCAGTTCATCGGGTGGGAAAGGGTCGAGCCATCGTTCAAGCACGCGCAGCATGGGGGTCTCCAAATCATCGGTTCCCGGCAATTTTGCCATCTAACGGTGGGCTTAGCCGAGTTTTAGCGCCTGGAGGGTGATTTCGCGCATCTTGAATTTCTGCACCTTGCCGGTGACGGTCAGGGGAAACGCCTCGACGAAGGTGAAGTCCCGCGGAATCTTGTAATGGGCGATGCGCTCCCTGGCCCACAGCTTCAGCGCCTCCTGCGTTGCTTGCTGGGCAGGATGCAAGCGCACCCAGGCCACCAGCGCCTCGCCGTACTTGGGGTCGGGCACGCCGATGATGGCGATGTCCGCCACCGCAGGGTGGCCGCGGTAGAACGCTTCGATCTCGCCCGGGTAAATGTTCTCGCCGCCGCGGATGATCATGTCCTTGATACGCCCCACCACGCTGACGTAGCCCGGCGCGTCCATGGTCGCCAGGTCGCCGGTGTGCATCCAGCCCTCGCCGTCCAGCACTTCGGCGGTGGCCTGGGGGTTGCCCCAGTAGCCGAGCATCACACTGTAGCCGCGGGTGCACAGCTCGCCCACCTCGCCCCGGGGCACGATGGCGCCGCTGGCGTCGACGATCTTGCTTTGCAGGTGCGGCTGGGTCTTGCCGACGGTGGCCACGCGCTTGTCCACCTCGTCGTGGGCCGCGGTCTGCAGCGACACCGGGCTGGTCTCGGTCATGCCGTAGGCGATCTGGATCTGCGCCATGTGCATCTGTTCCATCACCCGTTGCATCACGTCCACCGGGCACGCGGCGCCGGCCATGATGCCGGTGCGCAGGCTGGACAGGTCAAACGCTGCGCGCCGGGGGTGGTCCAGCTGGGCGATGAACATGGTGGGCACGCCGTACAGCGCGGTGGCGCGCTCGGCCGCCACCACTTCCAGCACCTTCAGCGGGTCGAACGCCGCGCAAGGGTAGATCATGGTGCTGCCATGGGTCATGCAGCCCAGGTTGCCCATGACCATGCCGAAGCAATGGTAGAGCGGCACCGGGATCACCACCTTGTCCTGCTCGCACAGGCCCAGGCTTTCCCCCACCAGGAAGCCGTTGTTGAGGATGTTGTGGTGGCTGAGCGTCGCGCCCTTGGGGGCGCCGGTGGTGCCCGAGGTGTACTGGATGTTGATCGGGTCGCTGGGTTGCAGCGCGGCCTGGCGTGCCTGCAGCGCTTGGTCGCTGACCGACTCGGCCAGTTGCTGCAGCGCGGCCCAGGCGAGCATGCCGGCAGGCGGCTCGGCGCCCAGGCTGATGACCCCGCGCAGGCTGGGTAGGCGCTCGATGCACAGGGTTCCGGGCGCAGTAGCGGCCAGCTCGGGCAGCACCTGGTTGATCATCGCGTGGTAGTCGGAGGACTTGAACGCGGCTTCGGCGATGAGCCAGCTGCAGCCTGACTGCGCCAGCGCGTACTCGAACTCGCTGGCCCGGTAGGCCGGGTTGATGTTCACCAGGATGGCGCCGACCTTGGCCGAGGCGAACTGCGTCAGGCACCACTCGGCGCGGTTCGAGGCCCAGATACCGACGCGATCGCCCGGCCGGATGCCCAGGGCCATCAGCGCCCGCGCATGGCGGTCGACGTTAGCCTTGAGCGTGGCCCATGACCAGCGCACGGCCTGGTCGTGGACCACCAGGGCGGGCCGCTCGGGAAACCGCGCGACGGTGGCATCGAAGACCGCGCCGATGGTCTGGTTGAACAGTGGAGGGTGTGTCGATCCGTGGGAATAGCTCAGCGGGTTCATGGCGTAAACCTTTGTTGTGCTTATTGTGTGCTGATGTCGCTTCCTGCTTGATGTGCCACCTGTGCAGATGTGACGTTAACGTAAACGGAATGCAGTTTTGTTGTCAAACCGCCGCAGGCCTGACGCGACGGGTTACAGCAGGTGATTGATGGCGGCGGCTACCTGCCGGGTCGCGTCGTCGACGCTGCCCTCGTTCCGGCACAGCAGCCAGCCTTGCTCGGCGGCCGCGCGTTCGAACGCCTGGGTGCAGGCCACTTGCTCCTGCGGGTCGAGGATCACCGTGCTGCCCAGGCCACGGCTGCGTGCGGAGGCCCGCGCCCAGGAAATTTCAGGCGTGGTGACCACGCCGATGTGCAGGTCGGGCACGCGCACGTCGAGCGCCAGGTTCAAGCGCAGAATGTCGGCGAACGGCACCAGCCGCCGGAACGCAGCGTCGGAGGGGTACCAGCGGTCGATGAGGATGATGCTGCCGGCCGGCTGCTTGGGCAGCACCTGCTCGGTTATCCATGCGCGGCTCTGCGCCAGGCGCTCGCACACTTGCCACTCCAGGTCCGCGCACGGCTGGCGGGCAAGCTGGTTGACCAGGGCCATGGTCTCGCGCCGGTAGGGATCGTTGTTGCGCTCGCACAGGCGCACGACCTTCTGGCCGGTAGCCCTCAGGGCCTGGGTCACCGTTTCCAGCAGCGTGGTCTTGCCGGTGCCCTTGGGGCCATCCATGGAGATAAAAAGCGGGCGGTTCATGGGGCGGTTCCTGGGAAGGCAGCCGTGCACTATACCAAAACGCCGACGCAGCCCTGCCGCCGGACCCAGCCCCCCTGTAGCAGCGGCCAAAGGCCGCGTCACGGGCGCCGAGGTGTGCCAGGCAAGCCGCGTTTGCCGCCGGACGCAGCCTGGCGGCAGCTGCTACGCCGGGCCTGGCGGGCGACCCAGTGCGCCCTGTAGCAGCGGCCAAAGGCCGCGTCATAAGCGCCGAGGTGTGCCAGGCAAACCGCGTTTGCGGCCTGACGCAGCCTGGCGGCAGCTGCTACGCCGGGTCTGGCGGGCGACCAAGTGCGCCCTGTAGCAGCGGCCAAAGGCCGCGTCCACAGCCGCAGAGGTGTGCCAGACAAATCGCGTTTGTGGCCTGACGCAGCCTGGCGGCAGCTGCTACGCCGGGCCTGGCGGGCGACCCAGTGCGCCCTGTAGCAGCGGCCAAAGGCCGCGTCACAGCCGCCGAGGTGTGCCAGGCAAGCCGCGTTTGTGGCCTGACGCAGCCTGGCGGCAGCTGCTACGCACGCGGCGAGCTGGCCTGTAGCAGCGGCCAAAGGCCGCGTCATAAGCGCCGGGGTATGCCAGGCAAACCGCGTTTGTGGCCTGACGCAGCCTGGCGGCAGCTGCTACGCACGCGGCGAGCTGGCCTGTAGCAGCGGCCAAAGGCCGCGTCACAGGCGCCGAGGTGTGCCAGGCAAGCCGCGTTTGTGGCCTGACGCAGCCTGGCGGCAGCTGCTACGGGGGGTAGCTGGCGCGTTACGCGCAGCGCTTGAGCAGGGTCTTGATCGGCCGGCGCACGCGGCGCTTGGCCACGTCACGGGGCTTGATCCAGCGGCAGGCGTCTATTTCGTTGAGTGGGCGCGGCTTGTCGGCCGCCTTGCGCGCTTCGAACAGGTAATGGATGACCTTGTCTTCGCGGTACTCGGAGATGTAGCGCAGTTCATCGAAGGCCAGGCCGGTTTCCTCGGCCATTTCCCGTTGCGCCGCCTGCAACGGCGTCTCGTCCGCCTCGACCCTGCCGCCTGGCAGGTTCCACTTCGCGTTGCGCTTGCGCACAAACAGTACTTCGCCGTCCCTGCGATAAATGACCGTGGCGCGAAGCTTGATGCCCTTGCGCCTGGCTGTAGCAATGTCCATTGCCTTCATGCGCTGCTCCGAATGATTGACCCTGCGGCCACTGTAGCCTGCACATGTGTCGGTTCAATGACCGTGGATAGAGCTTCAGCGCACGCAGGGGCCAGCGCAGCCTGGCGGCAGCGGCTACAGGACTTGCCGGCTTTCACCTTTTCACCACTTTTGATCATCAAACCGCACCAATCCGCTCAACTCCCGCCGCCCTTTCCCCTCGCAAATCCGGGCTCCTGCCCGCCTGGCACAGCCCATGCAACCGCCCTGCTACCTAAAAACAATCAGCAGGAACCGTCCCATGCCTACCTCCCCCTCTATCGTCCAGCTCCCCCCAGAACCCCACGCCGCCATGATCGAGCGCTTTGGCCTGCACGGCGGCCATATCGGCACCGGCGAGGATGAGTCGCCCTGGGTGCCCTTCGGCGACAGCGCGGCCATCCGCCACCTGAGCTTCGACGTGCGCACCGGCAGCGTCTGCAACATCCTCTGGGTCAAGGGCGGCGGACGCATCGGCACCCACCGGCACCGGGCGGCGGTGCAGGCCGTGACCCTGGAAGGCACTTGGGGCTACGAGGAATACGACTGGCTGGCGCGCCCCGGCAGCTACGTGTACGAGACTCCGGGCACCGCCCACACCCTGTACGCCGAAGGCCCCGACGGCATGAAGGCGCTGTTCTGGATACACGGGCCCATCGAGTTCTTCGACGAGCACGGCCACCACACCGAAACCACCGACGTGTTCTGGTTCATCAACCATTACGTCAGCCATTGCCGGCAGCACGGCCTGCCGGTCAATACCGCGCTGTTCGTTTGACTGTCGGAGGAATCACCATGAACACAGTGCAACGATTCTCCGTGGAAGGCCTGACCTGCGTGGTGACCGGCGCCGCCAGCGGCATCGGCCTGGCCTACGCCGAAGTGATGGCCGAAGGCGGCGCCCAGGTGACCTTGCTGGACATTGACGCGGCGCAACTGCACGACCAGCTGGCCCGCCTGCAAGCCCTGGGGCTGGCGGTGCGCGGCGAGGTGGTGGACGCCACCGACCGCGCGGCGCTGTACGCCTGTTTCGAGCGGGTGGGCGTGCACTACGGCCACCTCGACGTGGTATTCGCCAACGCCGGCATCGACGCCGGCCCTGGCTTTCTCGACTGCGACGGCCAGCGTTGCCCGCAAGGCGCGCTGGAGGCGCTCGACGAGGCCCACTGGGACAAGGTGCTGGCCACCAACCTGACCTCGGTGTTCACCACGCTCAGGGCCGCGGTGCGGCTGATGAAGCCCAGGGGTAAGGGGCGCATCATCGTCACCACCTCCAACGCGGCGATGCTCAACGAGGCCATCGTCGGCACCCCGTACATGCCGGCCAAGGCCGGCGCCGCCGCGCTGGTGCGCCAGGCGGCGATGGAGCTGGCGCGCCATGGCATCACCGTGAACGCCATTGCCCCGGGGCCGTTCGTGACCAACATCGCCGGCGGCCGCCTGCGCAACCCGGCGGACCGCGCCGCCTTCGCCACACGGGTGCCGCAACACCGCATCGCTTCCACCGAGGAAATCAAGGGCCTGGCGCTGTTCCTCGCCTCCCCGGCGGCCAGCTACATCACCGGCGCGCAGATCGTCATCGATGGCGGGCAGATGCTTGGCCGCGTGGACTGAGGAGGTGCCCATGCAAGCGATCGTCTTCAAGGCGCTGAAACAGCCCATGCAGCTGCACACCTTGCCCATGCCGGTGCCCCGGGCCGATGAGGTGTTGATCGAGGTGTGCCGCTGCGGCATCTGCGGCAGCGACCTGCACATGACCCAAGAAGCGGCGTTCGGCCTGGCGCCCGGCAGCGTGCTGGGCCACGAATACAGCGGCCGCGTGGTGGAATGCGGCGCCCAGGTGCAGGGGGTGCGGGTGGGCGACCACGTCGCGGTGGCGCCCTTGCGCGGTTGCGGGCATTGCGCCGAGTGCCAGCGCGGCAGGCCGGCCTGGTGCGCCGGGTTCAGCCTGCAGGGCGGTGGTTTCGCCCAGTGGGCCACCGCCCGCTGGCACCAATGCGTGGTGCTGCCCGCCAGCGTCGGCGTGGCGGACAGCGCCCTGGCCGAACCCCTCGCGGTGGCATTGCACGGGGTCATGCGCGCGCACCTGCGCCCCGGCGCCAAGGTGCTGGTGCTGGGCGCCGGGGCCATTGGCCTGGCCGTGGCGTTCTGGGCCCGGCGCCTGGGCGCTGCCAAGGTGGCCATCACCGACCTGGGCGACTGGCAACGCGAGCGGGCCCTGCAGCTGGGCGCCAGTGCCTTGCTGGTGGACGACGGCAGCCTGCACAGGCGCACCCCCGAGCAGTTGGGCGGGCCGCCGGACATCGTCTTCGAATGCGTGGGCCGCCCCGGTTTGATTGCCCAGGCGCTGGAGCACGTGCGCCCCCGTGGCACCGTGGTGGTGCTGGGCCTGTGCACCGTGGCCGATAGCTTCATCCCGTTCCGGGCGGTGTCCAAAGAGGTCAACCTGGTGACCTCGGCGTTCTTCGAGCGCGATGAGTTCCGCGCCGCGGTCGATGTGCTGGAAGGGCCCGACGCGGCGCCCTTGGCCTTGGTCAGCAGCACCGTGTCGCTGGCGCAGTTGCCCCAGGCGTTCGACGCCCTGCGCCAGCGCACCCACCACTGCAAGGTGCTGGTTGCGCCACACCTGCCTTGACCCTCACCGCTGGCCGTGGGCCTTGAGCCGGTAGGCCAGCTGCGGCCGGGTCATGCCCAGCTGGCGCGCGGCCGCCGAGAGGTTGCCGCCGCAGGCGTGCAGCACCTGGTGGTACTGCTGCAACTGTTGCTGCCGCACTGCCTGCCGCAGCGGTGCCGTGCCTACGCAGACGTGCGCCTGTTCCCCACCCGGGAACACATGCTGGGGGCCGATGGCGCCATGGGCGGGTGCGGCGATCACACCGCGCTCCACCAGGTTCTGCAGCTCGCGCACGTTGCCGGGGTAGTCGTGGGCCAGCAGCGCCTGCACCGCCGCGGCGCTGAAGCCGCTCACCGCTTTGCCATGCAGCTGGGTGAAGTGGGCAAGGAAGTGCTCCATCAGCAGTGGCAGGTCGTCGCGCCGCTCGCGCAGGGGCGGCAGGTGAATGGGGAAGACGTTGAGGCGGAAGAACAGGTCCTCGCGAAAAGTGCCCTGGGCAATGGCCGCCCGCAGGTTGGCGTTGGTAGCCGCCACCACGCGCACGTCCACCTTGATCGGCCGGGTGCCGCCCACCCGCTCTATTTCCCCTTCCTGCAGCGCCCGCAGCAGCTTGGCCTGGGCGTCCAGGCTCAGGGCTTGCACTTCATCTAGAAACAGCGTGCCGCCCGCCGCCCGTTCGAAGCGGCCGGCGCGGTCATGGCTGGCGCCGGTGTAGGCGCCCTTCTGCGCGCCGAACAGCTCGGCGTCCAGCAAGCTCTCCGGCAGCGCCGCACAATTGACCGCCACCAGCGGCCGGTTGGCGCGGGGGCTGAGGCGGTGCAGGCACTGGGCGAACACCTCCTTGCCCACCCCCGACTCGCCACTGAACAGCACCGTCGCCCGGGTGGGCGCCACTTGCGCGATCTGGTGGCGGGCCAGTTGGAAGGCCGTGGAGATGCCGATCATTGCCTCCTGGGGATGGCTGCAGGCGGCGACCGGGGCCTGCGCCGGCAGTTCAAGGCCGGGCGCGTGGCCGGCGGTGTCACCGACGATGCGGCAGGCATGCCCGCCCGCGGCCACGCATTCGACCTCGCGGAACACCACCGGCCGGCCCAGGAAGGCGCTGGCGTAACCGGCGGCGTAGCCCAGGGTCATCCAGCACACCGCCTGGTCGCCGACGCCATGGCGGGCCAGGTGTTCGTGGGCCTCGCGGGACTCGTGCCACAGGTACTCGCCGTGGAAATGCCCCTGTGCAAGGTTCAGCTCCAGCTGCAGCGTCTGCACCCGCACGATGCCTTGCAGCGCATGCAGCCGGCCGCCGGCCATAAAGGCGCTGCGCGGGTCCGAGCCGGGCCAGCGCTTGCGCACGCGCAGGGCGTCCTGGCTGCCGGCGGCGTGGCCGATGCGCGTCAGCACACGCTGGGCGCCTGCCTGGCCGAGGCTGTCGATCAGCTCCTGGCGCAACGCGCCCAAGGCCGTTGAATGCAGCATGACCATGCTCTGGTCGTCCAGCCAGATGCGCGCCTCCTCGTCCGAGAAACGCAGGCACTGGCGCAGGTCCGCCGGGGTTGGCGTGCTGCGTTCATAGGCCAGCAGCGAGTGTTCCATACCCTCTCCTTGTTATTGTTGTGCGTTGATTCATACCGCAATACGTATCAGCAAGACCTCAGCGAAAATCCCCCGCGCGAATCGAGAACCGCTCCATCTTGCCGTACAGCCCCGCCCGCGACACCTTCAACAGCTGCGCCGCCACCCGCACGTTGCCACCGGTGCTGCGCAGGGCGCCGATGATCGCGCTCATCTCCTGGGCGCCCAAGTCCATGCCGCTCGCCTGCTCTTGGCCCGCCTCGCGGCGGCCCCTGTGCATCAGTTCCAGCGGCAGGTCGGCTGGCTCGATCAGGCTGCCGGAGGCCATGTGCACCGCCCGCTCCACCGCGTTCTCCAGTTCGCGTACGTTGCCCGGCCAGCCATGGGCGGCCAGCACCTCCAGGGCTGCCGGGGCGAAACCGCTGACCGCCTTGCGCAACGACCGTGCGCACCGCTGCAGGAAATGCTGCGCCAGCAGCGGGATGTCTTCGCGGCGCAGGCGCAGCGGCGGCACGCTGAGGTTGAGCACATTCAGACGGTAGTAGAGATCTTCGCGAAAGGCGCCCTCGGCCACGGCCTGGCTCAGGTTGCGGTGGGTGGCGGCGATGATGCGTACGTCCACTGGCCGCGATTTGCGCGCGCCCACCGGCGTCACCTCGCCTTCCTGCAACACGCGCAGCAGGCTGACCTGGGCGTCGAAGGCCATGTCGCCGATCTCGTCGAGGAAGATGGTGCCGCCGTCGGCCAGCTCGAACTTGCCCGCCGAGCCGCCGCGGGCCGCGCCGGTGAAGGCGCCTTCGCTGTGGCCGAACAGCTCGCTCTGCACCAGGTCGCGGGGGATGGCGCCGCAGTTCACCGCCACGAAGGCGCCCGCGCTGCGTGGGCTGGCGTTGTGAATGGCCTGGGCGAACAGCTCCTTGCCGGTGCCGCTTTCGCCGAGGATCAGGGTGGTGGAATCACTCTGGCTGGCGATGCGCCCCAGGCGCAGGGCGTGCTGCATCACCGGTGAGCCGCCCAGGATGGTGTCGAAGGTGTAGCGCGCCTGGGCGCCCATGATGCGCCGGGTGATCTCGCGGATGCGGCGGTTTTCGCGCACCGACACCACCCGCCCCTGGCGCCCCACCAGGCAAACCGACACCAGGCAGGCCAGCTGACTGCCGTCGTGCAGCTGGAAGGTGCAGTCCAGGTCGCGTAGGCCGTCGCCGGCGTGCTGGCAGATCTCGGCATTGAGGTCGCTGCGCCCCAGCTGCGCGAAGGGGCTGCCCAGCAGCTCCGGGCCGGCCTTGAACAGCTGGCGGGCGTAGTGGTTGAGGGCCTTGATGCGCCCCGCCTCGTCGAGCACCACCAGGCCTTCGTTGAGCAGTTCCAGCACGCTGCGCTGTTCCTGCAGCAGGCCCTGCAGCGCCAGCTGCCGGGAGATGGCCTCGCCCGCCGCCTGCACCGTGCCCAGGGTGTGGAAGTGGAACCAGCCGGGCTCGGCGGTCAGGGTCAGGATGGCCAGGGTGCGGCCCTGGGCGTCGCGGATCGGCGCGGCGGCGCAATGCATGCGGCGTTGGCGCAGGGCGCTGGCGAAGTTTTCCTCGGCCAGCACGTACACCAGGCGGTCCTCGGCAATGGCCAGGCCGGTGCAGTTGGTGCCCTGGGTGGACTCCAGCAGCTGGCTGCCGATGGGCGTCAGCTCCAGGCCGCAGAAGCACAGGGTGGTGCCTTCGGCGTCGGTGAGGTTGATGTGGCCGCGCGGGTTGTAGGCCAGCAGGCCGCCCATGATCTCCATCGCCGTGTCGATCAGCAGCCGGTGCTCTTGCAGCTTGGCGACCAGGCGCTGGGGGTTGACGAAACGGTAGGCCGCATCTTGCGGGTCGATGCCGGCGGCGCAGCTGCGCCGCCACGACTCCCAGATCAGCGGGCGGACCTTGGCCGGCCGCGCCGTTTGCCCCTCCAGGCAAGCCTGCCAGGCCTGTTCGAGGCCGGCGACGGGGCCGTCGCTGAGCTCGCGCGGGTCAAGCGTGGTGATGTAGTTGAGGGCTTCCTGGGTCAACTCCATGGGCGTCATGGCGGGCCTTGGCAGTGTCTGGATTCTGGACATGTCAGTGTAGACATGTCTTGGAAATAGACACTGCTGCCTCAGCGCTAGCCCGCAAGCTTTATATTAATCAGTGACTTATGGCGCTGGCACAGGCCTTGCTCTCTCCCTGTCCAAGCGTGACCACGCTTTCGCCCAACAACAAAAAAGGAGCGTCATCGATGAGCAAGATCATTCGCCTGGGCCTGATCGGCGCCGGCCGCATGGGCAGCTTCCACGGCCAGACCGCCGCGCTGCATATTCCCGGCGCCTGCCTGGCCGCCATTGCCGACCCCACCCCCGGCCAGGCCGCGCGGCTGGCCGAGCAGTTGGGCGTGCAGAGGGTCTACACCGACCCGCAGCAGCTGCTCGACGACCCGGACATCGACGGCGTGCTGATCGCCGCCCCGGCTCGTAGCCACGCCGAGCTGGTGATCAGCGCCGCTCGCGCCGGCAAGGGCATCTTCTGCGAAAAACCCATGGCCATCACCCTTGATGAGGCCGACCGCGCCATCGCTGCCGCCGCAGACGCCCGGGTGCCGTTGCAGGTGGGCTTCAACCGCCGCTTCGCCCGCAGCTTCCGCCAGGCGCACCTGGACGTGGTCGGCGGGCGCATCGGCACGCCGCAGCTGCTGCGCTCGGTCACCCGTGACCCGGCGCTGAACAACCCGGCGGGCATTGGCCAGTGGGTGATTTTCCTGGAAACCCTGATCCACGACTTCGACGCCTTGCGCTACCTCAACCCCGGCGCCCAGGCGGTGGAGGTGTTCGTGATGGCCGACGCGCTGGTGGCGCCCGCCTTCAAGGGCAAGGGCCTGCTGGACACCGCCGTGGTCACGATTCGCTTCGACAACGGCGCCATCGCCACCGCCGAGGCCAACTTCCAGGCCGTGTACGGCTACGACGTGCGCGGCGAAGTGTTCGGCAGCGCCGGCATGCTGACCATGGGCAGTGTCGCCCAGTCAGAGCTGGTGCGCTACCTGGCCGACGGCATCCAGGCCGACACCCAGCGCCTGGACACCGACCTGCTGCGCGACGCCTACGTGGCCGAGCTCAACCACTTCGTCGAGTGCCTGCGCACCGGCGCCACGCCGCTGGCCAGTGGTGCCGACGCCCGCGCCGCGCTGGCCATCGCCCGCGCCTGCATCGAGTCCGTGCAACAGGGCAAGGCCATCCAGGTGGCGGGGGTGTCGGCATGAGCCACTGCCCGTTCACCCTCGCCATCAGCGCCGAAATGGTCTTCCTCGACCTGCCGTTCGTGGAGCGCGTGCGGCGCATTCATGCCCTGGGCTTTGCCGCCGAGATCTGGGACTGGACTAACAAGGACATCGCCGCGCTGGTGGCCACCGGCGCGCGCTTCACCTCCATGACCGGCTACATCGAGGGCAACCTCACCGAGGCCGATGGTATCCAGCGCCTGCTGGAAACCGCGCGCGAGTCCCTGGGCGTGGCCGAGCAACTGGGCTGTCCCAGCCTCAACCTGCACGGCACCGGCCTTGGCGAAGGCGGCTTGCCGGTGCGGCCGGTGCACGTCACCACCGGGCGCATGTGGCTGCAGGCCTGCAAGACCCTGGAGCAGCTCGCCCGCCTGGGCGAAGCGCACGGCAAGGTGTTCCTGCTGGAAAACCTCAACACCGCCGTGGACCACCCCGGCGTGCCATTCGCCCGCGCCGAGGACACCCTGGCCCTGGTAGAGGCCGTCGGCAGCCCGCACCTCAAGCTCAACCTGGACCTGTACCACGCGCAGATTGGCGAAGGCAATCTGATCGAACTGCTGCGCCGCGCCGGTCCCGCCATCGGCGAGATCCAGGTGGCCGACGTGCCCGGGCGCAGGGAGCCCGGCACCGGCGAGATCAACTACCCGGCCATCGCCAGGGCCCTGCACGCGCTGGGCTACACCGGCGTGGTCGGCCTCGAAGGCTGGGCCTCGGGCGACTCGGCGCTGGCGTTGCAGCGGTTCCGCGAGGCGTTCACCTTGCACCTTTAAGCCTGTATTCCACCCCATAACAACAACAGGACACTCCCCATGCGTAGTTCCAGACTGCTTCTTGCCGCCGCTGCCTTGCTGGCCAGCCAGCTGGCGTTGGCCGACTACCGCGTCGGCATCACCATCGCCAAGGTCGACGACAATTTCATGACCTATATCCGCAACAACCTGGTGGAGGCCGCCAAGGAGCAGCACATCCAGGTGCAGGTGCAGGACGCCCAGGGCGACGTGGTGCGCCAGCTCAGCCAGGTGGAAGACTTCCTGGCGCAGAAGGTCGACGCCGTGATCGTGCTGCCTGCCGACACTGCCGGCGCGGTGAACATCACCCGCGCAGCCACCGCCGCCAAGGTGCCGCTGGTGTACGTCAACCGCCGCCCGGACGAGAAAACGCTGCCGCCCGGCGTGGCCGCGGTGACCTCCAACGACATTGAGGCCGGCCAGCTGCAGATGCGCTACCTGGCGGAAAAAATGGGCGGCAAGGGCAACCTGGCGATCATCATGGGCGACCTGGTGAACAACGCCACGTTGGGCCGCACCGAAGGGCTCAAGCAGGTGCTCAAGCAGTACCCGGATATCAAGATCGTCGGCGAGCAAACGGCCCTGTGGCAGCGTGACAAAGGCATGGACCTGACCAGCAACTGGCTGCTGGCCGGCACCCGCATCGACGGCATCGCCGCCAACAACGACGAGATGGCCATCGGCGCGGCCATGGCCTTGAAGCAGGCCGGCCAGAAAGACACCCCGGTGGTGGGCATCGACGGCCTGCCCGATGGCCTGGCCGCCATCGACAAGGGCCTGCTCGCCGCCTCGGTGTTCCAGGACCCCAAGGCCCAGGCGCAGGCAGCGGTGGCCATCGCGCTGAAGATGATCCAGGGCGAACAGGTGAGTGGCGACACCTTCGTGCCCTTCCAGCTGATCAAGCCTGACCAGGTGCCGCTGTTCGCGGCACGTTTCAAGTAGCCACTGCTTGCCGCTTGCCGCTTGCCTCGGGCGAGCGGCAAGCCCCCTGTTCGTGTACCCTGCCCCGCGTCGTCAGAATGAAAGGGGCTGCCACCGTGCCGACCACACCCCTCGCTGCGCGCGAGGTTTATCAAGTGCTGCGGGACGTCGCCATGGGCGAACGCCGCTTGCAACGGCTGGACGCCGTGACCTTCGACGTCGATGGCTGGGTGGTGAAATTGCACAGTGACGGCAGCGCGCTGGAATACTGCGAGAGTTGCCTCAGTGCCGATGCACGAACCTATCTGTTCGACGCCTCAAAGTCCTTCGGCAGCAACCCCGTGGAGCTGTTGAGCGCCTGGGAGCGGGCGCAACTGGAGCGGTTGCTCGGCGCCACCTGAGCGCTTTCAAGGCGATAAAAAGAAACGATACCTGCTTAAGCATTTCCCGGAGGGGGCGCCCACCACCCGGAGCCTATAGTCGTGCCCAACGTTCGGCTGTCGGACGGTTCCTCCGTACAACAATAAAAAGGTGAGCGCATGAGTCACGAAGCAGATTTCAGCTTGAACGCCAGCGGCCGCAGCACAGGTGCCAGCCTGGACAAACACACCCTCAAGAGCCTGTTGCGCGCCGGTGCACTGGGCGGGCTGACCGGCGCAGTGTGCATCTGGGTCTACGAGGCGTTGATCTGGGTGGGCGTGCAACACTTGCTGCCGTTGGGCGGCATCCCGCGCAACGCCACGGGGCTGGTGTTCGGCAAGGACGTGCAGGAGGCCCTGGGCCTGTGGGCGTCGGTGCTGGGTACGGTCATTCACTTCGCCTTCGCCATCGGCTGGGGCGTGTTGTTCGCGCTGATCTGGCCGTATTTCCGCCGTCGCGGCTATGAAGCCACCTTCATCGCCCTGTTCTACGCGGTCATCGCCTGGCTGGCGATGCACGTGGCCATCTCCATCGCCTCCGACAACCACCCCAACTACTACGACCCGGCGGTGATCATCGGCGGCTTCATGTCGCACTTCTTCTTCACGGTGCCGTTGGCGTTGACGGTGAAGCGGTTGTTGGCAGCGCGCTAGGACGCAAGGCTGGCACGCGGCTCCCAGGTGGGTGTGCTTCAGCACCGACCTGGCGAGCTAGTCCTGCGTTCGATCTTTCAACAAGCCTTGGACTACCTGCTCAATGTAATCAAGCACCTGCGGTTGCACCGAATACTGATACTGCTTGCGTCGATTTTTGGAAACCACGCCATTGTTGGATAGGCACATCATCACAAGGTTGGCCAAGTCGCTGCCGCGCACGTCGTAGGCCTCGTTTACGGCCTTGACGGCGGCATCATAGTTTTCCAGGAAAATAGTCTCTTCGCGAAGTTCGACCTCCAGCGCCCGCTTGGCCATTTCCAAGGTGAACTTGACCCCAGGGGTTGCATCCCAGAACCGATAGATCGCGGGGTCGCCGGTAAAATCGAAAGAATACTGACCGTGGTCGATCCAGCGGACATCCCAGAACTCGCGCGCCGGGCGCGAGAACTGCTGCAGCGTCTCCAGATATAGTCGCTCCTCGCGCTTCATCGCCACTGAAACCGGGAGTAGCAACCCATTGCTCAGCACACCCGCGCGGCACAAGGTCTGATGAATCAAAAAGCGGGAGAGGCGGCCGTTTCCATCCATGAAGGGGTGCAGGAAAACGAAGCCGAACGAGATGACACCTGCGGCTACGAGAGGGTCCAGACGATCTGACGACGAGTTTCCCAACGTCATCAGCTCCAGCATCAGTTCCCGGCAAAGTCCTGGCTCCGGTGGCACATAGGTAACTCCCGCTGCCCCCTGAAGCCCGCTCGCCAGATGGTTCTGCTCATGGCGAAACGCGGCGGCCATATCGAACGGATTTGAAATAGTCGCGTTCTGCAAATGGACCAAATAATCCTCGCTTAGCGGAATTTGCTGATGTGCCTGTTTCAGCAACTGAATGAACTTACGCGCCTTGTCCTCGCTGGGTGACTCCTTCTCGATGGCAAATGAGTCCTGGGTTTCATGAAGATAAGCCCAGTTAATAGCTCGATCCATCATGCCCGAGGGCAGCGCTCGAATGAAATCCTGGGCCCGTGCGAGAATATCGTGCGCAAGCAACGCTACAATTTCAGGGGTGCGTTCGACTGTGGCGCAATACGCCAACGAGCCAATGCCATTGAACTCGACCCGCCATCGAGAGTTTCGCTCGCCCGGCATGGTTATGTAGAGGGCCGGGTCGAATAGAGGAACGAATGCACCTCGTACAGGAGCGTGCTGGCGCAGTTCCTGGGCGCTAAAAGCCTCACGCAGAAAACAGGCTTTGCGGATATAGATACCGTTGGGCGCCCTTTCCAGCTCCGTTTCGAACACGGCTGCCGGAATTCGCGGCAACGCCTGCGCCAAAATGGCAAGGTCAAGCCCCTCGTGCTTGAGCGCGAAGAGCACATGGCCTAGCAGGTCATCGGCTGCTGGCGCAATGGTGGGCGGCACTGCAAGGGTTTGGCCGATCTGCTTGATGCGGGTGACTGGCTGGACCCTGGCCGGCCGCCGCACAGCAAAAGCGGAAAGCTGTAGGGATTCCTGCAACCAGGCATATCCTGCTGAGTTCATGGCATAAATCCTTAATTGCTCGCGTCGCCGGGCATTTTTTCTTTAGCGACCCAAGAAAATCTTAACTTAAGGGGATTATCACCATTTTTTCTTCACTCGCCAGCGCCCCCGGCGAAAATTGCGCGGCCTAAGCACTCAGCGCGTCAACATGATCTTCAACCCCACCCCGATAAACACCGTGCCCGCGACGCGATCCAGGATCACCCCCGCCTTGGGCCGTCGGTTCAGCCACTGCCCCAGCGCGCCAGAAAAATAGCCCAGCAGGCCGAACAGCAGCGCCGCCTGCAGGGTGAAGGTCAGCCCCAGCTGCGCCACCTGGGCGCCAACGCTGCCGTTGCCGGCGACCACGAACTGCGGCAGGAACGACAGGAAGAACAGCACGACCTTGGGGTTGATGGCGTTGGCGAAGCAGCCCTTGGAGAACAGCTTTGCCAGCGACTCGTCCGCGACCTTGACTGCGCCGACCTTCACCGCGCCCGAGCTGCGCCAGGCGTTGTAGCCCAGCCACATCAGGTACAGGCCGCCGGCGATCTTCAACAGGGTGAACGCGGTAGGCGACGCGGCGATCAAGGCGCTGACGCCGAGCACCGCCAGCAGCGTGTGGCTGAGGCAGCCAAACGCGCAGCCCAGGCCGAAGGCGATGCCCTGGCGCCGGCCCTTGGACATGCCCATGCCCAACACCATCAGGTTGTCCGGGCCGGGCGTGGCGGTGATCAGCAGCGCGGCTGCGAGGAATCCGAGGAATTGCTGCAAGGTCAACATCGTCAGGGCTGCTCCGCAAAAGCGCCCATGTTACTGCATCAAGGCTCCAGCCAGGCAACGCTGGGCAGCGCCGTGCGGTTGATGCCCACCACGTCGCAGAACTCCAGGATCGGCAGCACGTAGGTCACCACCCGGGCGCCGAAGCTGCCGTCGGGGCGCTGGCGTGCGGCGCGGCACAACGGGCCGGCGCGCTCGGGGTCCTGGTTGGCCTTGACCTCGATGGCATTGGGGCGGTCGAGGTGGCCGTTGCTGGCCAGGTAACCCAGGGTCTGCTCGAAGGCCCGGCGCGGCAGGCGCACGCGGGTGGCGCGCTCGGCGCCGGTGAACACGTCGATGTGCGTCTCGCTGCCCTCGCCTACGAGGAAATTGCGCTGGCCGCCAGGTGTCAGCAAGGAGGCGCCAGCGGCGTCGGTGATGGCCTGCCAGAGCGCGGGCGAGACGTGGGGAGCGGGCATAAATCGAGTCCATGAAAAAACGGGGCGCCAGTGTGCCACGCCGCATCAAAACCGCCTAGAAGCACCACCCCGTGACGCGCCCTGCACCCGTAGCAGCGGCCCAAGGCCGCGTCCACAGGCGCCGCGAGGCACCAGCCATACCGCGTTGGTGCGGGACGCAGCCTTCGGCAGCTGCTACGGGGTTAGGCGGTCCATGGATTGATGATGTCCAGACCGCACTCCATGAAGTCCTTGACGTTGCGGGTGGCCAAGGTCGCGCCGCGTGATTTCGCAATGGCTGCGATCATGGCATCGAATTGGCTGATGGGTTTGCCGCAGGCTTTGCGAGCGGCGGCGATCTGGCCGTAGGCGTCTGCTGCATCATTGTCGAAGCACATGACCCGCCCGGCGAAATCCTCATTGAAGATATCCCGGATGGCCCCCGCCAGTAGCTCGCGGCGCTGCCCCTGGGGTAATACGTTGGCGCCGTACAACAGCTCCGCACGGGTCACCGTGGTGGTGAACAGCGATGCACGGGGTTGCAGAGCCAACCATTTCAAGACCCTTTCATCTGGCGCGGCTCGAAGCGTTTCGGACAAGACATTGGTATCGAGCAGAATCATCAGTCGAAATTCACTCTGTCAACGATCGGCTCCCGAACGGGAAGCTCAAGCTCTACCCCACCGAACGCCTGTACCCGCGCACGAATTGAATCGACCAGCGAGGCACCCCTGACAGGTTCGGCACATAACGCCGAACGCAGGATATCCCGGGCCTCATCTTCCATGGAGCGGCCGTGCATGGCGGCCTGCACGCGCAATCGCGCCTTGAGCTGGTCATCCAAGTTGCGAATTGTCATTGTAGCCATGGCCCACCTCCCGTTAATCAATGACTGCATATTAGTCATTGATTAACAGGAGCTCAAATCGAGGCGAGGAGCGGCTGCGAAGATGAAAGATATCGTTATGCCATCACTCATGGTTGCCCTGTCGCGCCCTGCCCCCGATAATCACGCCCCCTCACTACCCCCAAGCAAGGAACCGCTGTGAAAAAAGCTTTATTGTTGGTGCCGTTGTTCGCCCTGTTGCTGCAAGGCTGTGGCGCCACCATGACCCCCTACGAGCCCAACTTCGACAACGTCCAGACCCTCAAGAAGCACGCTCCTCTGCAACCGGTGACCCCTGCCCAGGTGACCGCGGCGCCGGGCCAGGGCTCGATGTTCGTGCGCATGAACCCCATCAGCTCGCCCAGCGGCAGCATTGCCGGCCACGTGCAGGCCGCGCTCAATGGTGAGCTGGCTCGCGCCGGGCTGGTCAATCCCCAGGCCCAGCGCCACCTGACTGCCGTGGTGACCGAAAGCAACCTCACCGCCGGCATGATCACCGGCAACGGCACCCTGGCCGCGCATTTCACCCTGCTTGACGGCTCGGTGGTCAAGTACGACGCCACCAAGACCGTGAACAGCCAGTGGAGCAGCAGCTTCCTGGGCGTGATCGCCATTGCCAACGCGGCGAATGCCTACAACCCTCTGGTACGTGACCTGCTCAAAGCGTTGTACAGCGACCCGCTGTTCATCCAGGCGCTGGCAGAGAAGTAATTGCGGTAGCTCTCGATCCGGCTTTCGAGCCGCTGTTGATCTAGCTGTTGATCTAGCTGTTGATCTAGCTGTTGATCTAGCTGTTGATCTGCTTGTGATCTTGATTGTATGCCCCGTAAAGCGCCAGGGCCGACTGGAGGCGTCGATCAACGGGCTGCCCGAAGGGCCGACGCCGCAGGCCGAAGAGACGGTAACCCGCAGGCTTCTATAGCGGGTGCCGTCTGCCCGTTGAGCGGCGCCGGAAGGAGGGGACCCGTAGCGCAGCGGAGGGCCCAAGCAGGGGCAAGCCCTTTTTGCTTCCTTTTTGGGGCGACTGCCAAAAAGGGAGTCGGCGTAAGGCCGAAACGGTCAGTGGTATCCCCGCGAAAATGGATATGTCCAAATCCCTCAGAAGCGAGATTCGAAAGCCATGCACATATCCATTACCAAGGGTGATGCAGAATCACCTTTCCGGCCTTACGCCGGCTCACTTTTTGTCAAACGCCACAAAAAGTAAGCAAAAAAGGCTTGCCCCTGCTTGGTCCCTCCGCTTCGCTACGGGTCCCCTCCTTCCGGCGTCGCCCAAGCGGCCGACGGCCCGGAATAGAAGCGCCTCCGGTTCCGTCTTCCCCGGCTACGCCAGGGACCGCTCGGCCAACGCCTCCAGTCGGCCCTGGCGCTTTATGGGGCACACAATCAAGATCAAAGGCCGCACGGGATCAAGGTCAAGATCAACAGCGGTTCGCGTTGTTTTTGCTGTGTTTTTGCTGTGCTTTTACTTCACCTCACGCACGCGGAACACGCACATCCAACCCCGAATACTTCAAACTCTGCCGATCCACCATCTGCTTGAGCAACGCATTCACCTGCCGCGTAAACGTATCACTCACCGCCTCCTTCGGCGTATTCGCCATCAGCGGCACAAACAACACCCCCATCCAGGTATTGATTGCATCGTGGTTGCTCTCGGTGCTCAACGTCTTGCCCTGCGCATCCTGCGCTTCCAGGGTCATGGTGTACTGGTCGGTGCCCAGCGCCGGCACCAGCATCAGGGTGAAACCGCTCAGGAACGCCCAAACCACCTGGCCACCGCTTGGTGGATGGTTGTAGACCTTCAGGTGCAGGGTGTAGTCACCCGGCTGCTTGTTGAATTCGTCCAGGGTTACCCGGCCGAACAGCTTGGAGTCGTTCAGCGACTTTTCCAGTTGCGGCCGCAGCTGGTTGCGCGCCTGGGGCACTTCCACCGCGGTGCTGCTGCCTGGCGTGCCCTGGTAGAAATCGAAATCCACGAACACGTTGGGTTTGTTGGCGTAGCTGGCCATGGACGGCATCGTCACTGGCGCCACTTCGTCCTTGGTAAAGCTGGCGCAGCCGCCCAGGGTGAGCGAAACGGCCAGGGCCAGGGTTTTTGCGAACTTCATGGGTAACTTCCTTGGTCAAAAAGCAAAGTGTCCAGGCGACACTTTTTCCAGATTCGCGGGCTTGGGGCGCCGCGCGGGTGAGCATTTTGCCATCATGCCCCCCTGCGTCAATAAACCAGTGTCACAAAACCGACAAGTTTCATCTTGCCCTGGCCACCCCCGCTCAAGGCGCTTGATCCCGAGGCAATAGCGCGTGCAGACTGGCCGACAGTCCAATGACAACGAAAAAAGGATGTTGCATGCGAACGTTCGACCTGATTCGCGCCGCCGTGCTACCCGAGTTCAAGGAGCGCGTGGCCGATTACCTGATCGAGTACGAAGACGTGCTGCGCGCGAACCCTGCCGACCCGGACACCCAGCGGGCGGTGGCCAATCAGTTGCGCGGGTACTTGCGTGGGTTGAACACGGTGCGGGTGCTGGGGATGGCGGACTGGGAAGAGCTGGACCGGCGGGTAGTAACGACCTGGCTCAGCTAGGGCACCCTTGCCCCAGTCAGCGACCCTTCCTGGGCTGCCACCCGGGTGCTGCTGGGGCAAGTGTGTGATACCGACTGCGCTCTGTGCACGCCAGGCGGGCGATGGGGGAAAGCTGGCCTGGCAAAGCATCTGGAGCACTTTCAAAGTACGCCAGCCGATGTGAAAAATACGTGATAGGAAGGGGCTGTCGCTGCCCTTTGTGTCTAATTATTTCCAGCCCCACATAAAACCCGTAGCCGCTGCCGCCAGGCTGCTACGGGGCGGCACTGGCGCCACGCCGGGCCACCCGGCTGGCCGCCAGTTGCAGCGCGCTGCACAGCACGAAATAGACCAACGCCACGAACAGGAAGATCTCCACCGGGTGCACCATCACCCGGTTGCTCACCTGCGTGGCTTCATAGGACAGCTCCCCTACCCCGATCACGTACGCCAGCGACGTGTCCTTGATCAGCGACACCCACTGGTTGAGGAACGAAGGCAGCATCAGCGGCAGGGCCTGGGGCAATATTACCAGCCACAACACCTGCGCCGGCCGCAGCCCCAGCGCCCTGGCCGCGGCCCATTGGCCGGCCGGCAGGCTGTTGATGCCCGCCGCCACCGAGTGCGACAGGTACGCGCCGCCGATCAGCGACAGCGCGCACACCACCGTGGCCAAAGCCGGCACGTTGACGTGGAACAGAATCGGCAGCAGGAAATAGCTCCAGAACATCAGCATCAGCACCGGAATCGCCCGCAGGAAACCCAGCACGCCCACCAACACCCAGCGCAGCCAGCCGCGGCTGGTCACCAGGGCAATGCCGCCCATCAGCCCCAGCACGCCGGCGGCGATGCCCGACAGCAGGCTCAGCAGCAGGGTCAGCGCCGCGCCACCCAAGGGGCCGTCGGGGTAGGCGCCCCACATGAAATAGCCGAGGTTGTCGACGATGACGGAAAAGTCCATGGCTCAGGCCACTCCCCGGCGGTAGCGCCGACTGTGTTGGATCAACTGCCCTGCCGCTTCGATCAGGGCGATGGTGAGGATGTACAGCAAGGTTGCGTAGCCGAACGCCTGAAAGGTCTTGAAGGTCTCGGTCTCCACCTGCCGCGAGGTGTAGGACAGTTCAGCCAGGCCAATGGCCATGGTCAGCGACGAGTTCTTCACCGCGTTCATGTACTGGCCCAGCAGCGGGCCCAGGGCCGTGCGCAAACCCTGGGGCAGCACCACGTGCAGCCATACCTGCGCCGGGCGCAGGCCCAGGGCCAGGCCGGCGGCGCGCTGTTCCTTGCGCACCGAGTCGATGCCGGCGCGCAGCTCTTCGGCGACGAAGGCGGTGGTGTACAGGGTCAAACCCCAGAAGCCGGCGATGAATTCAAACGATGGCCACTCCACTGTCAGCGGCCCCAGGGCCAGGCTGCGCGGGGTGTTGAGCCAGGTCACCAGGCTGTCGGGCAGCAACGCGGTGACACCGAAATACCAGAAGAACAACTGCACCAGCAGCGGCGTGTTGCGGATCACCAGCAGGTAGGCCCGCGCCGGCCACGCCAGCAGCCGCGACGGCGCACTGCGCGCCAGGTACAGCAAGGCGCCCAGCACCGTGGCCACCAGGCACACCAGCACTGACAGGCCCAGGGTCAGCAGGAAGCCGTCGGCCAGCCACTGCAAATAGCGGGGGGCAAGCAATTCACCAAACATGTAGGCGCGTATCCAGGTCAAACGAAACCAGGCACGCGCCCGGGCAGGCGCATGCCATGTGCAGTCACAAGGGCGGGATCAGCCCTTGTCGCCGATCTTGAACAGGCGCGCCAGCGGCGTGTTGGTGGTCGGGCCGAACCAGGTGTCGTAGATCTTCTGGGCCTGGCCGTCTTTCTCCAGCGCTACCAGGGTGTCGTTGACGAAGTTGGTCAGGGCGGTCTCGCCCTTGGGCAGGCCCACGCCGATCAGGTCGTCGGAGATGGTGAAAGGTGGCACTTCATATTTGTCGCGGTCCGGCACGTTGGCCAGCAGGCCGATCAGCTTCGGGCCGTCCTGGGTGATGGCCTGGACGTTGCCGTTGCGCAGCGCGGTAAAGGCGAACGGCGTGTCGTCGTAGGCCACTACCTTGGCGCCGGGGAATTTCTCGCGCAGCACGCCTTCGTTGGTGGTGCCCTTGTCGACGCCCACGCGCCAGGTGTTGAGGTCGCTCTCGTTCTTGAGCGTGCCCTTCTTGACGATGAATTGCTGGCCCGAGGCGAAGTACGGGGTGCTGAAGTTGACCTGCTCGGCGCGTTCCTTGGTGATGGTGAAGTTGGCCAGCACCAGGTCGACCTTGTTGGCCACCAGCAGCGGCACGCGGTTGGCCGGGTTGGTGGGCTGCAGTTCCAGCTTCACGCCCAGCTTGGCGGCGATGGCCTTGGCGTAGTCCACGTCCAGGCCGGCGAGCTGCTTGGTCTTGGTGTCGATGAAGCCGAACGGTGGGTTGCTGTCGAAGGCGGCGACGCGCAGCACCCCGGCTTTCTTGATGTCTTCAAGACGGTCGGCGTGGGCGATACCGGAAAGCAACGCCAGGGACAGGGCCGCAAGGGCCGTAAGTTTTTTCATTGGCTCGACTTCCTGTAGGGGCAGATAGGCAAAGTGCCTGCACCGGAAGTCTTGCAGTAAGGCTAAAAAACCAAAAGGAATATAATATTATTTGTTTATATTTTTCAGGAATATAAAACAGGGCTAGCGGTGCGACAGAATATTGGCCAGCAACCCCGGGTAGCGGCTCTCCAGCGCCTCGCTGCGCAGCGAGTTCATGTGCGTGGTGCCGACGTTGCGGGTCTGCACCAGCCCTGCCTCGCGCAACACGCGGAAATGGTGGGACATGCTCGATTTCGGCCGCCCGCCGTCCAGTTCGCCGCAGGTGGCTTCGGGCACGCCGGCCAGGTGCCGGACGATGTCCATGCGCACGGGGTCGCTCAAGGCGTACAACAGCCGCTCGAGGGTGAAGTCTTCGGGATTGGGGTGGGTATAGGCTCGCATGGCGCACATGATATCGAGGCTTCCATAAATTGCCATAGTTCGATTATGATCGAACAAGCGAAAATAGCTATCTCCTGGAGTTTTCCCATGTCTGCATTGTTCCAACCCTTCACCCTGAAGGACGTGACGCTGCGCAACCGCATCGCCATCCCGCCCATGTGCCAATACATGGCCACCGACGGCCTGATCAACGACTGGCACCACGTGCACCTGGCGGGCCTGGCCCGTGGCGGCGCCGGCCTGGTGGTGGTCGAAGCCACCGCCGTGGCCCCCGAAGGCCGCATTACCCCGGGCTGCGCCGGCATCTGGAACGACGAGCAGGCCCAGGCGTTCGTGCCCGTGGTGCAGGCCATCAAGGCCGCAGGCTCGGTGCCGGGCATCCAGATCGCCCACGCCGGCCGCAAGGCCAGCGCCAACCGCCCGTGGGAAGGTGACGACCATATCGCCGCTGGCGAGCCCAACGGCTGGGACACCATCGCGCCGTCGGCCATCGCCTTCGGCCACCACCTGCCGAAAGTGCCGCGCGCCATGACCCTGGACGACATCGCCCGGGTCAAGCAGAACTTCGTCGACGCCGCACGCCGCGCCCGTGACGCCGGTTTTGAATGGATCGAGCTGCACTTCGCCCACGGCTACCTGGGCCAGAGCTTCTTCTCCGAACACGCCAACCAGCGCACCGACGCCTACGGCGGCAGCTTCGACAACCGCAGCCGCTTCCTCCTGGAAACCCTGGCCGCGGTGCGCGAAGTGTGGCCGGAGCACCTGCCGCTGACCGCCCGTTTCGGCGTGATCGAATACGACGGCCGCGACGAGCAGACCCTGGCCGAGTCCATCGAACTGGCGCGCCGCTTCAAGGCCGGTGGCCTGGACCTGCTGAGCGTCAGCGTCGGCTTCACCATCGCCGAGACCAACATCCCGTGGGGCCCGGCGTTCCTCGGCCCGATCGCCGAGCGCGTGCGCCGCGAGGCCGACCTGCCGGTGACCTCGGCGTGGGGCTTTGGCACCCCGCAACTGGCCCATGACGCCGTCAGCGCCGGCCAGCTGGACCTGGTGTCGGTGGGCCGTGCCCACCTGGCCGACCCGCACTGGTCGTACTTTGCGGCCAAGGAACTGGGCGTGGACAAGGCTTCGTGGACCCTGCCAGCGCCTTACGCCCATTGGCTCGAGCGTTATCGGTAAACCCTGACGCGGCCTTCGGCCACTGCTACGTACCTGACGTGGCGTGCGGCCGCTGGCCTCTGTAGCAGCTGCCGCAGGCGGCGTCCGCCCTTCCCGCGCGCCGCCCGTCTGGCTTATCCTCCTTGCCCTCCTCCTTTTGCAAGGGATCTGCATGTCGCTGTTCCAGGATCTACCCAACGACGACGGCCTGCCCGGCGCCCAACGACGCCTGGCGATGGTGGCGATCATGACGGCCACCGCCATGGCCGTGATCGACGGCACGGTGGTGAACATCGCCCTGCCCTCCATGGCCCATGCCTTCAACGTACCCGCCGCCACCACCATCTGGGTTGCCAACGGCTACCTGCTGGCGGCCGCCATGACGCTGATGATTTTTTCCTCGCTGGCCACGCGCATCGGCTTTCGCCGCCTGTTCGTGGGCGGCGTCAGCCTGTTCACCCTGGCGTCGCTGGGCTGCGCGCTGGCGCCGTCGCTGGACGTGCTGGTGGCCATGCGCGTGGTCCAGGGCGTGGGCGGTGCCGCCACGCTGAGCATCGGCCCGGCCATCTACCGCACGGTGTTTCCCACCCGCCTGCTGGGCCGTACCCTGGGCCTGAACGCCCTGCTGGTGGCCCTGGCCACCGCCGTGGGCCCAGCGTTCGGCGGCGCCGTGCTGTGGCTGGCCAGCTGGCCCTGGCTGTTCGCGATCAACCTGCCGCTGGGCATCGCCGCCGCGCTGTTGGGCTGGCGCTATGTGCCCGGGCAGCGTGCCAGCAGCGGTGAGCCCTTCGACTACCTCGGCGCCGTGCTGTCGGCCGTGACCATGGGCGCGGCGATCATGGCCACTGGCGCGGCGGCTGCCAGCGAGGCTGGCGCTTACTCACTGTTGATGGTGGCTGCAGGCGCTGCGTTTATCTGGCGCCAACGCCGCGCGCCGGTGCCCTTGCTGCCCCTGGAAATCTTCAAGTACCTGCGCTTTTCCCTCGCGGCCCTGACGTCGCTGACGGCGTTCGTCAGCCAGGGCATTGCCATCCTGTCGCTGCCGTTCCTGTTCCAGAACGCCTACGGCTACGACGTGCTGGGCGCGGCGCTGCTGTTCACCGCCTGGCCGGTGGGCATTATCCTGGCCGCGCCCCAGGCCGGGCGCCTGGCGGACCGCCATCCGCCCGCGGTGCTGTCGACCATCGGCCTGGGCCTGCTGACCCTGGGGCTGGTGCTGATGGCGTTGCTGCCGGCCGATGCCGGCACGTTCGGCATTCTCTGGCGCGAATGCCTGTGCGGCGTGGGCTTCGGCTTCTTCCAGAGCCCCAACAACCGCGAGATGCTCGCCAACGTCCCGCGTGAGCGCAGCGGCAACGCCTCCGGGGTGCTGGCCATCGCCCGCACCTTCGGCCAGTGCCTGGGCGCGGCATTGGTGGCCGTGGTGCTGGCGGCGTACCTGGGGCACCCGGCGGCGGGCCAGGCGCTGGCCGATGCCGCGGTGCTGGAAGCGCGGGCCATGCACATGGCCCTGGCAGTGGCCGCGGTGGCGTCCGGGCTGGCGATGTGCGTGAGCATCAGCCGGATTGGCAAGCGCGGCTGATCACACGCCATCGATATGGCGGAAGCGCTCGATCAGGAAGTCGATCAGGCGCCGCACCCGCGCCGACAGGTGCAGCTGCTGGGGGTACACGGCGTAGACGTCGGCGCGGGTCGGGGTCTGGTCTTCCAGCACCAACCGCAGCCGCCCGCTGCGCACGTAGCGGGCGATGTCCCACTCGGCGCGCAGCAGAATGCCGTAGCCTTCCAGCGCCCAGTTCAACGCCACCTCGCCGTCATTGCAGCCCAGGGCGCCGTGCACCTTGACGTTCTCGGTGCGGCCGCCGTGGTTGAAGCTCCACACGCCGTAGGGTGATTCGTTCTGCCGAATGAAAATGCAGTTGTGGCGGGCCAGGTCCGCAAGCTTCACAGGCGTGCCGTGCTTCTCCAGGTACAGCGGCGAGGCGCACAGCAGGCGCCGGTTGGAGGCGATCTTGCGGGCGTGCAGCGCGGCGTCCGGCAGGCTGCCGAAGCGAATGCCCAGGTCGAAGCCGTGGGTGGCCAGGTCCAGCGGGTGGTCGCTGATCTCCAGCTGGATCTCCACCTCCGGGTAGTGGCTGAAGAACGCCGCCAGCGCCGGGCCGATGTGGCGGCGGCCAAAGCCCAGCGAGGCGTTCACCCGGATCAGGCCCTTGGGCGTGGCGCGGCTGCTGCTGACCAGCTGCTCGGCCTCGTCGATCTGCGCGAGGATGCGCGCCACGTGGGCGAAATACAGCTCGCCCTCCGGGGTCAGGCTCATGGAACGGGTGGTGCGGTTGACCAGGCGCACGCCTAGCCGCGCTTCCAGTGCCGCCAGGCGCTTGCTCACCGCCGGTGGCGTCACGCCCAGCTCGCGCGCGGTGGCCACCAGGCTGCCCTGCTTGGCCAAGAGATGGAAAAAGGACAGGTCCTGGGCCTGGTTCATTCATAACTCCAGGTTAATGATGTAGTGATTTGTGGTTAACCAATGGCTTTGGCTCACTACATATACTCCAGTCACCCGCCGCAGCCCAGTGCCGGCGCACAACAACAGCCCCTGGAGAGAGCCATGAAGACCTACAACATTGCTGCCGTGCCTGGTGACGGCATTGGCGTGGAAGTGATCGAGGCCGGCGTCGAAGTCCTCAACGCCCTGGCCCGTCGCAGCGGCACCTTTGCCCTGCAGTTCAAGCACTTCGACTGGAATTCCGAGAGCTTTCTCAAGCGCGGCCACTACATCCCCGAAGGCGGCCTGGCGGAACTGAAAACCTTCGACGCGATCTTCTTCGGCGCCGTGGGCGCGCTGAACGTGCCCGACCACGTGTCCCTGTGGGGCCTGCGCCTGCCCATCTGCCAGGGCTTCGACCAATACGCCAACGTGCGCCCGGCCCGCGTGCTGCCCGGGGTGAAGAGCCCGCTGCACAACGGCCACGAAATCGACTGGGTGGTGATTCGCGAAAACTCCGAGGGCGAATACTCCGGCAACGGTGGCCGCGTGCACCGCGGGCTGCCGGAAGAGGTGGCCACCGAGGTCTCGGTGTTCACCCGCGCCGGCGTCGAGCGCATCCACCGCTTCGCCTTCGAACTGGCACGCACCCGGCCGCGCAAGCACCTGACTCTGGTGACCAAGTCCAACGCCCAGCGCCACGGCATGGTGCTGTGGGACGAGATCTTCCACGAAGTGGCCAAGGACTTCCCCGACGTGGTCACCGACAAGGAGCTGGTGGACGCGCTCACCACGCGCATGGTGCTCAAGCCCGCCAGCCTGGACGTGATCGTGGCCACCAACCTGCACGCCGACATTCTTTCCGACCTGGCCGCGGCGCTGTCCGGTAGCCTGGGCATAGCCCCTACCGCCAACCTCAACCCCACCCGGCGCTTCCCGTCGATGTTCGAACCCATCCACGGCTCGGCCTTCGACATTACCGGCAAGGGCGTGGCCAACCCCATCGCCACCTTCTGGACCGCCGCCATGATGCTCGAACACCTGGGGGAGGTCGCCGCGGCGCGGCAGCTGATGGCCGCCATCGAGGCCGTCACCGAAGCCGGCGTGCACACCCCTGACCTGGGCGGCACCGCCACCACCCGCCAGGTAACCGCCGCGGTGATCGAACTGCTGCAGCGCTGATTTCCCCGGCGCTGCGCGGATCACCGCGCCCGCGCCGGGGCGGCGCCTGACAACAACAAGAATCAGGGTCCGTCATGAAACGCATATTCGGCAAACTCTATGTACAGGTACTCATCGCTGTAGCCCTCGGCGCCCTGGTGGGCGTGCTGTGGCCCGACACGGGGGCTGCGCTCAAGCCCATCGGCGACGGCTTCATCAAACTGATCAAGATGCTGCTGGCCCCGGTGATCTTCCTCACCGTGGTCAGCGGCATCGCGCGCATGGAGAACATGAAGGAACTGGGCCGCGTGGGCGTGCGCGCCCTGCTGTACTTCGAGGTGGTCTCGACCCTGGCGCTGGGCCTGGGGCTGATCGTGGTGAACCTGTTCAAGCCGGGCGCCGGCATGAACATCGACCCCAAGGCGCTGGACACCTCCAGCATCGCCACCTACACCGCGGCGGCGCCCCACGCCTCGTTCATGGACTTCCTGCTGGGCATTATCCCCGACACCATCGTCGACGCCTTCGCCAAGGGCAACGTCCTGCAGATCCTGATGTTCTCGATTCTGCTGGGGGTGGCCCTGGCCAACGCCGGGCCGCGCGCCAAGGTGTTCATCGACGTGGTCGACAGCCTGATGAAGGGCATGTTCAACATCGTCAACATGGTCATGCGCCTGGCGCCCATCGGCGCGTTCGGCGCCATTGCCTTCACCATCGGCAAGTACGGCTTCGGCTCGATGTTCGCCCTGGGCAAGCTGATGGCCTGCGTGTACCTGACCTGCATCTTGTTCGTGGTGTTGGTGCTGGGGCCGATCTGCCGCTACACCGGCTTCAGCCTGTGGAAGTTCCTGCGCTTCATCAAGGAAGAGCTGTTCACGGTGCTGGGCACCAGCAGCTCCGAATCGGTGCTGCCGCGCATGATCACGCGCATGGAGCAGGCCGGCTGCTCCAAGCCGGTCGCCGGCATGATGATTCCGGCGGGGCTGAGCTTCAACCCCGATGGCCAGGCGATCTACTACACCATCGCGGCGATCTTCATTGCCCAGGCCACCAACACGCCGTTGAGCCTGAGCGACCAGCTGATCGTGCTGGCGGTGCTGATGTTCACCTCCAAGGGCTCGGCGGGCGTCAGTGGCTCGGGCTTCATCATCCTGGCGGCCACCCTGGCCTCGCTGGGCACCATCCCGGTGTCGGGCATGGTGCTGTTGCTGGGCGTGGACCGCTTCATGTCGGAAGCGCGGGCCATCACCAACACCATCGGCAATGGCGTCGGCACCCTGGCCATCGCCAAATGGGTGGGCGCGTTGGACAGCGACAAGCTGCGCCGGGCCATGGAGGGTGAAACGGTGCCGGAGCCCGCAGCCACAGTGCCCCGGCTGACCCCGGTGCTGCAGCGCTATGGTAAGGTATGGACCGTTTTGGCCCGCGAACCAAGGAGCAGCAATGAGTCTGGAAACCGTCAAATCCTTCCTGGCGGCGAACGCCCCGGACCTCTCGGTCATTGAGTTGGCCGAAAGCACCGCCACCGTGGCCCTGGCCGCCAGCGCGCACAACGTCGAGCCGGGGCAGATCGCCAAGTCGCTGTCGTTGCGGGTCAATGACCAGGTGATTCTGATCGTCACCCGCGGTGACGCGCGCTTGGACAACAAGAAGTTCAAGGCGCGGTTCGGGGTCAAGGCCAAGATGCTCGACGCTACCGAGGTGCAGGCACACACCAGCCACCCGGTGGGCGGCGTGTGTCCGTTCGGCTTGCCGGCGGCCGTGGCGGTGTACTGCGACGTGTCGCTGCAGGCCTTTGCCGAAGTGCTGCCGGCCGGCGGCGCCACCAATGCCGCAGTGCGCCTGTGCCCCCAGCGCATGGCCACGCTGGTGAACGCGCAATGGGTGGACGTCGCCCAGGCCTGACGCCCGTCAGGCCGGGAACTTGTGCTCGGGGGCAGGGCCTACTCTTGTACTGCCCCCTGCGACAGGACATTCCCCATGTTAAGAAACCTGCACGACCTGGAACACTACACCCTGGGTGCCACCGACGGTGACATCGGCAAGGTCAAGGACGTTTATTTCGACGACGCCACCTGGGTGGTCCGCTACCTGGTGGTGGAAACCGGCTCGTGGCTGGCCAGCCGCAAAGTGCTGATCGCCCCCGCCTCCATCCAGCAGTGCGACTGGAGCAACTACCGCCTCAGCGTCAATATCACCCGCGAGCAGGTCAAGGCCAGCCCGGACATCGACACCGCCAGGCCCGTTTCGCGCCAGCACGAAATGGACCACCTGGACTATTACGGCCTGCCCTTCTACTGGGGCACGGGCGGGGTCTGGGACACGGCCATCGAACCCGCCGTCGCGCCGCGTGAAGCCAAGGACGACGTGCGCCTGCGCAGCGGCGAAGAAGTCAGTGGCTACCATATCCACGCCAGTGACGGCGACATCGGCCACGTCGCCACGCTGCTGGTGAACGAGGAGTCCTGGGCGGTGCAGTACCTGGTCATCAACACCAGCAACTGGTGGGTGGGCCACAAGGTGCTGATCGCCCCGGAATGGATCGACAAGATTTCCTGGCACGAGCAAAAAGTACTCCTCGACATCGACCGCGCCACGGTGCAGGCGTCGCCGCCCTATGACGAGACGGCGCCGCTGAGCCGCGAGCATGAGACGGTGCTGTACACCCACTACCAGCGCTCGGTGTACTGGTCGGTCGAAACCCGCAACGACCCGCCCGAGTAATCAGCCTTCCATGGCCGGGCGGTACTGGCCCTGGGCGGCGGCGCCGTTGCAGCGGGCGCGCAACAGCAGCGCCTGCTGCGCGCGTTGCACATTGGCGTCGTCGCCGGCCCACAGGCGCAGGGCATCGTCCTGCAAGGCGCGGCCGTAGGAGAAGGTCAGCGGCCACGGCAAGGGCGCGCCCTGGTGCATGGCATTGAGGTGTTCGGTGGCCAGCGCCGACGACTGCCCGCCCGACAGGAAGGCAATGCCGCCCACCGCCGCCGGCACCGCGCGCCGCAGCGTCTCGACGGTGGCCTGGGCCACGGCCTGCACCGACACCTGCGGGGCGCCCTCGCCCGGGAGCACCATGTTGGGTTTGAGCAACATGCCCTCCAGCAGCACGCCATGGCGGTGCAACTGTGCGAACACCGTGTCCAGCACCTCGCGGGTCACCGCCTGGCATCGCGCCAGGTCGTGGTCGCCGTCCATCAGCACTTCCGGCTCGACAATGGGCACCACGCCGGCCTCCTGGCACAGCGCGGCATAGCGCGCCAGGCCGTGGGCGTTGGCCTCGATGGCGGTGCGGCTCGGCAGCTGGTCCTCGATGCTCAGCACCGCGCGCCATTTGGCGAACCGCGCGCCTTGGCTGGCGTAGTGCTGCAGGCGCTCGCGCAGGCCGTCCAGGCCTTCGGTGATGCGCTCGCCGGGGAAACCGGCCAGCGGCTGCGCCCCGGCGTCCACCTTGATGCCGACGACAATGCCGGCGGCCTTGAGGATATCGACGAAGGGCGTGCCGTCCTTGGCGTGCTGGTACAGGGTTTCCTCGAAGAGGATGGCGCCGCTGATGTGCTGCGCCAGCTGCGGGGTGGTCACCAGCAGTTCGCGGTAACGCCGGCGGTTCTCCTCGGTCTGGGCGATGCCCAGGGGCGCGAACCGGCGGTTGCAGGTGCCCAGGCTCTCGTCCATGGCCAGCAAGCCCTTGCCTGCCGCCATCAACGCCCGGGCCGTGTCGATCAGGGAATTGGAATGATCGGTCATAATTCACCTCTGCCTTGGCTGAATGGCCAAGGATAGGCGCGATCGGCCCTACTTGCGCGCCAGCTTGTAGTGCAGGCAGCCTTCGTAGAAGGTGTCGTGCACCACCGCCGGCCTGGCGCGGGTGGCGTTGTCGTAGGTCTGCTCGGTGATGCCCAGGGCCAGCATGCGCATCCAGCCCTTGCTGAATTTCATGGTGTGGATCTTTTCCCGCGCGGCGTAGCGCGACACCCCGGCCAGCTTCAGCTCCTGGGCGCGCGCCGCGGTGCCGGCGCCCCAGGCGCACATGTAGCGGTCATCGGGCCGAAGGTCCCGGGCCTGGGCGCACAGCGTGGCCCCGGTGAGTGCAACCCCTGCAAGCGTAATCATTACATTGCGCATTTAATCCCTGCCCCAAGCACCTGAAATTGAAGTGATTTTGGCGGGAAGTAAAAGCCTTGGGGGCCAGCATTTCGCCTGCAGCGCTTCGCTACCCTTGGATTACACCGACTGCTGTTGATCTTGATCCCGTGCGGCCGTTGATCTTGATTGTGTGCCCCGTAAAGCGCCAGGGCCGACTGGAGGCGTTGGCCAAGCGGTCCACGGCGTAGCCGGGGAAGACGGAACCGGAGGCGCTTCTATTCCGGGCCGTCGGCCGCTTGGGCGACGCCGGAGGGAGGGGACCCGC